>JABIFX010000077.1 GCA_018650445.1 Fidelibacterota bacterium
GTTCAGGACACGTATCATTGAAAGAAGGACAAAACGTTACTTTGAATGTTACACAGGGCGAAAAAGGTCCACAGGCAGAGAACGTTACTGCTGTATAATTCTTTAAATTAAAGAATTTATAAAAAGCCGGTCTCCTAGGAGCACCGGCTTTTTTTTATTCCATAATTTCGTTTTGGGTATCCCGAAGCCCGTCAGAACAGATGCTACTCTTGATTGGGCTTAATTTTTACAACCCCAGTGCTATCCAGGAGCTGGAATGACCCAGAAGTGTTTTCTGGATCAACTCCAATGAGACCATCGGGTTCTGAAATATCGACAGAATCAGAAGTCGCCGGCATTCCAGGAAGTCTGATTGGCTTGTCAACCTGGGGCGTAAGATTTTCGGGACTGCTGCAACTTAAAAGGATCAATCCAGCAGCAATGCTTATCCAGAGAAATTGTTTCATGATACAACCTGCCTTCCCCAATTAAGGTTTTAAAGTATCAGCTCGATTTATACCCTGAGTCTACCAACAGATTTATATTCTTCCTGGCCTCAGCTACCAGGGCGTCACAGCGCTCATTCTCGGTATTGCCGGCGTGACCTTTGACCCAGCGAAATTCTACCTGATGTCCCTCGAGTAAACCGATGAGCGCCTCCCACAGATCTACATTTTCAGGACGCTTTCCATCCGACTTCTTCCAACCTCGTTTTTTCCAGCCATAGACCCAAAGTTTGGATATGGAATCTACCACGTATTTTGAATCCGTATGCAAGACGACTTTGGAAGATTCATTCAGCGCCTGCAATGCAACAATTACGGCCATCATCTCCATTCGGTTGTTGGTAGTCAGCTTATAACCGGCTGATAATTCTTTGCGTTTGCTGCCCTTTTGCAAGACTACCCCATATCCCCCTACCCCTGGATTGGGAGACGCGCCACCGTCGGTATGAATGATTATTTCTCCATTGGAAAATGGGGATGATGATTTTGATCCATCTGAGCCATTATCAGTTTGAGTCTTGATAAGATCTATGAGTTGTTGCGCCACAGGTTCCTTTGCAGCTAGAACACATGCTCGAAGCCATTCGATAGCTTCAATCCTCTCGGCGAAACTTTTATACTTTGCGCCCTTAAAACCTTTTACCTGGAGAGAGGCTTTATCCCAGGAGTTAAAAATTCCAGGCTGATGCCCCTGAAATACGGCATAAACTTTTTTACTCATACTTGACTGATGAAATGAAGTGTTGAATTGTTGATTTCGGTGTTATTACTCACCCCAGGAATTTGAAAAGAATAAAAGCCGCTCCAAGCACAAAGATAGTCCCAAAAAACTTATGGTAATGGAGTACGAAATTATCAAAGCCATGATTCATCTTTTCCAGAGGAAGCAATATGAGACCTGCAGAGACCCATGTATTAAGCTTTTTGTTGATACTTTTCAATTTGTCAGGGGCAAATGCTAAGAAACCCCACACAGGGAATCCCGATATGATACTGACGATGAGAAACCACTTTAAAGCTTCAAGGAGGATCCCTAAACTCATTCCTACTTCAATATTACTCGTGGTTGCAAGAACTTCATCGGCACTAGGCATTCGATTTATAATTAGGAATAATCCAATCAGAGATACTATCATCATTATCACGCCTACGGGAAGGTGATTTCTGAAATAGAATGAATCTGTCTCATGCACAACATCCAGCGGTTTGGTCCACTTTGAACTCGAAAACCATTTATTACCTAAATGAGACCACCTTTGAATCATTTCTGGTTTAAAGAATAAAATCACTCCTACCACAACTGCCAAAAAACTACCGACAATAAAAAAGAGTTCTATCATTTCAAGATACATTTCAGCCATTGTAAGCCTCCCAACTATATCAATACCAACATATTTTTTTATTCGGCATTAAACTAATCAATCATTCCAAACAATCCAACGGCTTGCTTTAATTCGATTTAAAGACTAGGGGAACTCATTTTTTCGTTGTAATCAGTCCTGTTAGAACGCATCCTGCACGCGCTTTTTTTAACTATTTATTTTTGTGGTGTTTCCGATGGGGAAATCCACGTTGAGAGGACATAAATGCGCAAAGAAAATTTTAGAAATATCGCCATCATCGCCCACGTTGATCATGGAAAAACAACCCTGGTTGATGGTATGCTCCGGCAGAGCGGCATTTTCCGTGATAATCAGGCACTTACTGATAGAGTCATGGATAATATGGATCTGGAGCGTGAACGAGGTATCACGATTAGCGCAAAAAATACTGCTATTGAGTATAATGGCGTAAAAATAAATATCATTGACACACCGGGACACGCCGATTTTGGCGGCGAAGTTGAACGAGGTTTAAACCTTGTTGATGGTGCCATGTTACTGGTTGATGCCAGTGAAGGTCCCCTACCCCAGACTCGCTTTGTCGTCAAGAAAGCCCTTGAAAAAAATCTGCGTATCATTCTGGTCATTAACAAAATAGATAGGCCTGATTCGCGTATCGCCGAAGTCATCGATGAAGTCTTTGACCTATTTATTGATCTGGATGCTACTGAAGAGCAAATCGACTTCCCGATTTTATATACTATCGCCAAGGATGGTGTGGCACACACTGAACTTGGCGACGATTCAACTGATCTCCGTCCCCTATTCGATACTATCATTGACTACATCCAGGGACCTGAAGCTATTGATGATCATGTCCCACAATTTCTCATCGCCAACCTGGATTATGATGCCTATGTCGGTCAAATCGCTATCGGTTGCCTGAAGAACGGTGTGCTCAAGATGGGTACCAACTATCTCCTGGCAGGTGAACACAAGCAGACTCCCAATGTGAAATTTTCTGCCCTGTATACTTTTGAGGGACTTCGTCGTCAGCAGGTTGAGGAAGTTGAAGCAGGTGACATTATCGCCTTCGCAGGTATCGATACCATTACCATTGGCGATACCATTACCTCCATTGAGAATCCCGCACTGCTACCACGTATCCATGTAGACGAGCCCACGGTTTCCATGATTTTTTACGTGAATACCAGCCCCTTTGCTGGTCAGGATGGTAAATATCTGACCTCTCGACATATCCTTGCACGGTTGGAAAAGGAAATGCGACTGAACGTCGCCTTGCAAATTGAGCAGATCAAGGGTCGTGCAGACGCTTTTGAAGTCAGAGGACGCGGGGAACTACAGATGGCAGTACTCATAGAAACCATGCGACGCGAAGGCTATGAATTTATGGTTTCTAAACCGCGTGTCATCACCAAGGAAATAGACGGAAAAATCTCAGAACCAGTCGAAATGCTTTATCTCGATATTCCTGAGGAATTTGTTGGCGTGATGTCTGAAAAATTATCCATTCGCAAGGGGCGCATGGTGAATATAATTAACCATGGGAGTGGACGTGTTAATCTTGAGTTCCGCATTCCATCCCGTGGACTCATTGGTTTTAGGACCACATTCATGACAGATACCAAGGGTGCTGGTGTCATGAATACCATCATGGAAGGCTATGAGCCATGGTTTGGTCCCATCCCCCAAAGAAATACTGGAGCGCTGGTTTCTGATCGTCCAGGGAAGGTCACGGGCTACGCCAGTTTGAGCATGGAAGATCGTGGTGAACTTCAGGTTGAAGTCGGAACCCAGGTTTATGGTGGAATGGTGATTGGAGAACGGAATCGTCCAGGAGACCTGGATGTGAATATCACCCGTGAGAAGAAATTGACCAATATGCGAAGTGCTAATGCTGATGCTACGGTGACACTCCGCAAGCCGCATTTGCTCACACTCGATCAGGCCATCGAATTTATTTCTGAGAATGAACTGGTTGAAATCACACCTGAAAATATCCGCATCCGAAAAATGGAGCTCGATCCCACCAAGCGCCTTTCTCAGATGAGAAAAGAAAAGCGAGTTGAGGATTGATGACCTTTCAATATCAGAAAACGAATAGCTATTTTGCTCAGGTAGCCAATGGTCTTGAGGAAATGGCCGCTACTGAGATTGAAAATCTTGGTGCCACTAAAGTCAATCAACGATTCAGAGGGTTGCAGTTTACCGCAGATGCTGAAGCCATATACAGAATCAATTATGGTTCGAGACTGCTTACCAGAATTTTAGCACCCCTGATCTCCTTCGATTGTCACAGCACAAAATATCTATACAAGACAGCCATGGGAATCCCGTGGGAGGAGCTATTCGCTCCTGATCAGACCTTTGCCATCTTTTCTCAGGTCAGTAATAGCGCTATTACTCATTCGCAATATGCCTCCCTCAAGCTGAAGGATGCCATTGTGGATCGTTTTCGTGAGAAGCTGAGACGTCGACCCAACGTGGAGTCAAAATACCCAGACATCTGGTTTAATCTTCATATTGAGAACAACCGGGCTGTCATCAGTCTGGATACCAGTGGAGGCTCATTGCATCGCAGGGGTTATCGACTGGATACCGTGGAAGCTCCCATGCAGGAAACTCTGGCCGCAGCTATTGTTCAAATGACCAAATGGGAAGGTAAGACAACATTTATCGATCCCATGTGTGGCTCAGGAACGCTCCCGGCTGAAGCCTATATGTCTCTCACGAATCTCCCTTCAGGTTATTTCAGGAAACGATTTGGTTTTATGAAAATGCCTGATTTCAACAAGGGACTCTGGACACATGTACGTAAAGAGATGGATGGTGCCTTTGAGGCCCCGCAGGATATACCAATTCAGGCATCGGATGTTGACCCCAGTGCCCTGAGAGTGGCCAAGCGCAATCTCTCCCATCTACCTCGTGGCGTTGAAATTTACACCCATCGTAAAGATTATAAGGAAATTACGATTCCCCAGGGAGCCACTCTGGTCATGAATCCGCCTTATGGTATTCGACTACAAACTGGAGAAGATCTTTCTACGATGTATAAGGAAATGGGCGACTGGCTCAAGCAGAAATGTGCTGGAAGTGAAGCCTATATCTATTTTGGTGAACGGAAATACCTGAAGAATATTGGTCTGCGTCCTGAGTGGAAACGACCGCTGAGAAATGGTGGTCTGGATGGTAGACTCGCCAAATTCGTGATGTATTAAACATATCGATTGACAAAGCCTGTACCATCGGATAACATAACACTGATTTTTGTAAACATCTCATAGCACAAGGAAGCCCGTGAAAGTCGGGCACAGTCGCGCTACTGTAACCAGGGACAATGCTGATACCATAATGAATCGAATGATTCATTATTTTAGCCACTTCGGATAGAGGGAAGGCATCAGCAGAGGATGATCTGGAAGTCAGGATACTTGCCTAAGAGAATTTCCATGAACCTTCGCGAGAAAAGGGACCGGCATGATGCGCCTGAGAATCAGGACACATTCGAAAGTAAGCCCCAACTTGAGACGGGGCTTTTTTTATGCCCTGTCTACAATTGTTCTATTCCCATCCCTCGTGTTTTCTACAGAATCAAATTCCAATAATCTATTTCTACAAGGTCAGACCCTTGACCTCAATGGTCAAATCATTCCATATGTATCCCTGATATTTCAGGAGTCAGAGGTATTTCTCCTCTCAGATGAATACGGTCACTTCAGTTATAGCTCAACTTTCGCTGAGAATGATTCCGTCTTCATTCAACGCATCGGGTATAAAACCAAAATGCTGCTTGTCGACGATATCTTCCACTCCCGAACTATCCATTTGACACCTGATATTCTTATGATGGAAGCAGTTGAGGTTGAAGCAGACGCAAAATCTAATCAGAATTTGGCCGTCCTGGGCCAACACACTAAAACTCAGGGCTCAGTGGCTATAAACCACAAAAATATGTTGGCTCGGATTCCTGGCATTTCAATCAAAAGTTATGGTGGACCCGCGGGAATTAGTACCCTGAGCATGGATGGTGGTCCCAGTTCACACACCCTTGTTCTGGTAAACGGTATTGATATTAGCTCGGCCCAGAATGGTGAGGCCGATCTCTCACAATTGCCTCTCCCCTTTATTGAAAGCATGAGCTACATCCCCTACGATATAACCCAATCTGGAGATGGCGGTATTGATGGTGTGGTCAAACTTGAAACTGGCGCTCAGCGAACCCACCTTAATCTCAGTCAAGGAAGTTTTGGCCATCGGGCCTTTGATATATATCTCAACAAGCAGATCTCCGGATTCTGGACTTCATTCCAATTGGGCCAACGACGTGAAGACGGGAATTATCCCGTCATTTGGGATGGTAATCAGAGTCGTCGTGAGAACAACCAACTTGACCAACAGTTTGCAGCAATAACACTGCGTAAAATGATCAGATCTGACCTCTATTGGCAACTCACAGCTATGAGCTCACGTCAGTCCAGGGGTGTCGCCGGATTACTCTGGTCTCCTGATACTATTTCCCATCGAAATGATCAACTGACACTCCTCGGTTCCAGCCTGGGGTGGATTCGTCATAATGGGAGCAGTCACCTCCATTTTGCTGTACGGAACTCAGAAGAAAAGTATGTTAATCCATATTTGAATGTGAGAAGTGATCATCGCTTGCAGGGCTACTATATTAATCTGAAAGATGAACAGCATTTTGGCAAAAGATTGGAATTGAATTCTGATGTGCGCTACAATCTGGACAAAATCACGAGTAGCAGTACTTCTAATCATTCGCGTAATACGTATAGTGGCTCACTGGCTCCCACATTACTCATTTTGAAAAATATAAGGGTCACACCGACGTTGAAATTTCACTATAGCCCTCAACTGTACAAGGAATTCCTCAACGATTTTCAAATTCAAATCCCGCTCCAATGGGGTCCTCTTACCCAGGTGGCATGGAGTCAGGGAGAAGTTTTCAAATATCCCAGTTTTAATGATCAGTTTTGGGAGCCTGGTGGAAATCCAGATTTGAGACCAGAAGAAACTAAAGTGACTACCCTGCAATCCCTTTTCGATTTCGGATACTTCGGCTCCTTACATCTCCAATGGCAGAAGAAGGCAAGCAACAACCTGATCCAGTGGATGCCCGTACTCTCGTATTGGCAGCCAGGTAACGTTCAGTCTGCCACTCGGGAGAGCCGTAAAGCACTGTGGCAATTCGATTTACCCGGACATCATTTCTCTACTTTTGCGCATTACAGCATCATTCAAACATTGGATCATGAGCGAAATCTGCCCCTGAGATACGCCCCGGAACAAACCTCCGCCCTGGGCTTTACCTGGACCCCCTCGCAGCTTGAGATCAATATGCAGTATAATTTTGTCTCAGATCGCATCAGCATGTACGGCTATCCAGAGGATGTTATCATCGATGCAGCAGGATTATGGTCTGGTAGCATCTCGCATACCTGGAATAGCAAGCTGGGTCACCTGACACTTGTCATTGCTGCTGATAATCTGGAAGACACATATTATGAAACTATCAAGGGCTATCCCGAACCTGGTCGCTCTTATAGAATATCCACAAAATTTTCTCAATAACCGTCAACGAAAGACTTCAATTCTGTGAAACACCCAAAATCTAGTCTCATAATATCCGTCCTGCTCATTCTCACACTTTCTTCTCTCCATGCTGGTAAATATTATGTGTTGTGTGAGGGTAATTTTGGCCAGGCCAATGCCTCGCTCTGGTCAATTGATGAATCCCTTCAAAACATTGAAGGCCCACTCATCTGGAACGCATCCAGCAATCCGCTTGGAGACGTGGGACAGTCTCTCACTCTACACGACCATACCCTGTATGTCGTTATGAATGGCTCACACGAAATACGTATCATCAATCTTGAATCAGGTGGGACCCATTCAGGAGATATTGAAATTCCTGATTCCAATCCACGTTTTATGGCGATTCATCGTGAATCCGGTCTGGGATACATCAGCAGTTGGGGTGTTGGTGGTCTGCTTGTAGTAAATCTGGAGAGCCATACTCTAATCGATACTATCTTACTGGGAGCTTTACCTGAGCAAATCCTCATCGTGGAGGATGAAATGTTTGTGAGCATTGCCATGAAGAGTGACTGGAGTGCATCGAATAAGGTACTCAGATTTGATTTATCCGGAAATACACCAGAGCTTACGCATACCTATGATGTCATAGAGGAACCTGGCGCCCTGGCAATACTTGGTGATCAACTTTTTGTGACATCTCTTTATTATAATGATGCCTGGGAGACCTTTACCGGTACATCCAGGATCGATTTAGGTAATCACACTGTGGCAACCCTCGATCATGGTCTCTACACAAATTTCACAGCAGATTTAAATATTATATACGGATCAGTATATCGCACGTTTGGTAATTCTATTGTGCCTCTAAACGAAGATTTGAGTCTGAATTTTGATGGAGCCATTGGAGATATAAGCGGTATTTACAGCCATTCTGTTAGAGATGATCTTATGCTGGTTGGATCAAGCGATTTTGTGGCACCTGATCTGGTAACAATTTTTTCAATAGAGGGAGCGATCCATTCCAGTTTTAATGTGGGGGCACTCCCCAGTCAGATTGTCTACTATTCACCGGATAGGGTCTCTACAGAGCACTTGATTGAAGTTCCTGCCACATTTTCACTTGGGAACAATTACCCTAATCCATTCAATCCATCCACGTCGATCCCTTTTAGCCTGGAATTTTCAGGTGGCGTGAGGCTCGGTATTTATGATATCAGCGGTCGGATCGTGGCAACTCTCATTGATGATCATCTCACCGCAGGTAATTACATTTCAAATTGGGATGGGACCAATACCCAGGGTAAGACTGTGAGTAGTGGTATTTACTATGCGATTTTATATTCAAATTCGCTTTCAAACTCAATCAAGCTCAACCTGATAAAATAATTGAATCTGATAAATCCTCCTCTCCGCGAGAGGGGGATTTTCCCTTTTTCAGCAGGATTGCCAACGAATCGAACATTTCATTAACTTTTTCCTTTCCCTCTATCTGATCCGCTTTAAAATAAAGCCACAAATAACTACCACTTGTTATTCACAGAAGGGTTTTTCATGAAACGATCTACTGCTGGTATTCTTGCATTTGCAACAATCTCATTTTTCTTATATGCATTCGGGGTTGATTTCTTCGATGCAATCTGGTCTTTTCCCTCCCAGCGAGCGGTTCCATTTATGGTAATGGCTCTGGTTGGCTCGGGAATTTATGTGTCTGTATATCTTGGCTTTCCTCAGATCAAACGCTTCTGGCATGGGGTTCAAGTCACCATGGGTATTTATGATAACCCTGAGGATGAAGGCGATCTGAATCATTTCCGGGCATTAACCACAGCCCTTTCAGCCACGGTTGGAATTGGAAATATCGCCGGTGTAGGAATTGCCATTTATTATGGTGGACCTGGAGCCCTGCTCTGGATGTGGATCACAGCTTTTTTTGGCACCACCTTGAAATTTGCTGAAAGTACGCTCGCCCTAAAATATAGAGAAATGGATGTCAACGGCGACACTGCCGGTGGTCCCATGTATACTATTGAAAATGGTCTGGGGCAGAATTGGCGCTGGCTGGCAGTGGCATTCGCTGCCTTCACCATCATCTGTTCCATGGCAACTGGTAATGCGATCCAGTCCTTCACCGTTTCAGATCAGATTTACTCTGAAGTATCTCAACTGGTGGGGTCAACACACTGGCTTACCCTTAAACACGGAGTTTTCGAAGGATTTGAAGTTTCTGTGCAACAAATTATTAACGGTTTGATTATGGCTACTCTGGTGGGTTTGGTGATTATTGGTGGTATCAAGCGTATTGGAAAAGTGACTGGATACCTCGCCCCCATTATGGCAGGAGTCTACATTGCTGCTGCTCTGCTTATTCTTCTTTCTCATTTTGATCAAATTGGAAATTCATTTGGCTTGATCTTCAGAATGGCCATTAATCCTCCGGCCATGGCAGGTGGCGTTGGGGGTGGTGTATTGCTGGTGATGCTCCACGGTATTAAACGAGGATTATACTCCAATGAGGCTGGTCAGGGTAGTGCCGCAATTGCTCATTCCACTGCCAAGACCAATGAACCCGTACGTGAGGGTGCTGTAGCCATGCTGGGGCCGTTTATCGATACCATCCTTATCTGTACCTTAACTGGATTGGCCATCATCTCTACGGGCGCCTGGGAACACACAGAATTTTTTGTACGGATTAGCGTCGATGATGCAACCCTGGCCGATTCAATTGTTGCATCAGGTGTTTTCGAAGGACGTGAACTCTTGAATAGCAGCTTATTGACTTCTTTTGCATTTAAGGAAGGCTTGAACTGGATGATTGGCTGGGGTGATAAGATTATCACAATATCTATTCTGCTCTTTGCGCTCTCAACTGCAATTAGTTGGTCGTTTTATGGTGATCGTTCCACTGAATATCTGTTTGGACCCAAAGCCATTCTTCCCTATCGATCAGTCTACGTTTTCTTCGTCTTTTTGGGAGGAATTGCTGGTCTGGATGCAGTCTGGAAATTTGGAGATGCAGCCTTGGGATTCATGACTCTACCCAACCTGGTGGCAATTATTTTACTGTCCAAAAAGTTGAAGACGATGAGTGCAGAATACTTCAATCAGGAACATGTCCCTTATAGATAAATCTATTTACTAAATAGCGAGTTCCATGACCAATTTTCACGACCAACTCATTCGAAACGCTGGCTCCATTGCCAGGTCTGCCGGTGAACTCATCCTCACCTTGAGCTCAAATGAAAGACACATCTCATACAAGAGTGCCCGCGATATGGTGACTGAGGTGGATCAAGCCTCTGAAAACTATATCGTGTCGGAGATTAATCGACTTTATCCTGAGCATGAGATATTGGCCGAAGAAGGTAGTGGAGCCACATTGACTCAGTCCCCCTATAAATGGATTATTGATCCTCTCGATGGGACCACAAATTTTGTTCATGGATTCCCGGTCTTCGCCGTATCCATAGGGATTCTTTTTGAAGATAAACTTTTTGCAGCAGCAGTTTATGATCCAAATCGGCAAGAGCTCTTCACCGCAGGTAGGAGCCGAGGCGCCTTTCTTAATGAGGAGCCCATTTCAGTGAGCAAAACTCAAGAGTTGGAAAAATGCCTATTGGCTACAGGATTTTCATATTTTAACGATGATTATTTCAAGCTCAATATGGAGCTTTGGACTTCAATCTATGGAAAAACTCAGGGACTAAGACGAGCCGGTTCAGCTGCAATTGATCTGGCCTGGTTGGCTTGTGGTCGATTGGACGGACTCTGGGAATTTAGTTTAAAACCATGGGATATTGCTGCTGGTGCCTTGCTGGTAACAGAGGCTGGAGGTCTCGTATCAGGACCTCGGGGTGAGGACCTGGATTTGACTGCGGGTCATATCATTGCAGCCAATCCCAGCATCCACCCCCACATTCTAGCGGAAATCAGTTTGTTCAAACACAGACTTTAGATAATCAGGATGAGGCTCTTCGATGTTACTCACTGGCATTTTACAGATTGAACTGCACCTGCCTGCTGCTCAGAGTTTGAAGCAAAAGCGTAGTGTGATAAAAAGCTTGAAGGATAGACTACGATCTCGTTACAATGTTTCAGTTTCTGAGTTTGACCATCTGGACAAGTGGCAACATGCATCAGTCGCTGTTGCTATGCTCTCAACAGACAGATCCTATCTTGACTCAAGATTTCAATCGATTGCTCGATTTATTGAGGATGAGGTAATGGGTCATGCTTATATCATAAAATCTGAGTTGACAATTCTCTAAGGTTCACGATATTCGAATATATCTTCCAATCCTTTGTCAAATATTCGAGCGATACGAAACCCCAGACCCAGGGATGGTGTATAGCGTCCAGCTTCCAGGGCAACAATTGTTTGGCGCGTACATCCCGCTGCATCAGCTAATTCCTGCTGAGTCATCTCATTTTTCTCAAATCTGCATTTGCGGATATTGTTGAGTATAATATCAGTTCCCATAGCGATCAATCCACCAATAGCCATATACAATTCCGATAGACCGGCTAAAGAAAACCATCAGAAGATTTGACCAAAACATGATATAGGGAATAGCTATGGGTATACTTCCTGCATCCCAGTAATATTCTGTGAGACCAAAGGTCCAAACAACACTCAGAAGCAGGATCCCCGATATCTGATATGCACCTGCTCTCTGCAGAACAAGTTCGTCTCGCTCATCGAACATCTTGGACCAGCTTCCACGCTTGGAAGTGGGTAGCATCAAAAACAAGTTGACGAGAAGTGTGAGCGTGAGGGCGCTTGTGAGACTGATTCTCAGTGATGTATTCTGGAAAAAATCTGAAACTGAGTGTCCCCAAAATAACCAGGTCATGATGCAAATACCTATGAACATGGATAAAATATTCCACAATGAGCGTTTCTGTATGATTGCCATTGAGACGTCATCAGCAGCTCCATCTCCTTCACTATTAAATTGACCCGTCCTCATTTTTTGCAGCGTTCTTACGGCGAGATAAATCCCCAGAGCGCTGACAACAAATCCCAGCGACAATGTTACAATTAACCAAACATTCATTTTTCATACCCTTTCTTGCTCTGAATGAACAGTAATTCAATCATATTGTAGTATATTTTTATCATTATGTATTTTATTTCATTCACAATGTAATCTATTTCATACATTCCGATATGCAAAGGAATTCATTATCAATAATTAAATCAGATTTTAAGTATTATTTACGCGGGTTTTTCCAATAGACTTCTTGATTACCAGCGCGATGATTTTCATAGCGAGCCATGACGAATAGTAAATCTGAGAGACGATTCATGTATTGGATGATTTCAGCAGCAACTGCTTCAGTTCGATCCAAAGTGATAATAGCGCGTTCTGCCCTGCGACAAACAGTGCGGGCGAGATGTAGCGCTGCTGCAGGGGTTGATCCGCCAGGCAGAATAAATTCATCTAGGGGAGGAAGATCAGCATTTATTTCGTCGATATGCTGTTCCAGAACCTTCACCTGTTGTGGCGAAACAAGACTTGTAATCATTCCCGCAGAGGCCAATTCACCTCCCAGGTCAAATAGGGTATGTTGAATATCAGACAGAAACTGAGCAGGCGTTGTATCAGGACCTTGGGTAAGTGCAAAACCGATGACACTATTCAGCTCATCGACCTCTCCATAAGCGGTTACCCGTAGAGAGTCCTTCGAGACTTCTTCGCCATTTGCCAGGCGGGTATTTCCCTTATCCCCTGAGCGCGTATAAATTTTTGTGAGTCTCATCGTGAATTACCTCTCTTGATAACATCCATCAACTTAAAATATTTCTACTTACAATCTCCAGCAGTACAACCGCTGCCCATAAGATAGTAAATACAACTGAAGACCAAATGGATAGAGATGGTCTAAGAATTCGATAGCTGCGATCCACCCGCGTAAAAAGGATTTGGATGAGATTAGCTGTCCATCCCCCACTCACGACTACAATTCCAATGAGCATAGCCTGCACGGTGAAGGAATCACCGGCAATATATACCAGTGGGTAAAATGCAAAAAATAGTGAGACAAGTACTACACTGACTGTGAATCGCGGACGCTCAAATACCAATCCGGATAGCCTCCCTTTGTCCAAGCCCTCATTCTCTTTGGATTCTATCATGACAAAGAGGCCTACCAATGAGACGAAGAGAAGAATTCTTAGCAACCCTATCAGTTCTTGTGATGGCTGGAAGAAATTCTCAAGACCTGTTCCCACCAATAGCATTTCCTGAGCAAGGAATAAATACAAAAATTGCTTGGAAATACTCCTGCTGCGGAGTCCAAACACCAGCAATCCAATCATGGCTAACCCAATGAGGATAAGTTGTGTATTTGAGGGTGGATAAACGTTTGATATATCCAGCATATGGCCAGGAATGCCTGAAAGAGTGAAATGTCCATACCAGACCATTAATATGCCATAGAGGACAATCAGGGGTGCTGGAACGCTTAATTTAGGCCATCGTTTTTCCAGGTGGACCACAAGGATGATCAGAAAGAATAGATCGGGGAGCAATTGAACCTGACGCTCCCACAAACCCATTACAGCTGAGACGAACCAGACCCATAAGAGGTTCTTCTCAACGGTGCTGAGTGAATAAGAGTTATCTGCTACAGTTCTTTCAAGCTCCAGGAGGACCAGCCAGCATCCACCCATGATAAGAAACCTGAATAAGCTCCATTCAATAAACAGCTGGAGTGATACTGGAGCAAGCACGACTGTAGCCAGATAGAGGATTAACGAATATATATGAGCTGAATTCTTCGAGGTTCCTGAATAATAGGCACTCAAGTGTAGTGAAAAAAGCATCAGACCAAGATGGAAAATTATGCCTGGGGCAACCAACGGTAAGTAGAGTTGTGGAAAAATGCCTGCAACAAGAACGATTATTGATACAAATGCTAATTGGTGCTGCCGGGCGGCTGAGATGAATCTTCCAGAGAATTGCAGGAGAATTCCAGAAAACAGTAGGCATCCTGTTACAGCTGCACTGATCAATTCAATTTACTCCACGGGCTGAATTTACATTTTACCTAAAGTTTAAAAGGATCGTCTATCAATTCCATATAAACATTATTGCTATCATCGTGAAAAGACAATTTGATATAATGTCTACGGGTTTTATCAAAGATATCATCTCCCTTTTCAGTGCAATAAAGAATGATGTGACCTTTATAGTGGCCATATTCTCGTTTTAACTCACCGTGATTAACAAAGATGAGATTGGTATAACTTTCACCTTCTCTAATAAATATTTCACCCTTTTTATAGCTAAAGTCGGTAATCAGCTCAGGTTTTGACAAAAGCGACATATCTTTACCAATCCAGACGCTTAATAATTCAAAATGGAATGGGAGAAAGATTGAATTTTTAATTAAGAAGCCCGTTTCCTTGGCATCGGTTGCCTGCTGAATGGTTTTACTCATTATTATTCTCCTGCTATAAAATTTTAAAGATTAAAAAACACCCACCAGACGATAAAATAGATCGGCAGCAGGATGGGAATAGAATATTTGAAGATGTAGCCCAGAAAACTGGGTACATCAACGCCAGCCTGCTCTGCAATATTTTTTACCATAAAATTAGGTGCATTCCCAATATAGGTCATGGCACCGAAAAACACAGCTGCTACAGATATAGCCATCAAGTAAATTATTGAATTTGAATCTCCGGCGACAGGTGAATCAACTCCAGCAGCAAAATGCTGCACATCATTTATTGAACCAATATCCAGACCAAATTTACCCAGGGATCCAGCCAGGAAATTTAAATATGTCGGTGCATTATCCAGAACACCTGAAAGTGATCCCGTAAACCAGTAGAAGCGCGTGACGGTAAATTCGGCTGCATGATCCTTTGCATATGCCCCAATCAACTGCAGGGCGGGGATCATGGTTGCAAAGATACCAATAAATAGATAGGCGACTTCCTTTATGGGTTCAAAGTTGAACTCATTTCCTTTTAAGGCTTCCTTATCCCCTGTTTTATAAGCGATGAAGGCAACACTGAACATGATGATTTCCCTGATTCCAAAAGGGACATGGAACATTTTCTGTAAACTGGGGAAACCATCTATCACAGCTGGGTCCATGAATACTGAAATGATGACAATTGCCAAATAGATAAAGTTTTTCCCACCATGAATTTCTAATGTCCTACCTTCTTTAGGTACAACACTGCTGGCAGGGGTTCTCATGTCAAATACCATAAAAACACCGATCACAGACAAGGTCGTGACCAGCCAGATATGCCAAACATGACCAATCACCCAAAAGAAAGGCACTCCCTTAAGAAATCCTAAAAACAACGGGGGGTCACCAATGGGAGTGAGACCACCACCTATGTTACTTACAATAAAGATAAAGAAGATGATGTGATAGGGTTTCAGTCGACCTTCATTTAAACGCATGAATGGTCTGATGAGCAGCATGGATGCTCCCGTGGTACCAATAAAGTTAGAGAGTATGGCACCCCCGAGAAGGATGAGTCCATTTATCCAGGGTTTGCCGGCTGCATTAAATTTGACAAGTATTCCACCAGAAGCCACAAACAGAGCGGTAAGCAAAGCAATAAATGCTATGTATTCTTCAAGCGTGTGCATGAGACTGAGCACACCATGATCCATCAGAAACCCATAATAAACGGCCACGATAGCGCCCAGAGTGATGGCAAATTTTGGATAATGATGTTCCCACAGATGGGGGTAAAAAAGTGGACCCGTAGCAATCATCATCAACAAAATAATAAATGGAGCTACTAACCAAACGGGTGGCAAACTGCTATGATGCCCAGCTTCTGCATCCTGATGCATCTCCCCTTCATGGCTGACTATTTGATCGCTGGCAGCCTGTTCACTAATACTACCATGCATTTGAGCCATAACCGGACTGATTATTAATAATGCTAATAATATCAGTTTTCCAAAAACAACCATCCTCATGCTTCGTTCCCTTTTAATTCAAATCGATTTGAGCGTATGTAGGTATAGATGGACTCAGATTCGCTCTCCCTGAACAATTCGTCCATATTTTCCCAGAAAGAATCGAGTCTTATTTCATATTTCTTTTCATAAAGATAGGCTTGAATCAGCATATCTAATTTGTCAATACGCTTCACCACTTTTGCCTCAGGAGATTTTATAGCCTCGAAGTCTTCCCAGAGATCCAGGAAGTATTCTCCCTGTTGAACACCGCTGACAATCTGTTCAAATGCGACAGATTCAGCTTCGTATTTCGCCCCTTCCGAAACATTGTCCTGTGGAGTCATATCTCCCACAATTGATTCAGCAATATCATGCACGAGAGCCATGTTTAATGCTCGTTCAACATTCACTCCAGCCGATTGCAATTCAGAGCGTAGATGGAGTATGAGTATTGACATCCCGTAACTATGGGCAGCAATGGATTCCACACCAAGTTCATCAATTCCCGACTGTAACCATCCAGATCTTGGAATTGATTTGAGCTGATAGATATGCTCAAGACTTGATATCAGATGATGCGTTTGATTGTCCCTTGTGGTGTCATTCATAAGCGGAGAAGATAGAATAAAGGCGAATAAATACTAAAACGAATTGCTATTTATACAAGGTGATCTGAGTATATAGTCCTGATAGAATGGTGCATTAATCACACCCAATTGCTCTATAGTAGAATACGGTAACTACCTATGTATCAGTGCATAGCAGGGACCTTATGAAGTGTTTTTATGCAAATTAATCAATGTTTCACGTTTAAAGTGACTGTTGAGGTGAGTTGATTTTGTACAATTCTCAATGAGATGACAAGTTGATCTAAGGCATCTCGAATTTTACATCAGGGTGACGGATAATCAAGACCGGGCAATGGGATTTGCGGACAACTTTTTCAGCAGTTGATCCGTATAAAGCGTGACTGAACCCACTTAAACCATGGGTGGCCATCACGACGAGATCCATCCCCTGTTCCTTAGCGAAGGAGACAATCTCGCGCCAGGGTTTCCCATGCAGATTTGTTGAATCACTCTTGATTTCCGCAGGAATTTGCTCCTCCATTATCTTTGCCAGAGATTCGTCAACATATCCGCTGAGCTGTTTCTCAATATCTGGATAGCTATAGGTTCCCCAGGCAAAATCAACAGGAGCTACGATGGGTTCCACGACATGCAAAACATGCAGGCTAGCCTGGTACTTTTGCGCCAGATCAACTGCGAATGGTAGCGCATATTTCGCAGACTCTGAAAAATCAGTCGGTACTAAAATTTTGGAATACTTCATGTTGTGACCTCCAAATTTTTGAGGAGGATATTAGTCTGAGAGTTGCCTCCCCAGTTCGAGACCTTTCTGAAAAGCTTTCAGATTAATCTCTAATAGATGTCTCTTCTTAAAGATAAGCGGTAGAACCTGCTGAACCACCATAGGATCTAGAAAATCTGAGTATCCCGCCAGTACACCAAGGATAACAACATTCGAGGTTTTTGTGTTCCCTAATTCTTTGGCAATCTCAGTTGCAGGAATAGGTATTCTGGTGATATCTTTACGCTTTGGTTCAATATCAATCAACGAGCTATCCCACAGAATGGCACCGCCCTCAATAACATCGTCCTCAAATTTTTCAAGGGAGGGTCGATTCATGGCAACCAGCACTGTCGGATGGGTAACCAGAGGTGATCCAATAGCCTCACGGGACAATTTGACGTGACAGTTTGCGGTGCCCCCCCTCATCTCAGGACCATAAGAAGGAATCCAACTCACTTCCAGATCTTGTCGCATACCAATCTCGCTGAGCCAAACACCCAGGGAGAGAACACCCTGACCGCCAAAGCCGGCAATTTTAATTTCCTGGTCAATGGTCTCACTGAGCTTCATCGAGGCTGAGTCGAAATTTACCTTCTCCTGATCCAGACCAATCAGTTTTGGTACTCTGGCGGGGGTAGCAAGATTCTGACTTAAATCCAAGGGTTCAACCTGTTGGGCAATATCTTTAAATACACCCAGCGGAAAGTTCTGCATCAGAGTAGATTTGATCCATTCTTCAGACTGGGGCGCCGTCATCTTCCAACCTGTAGGACAGGTGGACAGCACTTCAATAAACGAGAAACCCTTTTTTTCGATTTGATTTTTTATACCACGTCTAACCGCTTTGCGAGCAGCATTTTTTGAACGCACATCGGCCATCATAACTCGTTCCACATACACTGGTGATTCAAGGCTGGCAATAATCTCTGCCATGCGGATAGGGTAACCCTCGTTCTGCAGAGTTCGTCCATAAGGAGTGGTAGTCGTCTTCTGACCAATCAGTGTTGTAGGAGCCATTTGGCCCCCGGTCATTCCATAAATGGCATTGTTCACAAAGAATACAGTCATGGGTTCACCACGGTTGGCAGCATGTAGAATCTCATTACCACCTATGGCCGCCAGATCCCCATCACCTTGATATGAGATGACAATGGATTCAGGTAGGGCACGTTTCACACCGGTAGCTACTGCAGGAGCTCGGCCATGAGCTGACTGGATATTTCCGGCATTGAAGTAGTAATATGCAAAGACGCTACAACCCACGGGACTTACAAATATGCAATTTTCAGCAACCTCATAGTCTGTGAGAGCCTCAGCAATCAGTTTGTGAAGGATTCCATGACCACAACCAGGGCAATAGTGGGTTTGTTCTTTATTGCTTCCAGGACGCCGCTCGTAAGTGTCGTAGAAGCCCTCTGATTTACCTAATATTTTGACGCTCATAGTACCCTCATCATGCGTTTGATCTCATGAACCAACTCTTTAATGGATGGGACATTGCCACCCATTCTACCATAAAACTCTACTGGCTTTGTGCCATTAACAGCCAATCGAACATCATCAACCATTTGTCCATTACTCAGTTCAATCACACTAAATGCTTTGACATGATCCATAGCGGCCAGCTCGGTAATACGCCTTGTTGGGAAGGGCATAAGTGTTATGGGCCGTAACATACCAACTTTTACACCTTCAATTCTCAGTTGATCAACGGCAGTATGAACCATGCGAGAAACAATTCCATAACCAACCACAATAAAGTCTGCATCATCAAGACGATACTCTTCAAAACGGGTTTCACCATTTTCGATTATCTCGTATTTGCGTTGTAGTTTTTGATTGTGTCGCTCCAGGTCATCTGGATCAAGCTCTATGGAGCTGATAAGGTTCATTCGATCCTCATCCACACCGCGTATGGCCCATTTCTTCTCAGCAAACTCTTCCACCGGTTCTGGGAAATCGACTGGCTCCATCATCTGACCAATAAAACCATCAGCCAAAACAACAGCGGGATTTCGGTATTTGTCGGCTAGATCGAATGCCAGCATGGTGAGGTCACACATCTCCTGAGCAGAGTTAGGAGCTACAACTATATTTTTGTAATTCCCATGGCCACCCCCTTTAACCACCTGATGATAGTCACTTTGTTCAGGGGCGATGTTTCCCAAACCAGGACCTCCGCGCATGATATCCACAACCACACAGGGGAGTTCAGCACCAGCCAAATATGACATGCCTTCCTGCTTTAAACTAAAACCAGGACTGGAACTGGCGGTCATAGCACGAATACCGGTTCCTGCAGCACCATAAACCATATTAATGGCAGCTATTTCACTTTCGGCCTGAAGGAAGGTCCCGCCCACCAGAGGCATATACATTGCAGCAGCATGGGCAATCTCACTTGCCGGGGTAATGGGATATCCATAATAAGCGCGGCAACCGGCTAAAATAGCCCCTTTGACAATCGCTTCATTTCCTTTTACAAATTGTTTAGCCATAATCTACTCCGCGAAACTTAGATTTCTTAAATTGCTAAGAATAACTTGTTGACCGCAGGCTTCACATTCTGCCAGTCCTTTCACCGAATCGGTAACTTTCAATCTGCTCGCTACATTCTTGGTCTGGCAGATATAGGCTTCCTGAGCCTCAGCCCAATTCTTATACACCGTAATTGCACCTGGCTCTGGACAAGCATAGAAACAGATACCGCAACCCGTACAACCTTCACCATCATATTCAGCTGGACTATAACCATGCGTATTAAAACTATTTGCTAAGTGCAGCACATCCACGGGACATGCGACGATGCAGAGATTGCACCCTTTGCATTCCTCGATGTTGACTGCAACTAGTCCACGAGCTTTAGCCATATTCAGAACCTCCTAAGATTCATATTTTCTCAATGTAAAAGTTTGCTCTCAAATGATTGTCGCTCCAATTCCTCACGAAAATCTGGATGAGCTATTTCTATAAGAGCCTTGGCTCTTTCTCTTAATGTTTTTCCATGCAGATGGGCAATACCAAACTCGGTAACGATATAATGCACATCCCCCCTGCTGGTGGTGACTGCGGCACCAGGTTTCAAATCTAATACAATGCGGGATTGAGTTCCCTGTTTAGCAGTTGACGGCATGGCGATAATGGGTCTCCCACCAATACTTCGGGAAGCCCCCCGCATAAAATCGACCTGGCCACCGATGCCAGAAAAATTGGTACGTCCCATGGAATCTGAACATACCTGACCCGTTAGATCAATTTCGATGGATGAATTTATGGCCACCATTTTATTGTTCTGAGCAATGATATAGGGATCATTCACATAATCTGTGGGATGAAATTCCATAAAGGGATTCTCATGGATAAAATCGTAGACATGTTGAGAGCCCATGACGATACTTGAAACCACCTTACCAGGATGTAGCGATTTTTCTTCGCCATTAATCACACCTGATTCAACGAGCTCGACGACACCGTCACTGAACATTTCAGTATGAATCCCCAGGTTCCGCTTCTCCTTGAGATAAAACAGGGTTGCATCTGGTATAGCCCCAATACCCATTTGCAGGGTTGAGCCGTCTTCGATCAAACTGGCGATATATTTTCCAATGAGCATATGACGCTCAGATAGTTCGACTTTGGCAGCTTGAAAAAGTGGCTCATTTGCCTCAACGATAAAATCCAACTTAGAGGCATGAATAAAATTATCTCCATGGACTCGTGGCATCTGCCGGTTCACCATGGCGACAATAATTTTTGCCACTTTGCAGGCGGCGATCGTTGTATCCGTACTCACTCCAAAGCTGCAAAATCCGTGTGAGTCGGGTGGGCTCACGTGAATGAGCGCCACATCCACAGGGATGTGACCATTTTTGAACAATCCAGGAATTTCTGAAAGAAAAATTGGTGTCCAGTCTGCCCGTCCAGCATTCACTGCCTCTCGGACATTTGTTCCAGTAAACAGAGAATTAAGGCGGACATGGCCTTCCATTTCAGGCGTAACATATTTTGCGTCACCCAGGGACAGGATATGACTGACTGTTACACCTTCCAGCTCCATCACACGCTTACTAAAGGCATCAACAAAAAGCTGAGGAGTGGCCGCTCCGGCGTGCAGATAGACGGAATCTCGAGATTTTATGAGACCCATGGCCTCCTCAGGAGTTCCTATACGTGAGCGGTAGTTTTCAGTCCAGGCCATTATATCTTGATTCCAAATAAGCGATTAAGGACGGGTTGCATATTTCGTCCCTGAAGGGTGTATAAGCCCTTTTTGAGGACGTGGGAGTCTTTCATCACCTTTTCGATGCCCATCTCTGCTATCTGTATAAGATACTTAGACAATACATTGGATAAAGCAATGGACGTAGTCCGATTTATTCCCGAGGTAACATTCGGAACACAGTAATGAATAACGCCTTCATCTATATAGACGGGATCTGAAAGAAGAGTAGGTCGTGAAGTCTCACTTGCACCACCTTCATCGACAGAATAATCGATGAGGACAGATAGATTCTTCATTTTTTTGACCATCTCCCGTGTGATTATCTGGGGTGTTTGAGCGCCTCTCTCAAGAATGGATGTTACCACGACATCAGCAAAGGCAATGGTTCTCTCAACTGCTGGTTGATTGGCATAGATTGTAGTTACTCTGTCACCCAGCATATTTTTAATAGTACGTAATTGATCAATATTTTTATCTAGAACGTGAACTTGCGCTCCCAGGCCAATAAAAGCTTTCGCAGCACTTGTGCCTACCATTCCAGCACCAACGATAACAACGGATGCAGGAGCAACTCCAGGGACACTCCCCAATAGAACGCCTCGTCCCATGGGATCACGACCCAGATAATTTCCAGCAATGATGGGTGCCATTTGACCGGCAAGTTCACTCATGATATTGAGGATCGGTCTGGAACCATCTTCCTCTTCCATGATCTCCATACCGATTAATGTGATTTTTTTCTCGGCTAAGCCTTTAAATACTTCTGGTGAACTCACAGACAAATGTTGAAAGGTAAGGACAGTCTGACCTTCAAGCATGAGTTCCAGACATTCTTCAGTGACGGGTAAAAGTTTTAGAAGGACATCAGATCGACCATAAATTTCTTGCGAGCTGAAAACGATTTGAGCGCCTTTGTTTGTGTAATCCTGGTCAGCGAAACCACTTGATACACCTGCACCAGATTCAACAAAAACATTGTGGCCTCTCTTAATGAGAGATGTTGCTCCCCTGGGTGTTAAACAGACTCGCCTCTCATTCAAGCGACTTTCATGCAGAATCCCAAAATTCATAGCTGTCTCCCAATCTCATCCCCCTTGTTTTTGATACAAAATATTTAAGACAAACAGCGTGCCAAGTGTACAAAGTTCGTAAAGAAGATATTACGAATCCCCCGGCTACTGCTCATACGTGTAAATCTGATGAAATTTTTAGTGGATCAGAATACAATGCGGACGCGCGGATTCCTAAATAAACTGCGGTGTTTCCAATATTAAGATCAACACTAAATTAGATGACTTACGCCACAATAATCAAATGAGCATTTTTAATAAGGATATCTCAACTATTTTAAAGCATGTTTAATCAGGTTCTCACACTCAAGCAACGCCCCGGTTTCAGAGATATGATGCAACATCGTGTTCATGAAATCTTGCTGATCTCCAGCCTTTATGATGCCTTCAAACTGGAAGAGGATGGACGTCTCGGTGAAATGATCTTTACCGAATACCAGGATATGAATTTGAGTAGTGCACCCAGAATCACAAGAGTCTCCACGGGTGACCATGCTCTGAGAAAACTGAGAGTGCGGCATTACGATCTGGTGATCACGATGACACGTATCTCCGATATGAATCCATTTGAGCTTGGGCGCAAGATCAAAAAGAAGCACGAATCCATTCCAGTCATTTTGCTGGCCTCGAATCGTCGAGAATATAAGTGGGCCACACAAAGAGTTGATAGTCTCGAGGGTATTGATAAAACGTTTATCTGGCATGGCGATTCAAACATCTTCACCACGATCGTGAAATACATTGAAGACCGGATGAATGCTCCCCGAGATATTCTCAAAGGTGGAGCCCGTGCCATTATCGTGGTTGAGGACTCTCCCAAATACTATTCCATCTTTTTACCCATGCTATATAGCGTGATCATCAACACGACTCAAAAATTGATGAAACATGAATATACTGACGAATTGCGTTTGTTCAGAATGCGATCGAGACCAAAAATCCTGCTGGCATCCACTTTTGAAGAAGCCACGGAATTGTATCGATTGTATAAGAATAATCTCCTGGCTGTTATTTCAGATGTGCGTTATCCACGTCATGGTGTACTGGATCCAAAAGCAGGCGCAAAGTTCATAAAAATTGTTCAAAAGAAAAACACCAGCATGCCCATTATCATGCAATCTATGGAAGGCAGTAACGAAAAGACTGCCAAGGAGTTAGGCGCCTATTTCATAGCCAAATATTCTCCCCAACTAATTAAAAGTTTACAGGATTTTGTTATCAAGCATTGTGGTTTTGGTGATCTGGTATTTAGTACCAGAGAGGGAAAAACCATTACGAAAATTCGACATCTAAATGCCCTAAACGCTGCTCTGGAATCTGTTCCAATTCAGAGCATTGAATACCATGCACGACGAGATCATTTCTCAAACTGGTTGGCTGTTCGAGGATACTTTGATCTTGCTGATTTTCTTAAACCAGTAAATATTGAGGATTTTGAAGACCCAGAAGATTTTCGCAAGATTTTACTGGATGCCATTGAACGACAACGAGTCCTTCAACATTTTGACAATATTGGTTACTTCGATGTAGACACTTATGATCCAAAGATCACTGCCGTTAGAATAGGTAGCGGATCCATCGGAGGTAAAGCCAGGGGATTGGCTTTCCTCACCGCCCATAAGCGTCGCTTCGATTTCTCACAAAAATATCCTGAAATTAAGGTAGGCGTCCCCCAGTTCGCTGTTATAGCTACGGACATTTACGATAGATTTCTAGATATTAATAAGTTACGACTCAAGGCATTGGAAGCTGAATCCAACGAAGAGGTCGACGATCTTTTCCGAAAAGCTGTTTTCCCAGGCAATTTTACAGATCAGCTCCATAGCTACTTGGGACACCATGCCGGTCCCCTGGCTGTAAGATCATCCAGTCTGTTGGAGGATTCTCTGTTTCAGCCTTTTGCAGGGATATATAGTACCTATATGCTGCCCAACTGTGCTCCAGCCCTTGACACCCGGGTCTTCCAATTACTAGAAGCCATCAAGCTTGTGTATGCCTCTGGATTCCATAGAGAAGCCATTGCTTATCTTAAATCAACTGGCAACCGGCCTGAGGATGAAAAGATGGCAGTGGTTATCCAACATCTTTGTGGTCGGAAGCATGGTGATTATTATTACCCCAGTTTTTCCGGGGTATTACAAACTCTCAATTACTACCCCCAGGGTGCTATGAAGCGTGAAGAGGGTATGGCAACCATGGCTCTCGGTTTGGGTCGTACGGTTGTTAATGGTGAAAAGGCACTAAAATTCAGTCCTAAAAGACCCAATGTACAGCCTCAATTTTATGATGAAAAATCCATTTTAAAAAACAGTCAGAATCACTTCTACGCATTGGATACAACGCATTGCGAATTACCCCTGGAGAGTGGTGAAAGTTCGAATCTAATGCAGCTCGATCTAAAAACTGCTGAGGAGCATGGTAGCCTGGACCAGATTGCCAGTGTGTATTCATTCCAGGATGGTCGTTTTCGAGATAGCTTGTTTGAAGCGGGTCCTCGCATTATCACCTTTGCCAATATACTAAAATGGAAATCCCTGCCTCTGGCGAATATGCTCAGCGATTTGATGGATTTTGGAAAATTGGGAATGGGTTGTGAGGTTGAAATGGAATTCGCGGTGAATTTACCTGAAAAATCAGATGATCCAGCAGAACTATCCATCTTACAAATAAGACCAATGGTCACTTTTGAACGCCCCCATGTCGTTGACATTACCCATGCTGAGAAGCAAGATGAACTTTTTCATAGTGAAATTTGTTTGGGAAATGGTGACAATGTTGAGATACATGATTTGATATACATCGATATTGACAAATTCGAGATACTAAAGAGTCGGCAAATTGCTGAAGAAATCAGAGTAATGAACCGTGAATTCAGCCCTGAGAAATCTTACATGCTCGTGGGTCCCGGTCGTTGGGGCACAGCCGATCCCCTGCTCGGCATCCCGGTTACCTGGAACTATATATCCAATGCCAGATCAATTATCGAAGTAGGATTACCAGAATTGTATGTTGACCCTTCCTTTGGAAGTCATTTCTTCCAGAATATTACGTCTCTTGGGATCAGTTACTTCACCATTCCCCCAAGACTTCTATCTGAGAAAATGAATTTGGACTGGTTTCAGAAGCAAAAACCTGCCAATGAGACCAAGTTTCTCAAACATTTTCATTTTGATGAACCCTTCATCATCCAGGTTGATGGTGTAAAGGGCGAAGGTCACATATGGAGGCCAGGATGCTGTGCATCCATGCGTGAGGACGCATAATTTTTCTCCACTGATTATCATGGGTGACCATGGATTTGGCTTTGGTGAAAATTTGGGTATTAGATTCTTTTTCTAAACCTTAGCACACAATTATTAATAGGAAGCCCCGTTTTATGGACGGGCTTTTTATCTACGCTATCCCTGGTCCTTGACGGAGTTGCCGTAATGTTAAGACTACGGAGGGATTCTTTTATTGAATTCCTGTATATCGGGGTTAGTATTAAGCAGGCATATACCTAGTGGGCTTTTCTCCATAAGGGTATAGTACTGAAATAGTTAGCTAAATTTATTTGTGAGGTCCCTTAGTGACAGATACAACACATAATTTCCATATACCCGTCATGGGAACTGGCCATTCAATCGACACCCCTATTCGGCTGGCCCATTTGGGAATCACTTCCGTGATATCCATCATTGATGATATCCTGTTGGAACGTCTGAGAAAATATTATACTGATAAATATGATTTACCATTCGAACGTATCACCCATCATGAAGAAGATGGACGAGCAAAACGAATAACCGCTTACCTGGATATGGTTCAGGACATTGTAGAAATGAAAATGGAAAATGTTCGCGCACTTCCCTTCTTCGAGAAAAATGAAAAATCTCGCTATTTCGAGTTGTTGCCTGATACCAGCTCTCTTAAAAAAAGCTACCACGATCTCATGGACACAAAACCAGGTGAACTGAGAGACAAATTTGCTAAGGAGTTATCTCGGAGGATGAAACCAGGTAGCATTGATGTCAATATCATGGTCAAAGTGGATCGTATTGATCTTGATAAGCATGGGAAACCACTTGGTGAAGGTTTTTCCGATGGTAAGGCGGCCCTGCGAGGATACGCAAAGAGCAAGCTTGATTCAGCCATGGTTTTTTCAGCTGGAATCAATCAGAGTCTTTATGGATACATGACGAAATATCAAGATTTTTATCGTGATCAACAGGGTGAAATTAAAAAGAAGATCGTGCTTAAAGTGAGTGATTTCAGATCTGCCATGATTCAAGGTCGTTACATGGCTAAAAAGGGTCTGGAGATCTCAGAATTCAGAATTGAATCTGGATTGAATTGCGGAGGTCATGCTTTTGCGTCTCCTGGTCATTTATTACCTATTCTACTTCAAGATTTCAAAGATAAGCGTGCGGAGTTAGGGACTCAATTTCAACCTATCATAAAACGCTTCTATGATAAAATGGAGTGGGAATATCCTGAAAATCTCGAGCATCATCCTGAGATAACTGTTCAGGGTGGTATTGGTAACCATGGTGAGGTTCAAAGATTAGAAAAAGATTTTGGTATGGACCGCACAGGCTGGGCAAGTCCCTTCCTTTTGGTTCCTGAAGCCACTCCAATTGATACTATGACACGTTTACAATTAATGAATTCCACTGATGATAGTCTCTATCTGAGTGGTGCATCTCCCCTGGGCGTACCCTTCAACAATTTGAAAGATTCCGGCTCAGAAAAATGGTCCAAAAAACGTTATGAGCAGGGGAAACCAGGTTCAGCCTGCCCCAAGGGTTTCTTGGTTTCGAATACTGAGTTTACTGAACTTCCCATTTGCACTGCATCTTCTGAATATATGACGCCAAAGCTTGCTGAAATTGAAGCAGACTTTGTACCTGGACCTGAAAAAGATGAAGCTATCAATAGGGTTCTCGCCAAAGCTTGCCTGTGTGAACATCTAGGCAATGGAGCACTCATCAGTCTGGGGATTGTTCCTGCTAAAAGATCACCTCAGGCCATCTGTCCAGGACCAAATCTTTCCTGGTTTAATCGGAATTATTCTCTGGAAGAAATGGTGGATCAAATCTATGGTCGAGGCAAGGAATTGCTTTCATCAGATCGTCCCCACATGTTTGCCAAAGAGATTCAACTCTATGTTGATCACTTCCGGTCGCGTATTCAGGAAACAATGGGACCCAAGGAGTATCCTTCCCTCCATGCTTTCTATGACAATATGATCAAGGGTTTTGAATACTGCAAAACCATCTCTACGGGGCATTCCTATCCAGGAGAGAACCTACCCTCACTGAGTGAAGCGATCGAAAAGCAGGGTCGACGTCTGGAGGAAATCTACAATGCCTTTAAATCAAAGATCAGCACTGAAGTATCTGCCTAAGGTTTAGCATAATTAAAAAAAAGCGCGGTGGGCCCGCGTTTTCTATCTAATTGAAGTCAAATATCCTGGGCATAAAAAAAAGCGTGGTGGGCCCGCGTTTTCTATCTAATTGAAGTCAAATATCTTGGGCATAAAAAAAAGCGTGGTGGGCCCGCGTTTTCTATTTATTTGAAGTCAAATATTTTGGGCATAAAAAAAAGCGCGGTGGACCTGCGTTTTTCTATTTAATTGAAGTCAAATATCTTGGATAATAAAAAAGCGCGGTGGACCCGCGCTTTTTTTATCGAACTTTTTAAGAGATGATGTGCTTAGACAACACCCTGATCCATCATTGAATCAGCGACTTTCAAGAAACCGGCGATATTAGCACCAGCAACATAGTCACCATCAAAGCCATAACGCTTACCTGTTTCAAGTGCGTTGGTATGAATACTTTTCATGATGTTATGAAGGCGTTCATCCACTTCTTCGCGTGTCCAAGATAGACGTAGACTGTTCTGCGACATCTCAAGCCCTGAAACGGCAACACCACCAGCGTTGGCAGCTTTACCTGGGCCATAAAGAATCTTGGCAGCCTGATAAACTTCGATAGCTTCAGGTATTGAAGGCATATTTGCACCTTCGGATACCACATAGCAACCATTCTTGATCAATGCTTCAGCTTCTTCCTTGTTTACTTCATTCTGAGTAGCGCAAGGTAGAGCAACATCACATTTAACATGCCATGGGCGTTTGCCTTCATAGTATTCACCACCGAACTCATCAGTGTATTCTTTGATGCGTCCGCGACGATTATTTTTAAGGTCCATTACCCAGGCTAGCTTTTCTCTATCAATTCCGGCTGGATCATAAATAGTACCTGCAGAATCAGAGAACGTGACTGGTTTTCCGCCAAAATCTAAAACCTTTTCAGCTGCATACTGGGCAACATTTCCACTTCCAGAAATGGTGACTAACTTACCTTCGAGACTTTCACCTCTGGTCTTCAACATTTCTTGAGCGAAATAAACAGTTCCATAACCTGTAGCTTCAGGACGAATTAAGCTACCGCCCCAATTCAGAGATTTACCAGTCAAAACACCTTCAAAAGCATTTCTGAGCTTTTTATACTGGCCAAACATAAAACCAATCTCACGACCACCCACACCAATATCGCCTGCTGGGACATCAGTATTGGGTCCAATGTGACGGAAAAGTTCCGACATGAAGGATTGTGTAAAACGCATCACTTCAATATCAGATTTACCTTTGGGATCAAAATCTGATCCACCCTTACCACCACCCATTGGGAGAGTTGTAAGTGCATTTTTGAAAACTTGTTCAAAACCAAGAAACTTTAAGATGCCAAGGTTAACACTTGGGTGAAAACGCAAGCCACCTTTATACGGTCCAATAGCGCTGTTAAACTCAACCCGGAATCCACGATTTACCTGGACTGTTCCAGAATCGTCAACCCATGGAACACGAAACATGATCACGCGCTCTGGTTCAACAATTCGCTCAAGAACTTTTGCTTCCTTGTAATGTGGATGACGATCCAAAACTGGCATCAATGAAGTTACCACTTCCTCTACTGCCTGAATAAACTCTGGCTGTGCCGGGTTCTTTGCTTGGACACCGGCCATAAATTCTGCAACATGATTAGACATGCATACCTCCTAATAGTTGGATTTCAGTTCTCCTACTGCTCTCCTGATGCCGCATGTCAATAAATGCGAGCGAGACGCTAGTTACTGAATAATCCGATGTTTGTACCATTTTTTTCATTGTGCTGTTAGTGAGACAAATCTTGTGCCATTTATGTGAAATTTCGTGAAAATTGACAACGCGCGGATAATAATCTCTTTCGGATGAATTTCATCACATTTATTATGGAGTGCACGCCAAATACAGAATTATTCTAACGTATTTGAATTATTGCTTTCTTCAGCAGATGACGCCTAGCAATTAATTTGGAAGTCAAGATCAACAACCCTATGTTAAGAGCTAAAGGAGAATGCAATACCGGTGAAATATTCACTACATGATCTGCTGGAAAATGTGGATAAGGATTCGCTTGAACAAGAATCTGCCCTGGTCCAATATTTTAAAGATTTGGAAACTCAATCCCCAGATGATCTGGGTACGTGGTGCCGTGATCTTCTTAAATATGGTAACAACATCCTGGCCGCAGGAAGTCGTAAAAGTCTAACATTTCTTTTAGAACAGGGCTGGAACCCCTCCTTCACCTCACTTATTAAGGCATCCCATATTCAAGATGAATGGTTTAAGCTCGAAATGGAGTTAGTGCGGAAGCTTAACTATACACCGGGTTATCTCTTTAATCGCAAGGCTGAACAGCTGGGAAATAAAGCTCTATTTAATTTTAAACAGGGTCGACAGTGGCAGCATCAATCCTGGTCTGCTGTTCAGCAGTCAGTCAATCATCTGGCGGCAGCCCTCATCGATCTCATGGGTAGCACCAGTCCCCGTATTGCCATCATTTCTGAAAATCGTCTGGAAGTCGCAATAACCGATATCGCATGCCTTACCCATGGATTTGTGAATGTTCCAATCCAACCCGCTGCTCCCCCAGCTCAAATTGCGTATATCCTGGCCCATGCTGAAATTGAAGGAATCTTTATTTCCGACTCCCAACATTTACGTTCTATTGAAAGTATCCTTCCTGATCTACCTGCGATTAAACACATCATTACATACAACAGTGTCGCTACGATCAACCCAATGGTGAAATCCTATAAACGATTGCTCGATGAAGGGGGTTCAGCTGATGCCCTGGAATGGCTGGAGGGTATTCGACTTTCCGTCTCGCTCTCAAATATCGCCAGTATTATGTATACCTCAGGTACTACGGGGTATCCAAAGGGCATTGTTTTCACTTATGAGAATATTGTTTCTAAACGGTTTGCACGAAGTCTCGCGCTTAATCTGGGCACAAAAGACCGTTTTCTTTGCTTTCTGCCCCTCTTCCACACATTTGGTAGATTTCTGGAGATGTGGGGCTCCATATTCTGGGGAGCTGAATACACCTTCTCCAGTGGGAAGGGGGTTCAGTCTCTCCTCAGCGATCTCAAAGCAATCAAACCTACTGTTCTGATCAGTATACCCAAACGCTGGCAGGACATCTATGACAACATTGGTTCAAAAGTGGATTTCATCAACGATGAATCCACTACCATTGCACCTGTAGTTAAGGATGTTACAGGTGGATCACTCCAATGGGGGCTTTCTGCTGCTGGCTATCTACCCCCCGAGGTATTCAAGTTCTTTCAAGCCCATGATCTACATCTGCATAGTGGTTATGGTATGACGGAAGCCACAGGTGGAATCACCATGACGCCAACCGATGGATATATCGAAAACTCAGTGGGTGTTCCTCTGCCAGGGATGGAAATAAGACTAGCAGATGATGGTGAGCTCTGGATTCGAGGCGCCTATGTATCAGGTAGTTACTGGAATCCTGTTGATCCGGATGATCGTCCCGATGGGTGGTTCACTACAGGTGATATTTTTCAATCACTGGACAATGGCCAGATCGAAATTATTGATCGAAAAAAGGAAATCTACAAGAATGCCAAGGGTCAAACTATTGCCCCTCAGAAAATTGAGAATATGTTCAGGGATTTTGACAGTATTCATCAACTCTTTATTGTGGGTGACCACATGCCTTACAACACAGCGCTTGTGAGGTTGAATAAGAAGCACAAAGATCTTAGGGATATTTGGTCAGATAAGCAGAGAGTTCGCGATTATGTAGCTAATGTCATTCACTCTGTGAACTCCTTTTTGGCTCCCTTTGAGAGAATTGTGGCTTTTCGACAGGTCGATCGAAATTTTGATAAAGATTTAGGTGAATTGACTGAAAAGGGAACCTTTAAGCGTGCCTCCATCCTGGAGCATTTTAAGGATACGGTAGAATCACTTTATGAACGATCTTATAAATCCTTCTTTATGGAGGACCTTGAAATCCAAATCCCTAACTGGGTCTTTTTGCAGCGAGGTTGGACACAAAATGATCTGGTTTTTAAAGACCATATTCTCAGGCATAGGAATAAACGACATACGTTGAGAATAGAACCAGGCAAGGATGAGATTAGAATCGGTGCATTTTTCTATCAATTCCAGGGAAAAATACTCCAATTTGAAGATTTCATAAGACAACCCGCCTATTGTATAGGGAACCAGGAGTTAGAGGAATTTCTAGATTACTCTCATTTGAGAATCAAACCCATCAACTTGAAGCCCACCCTCCTACCCGGCACCTGGACAGATCTTGAATTTTCCAACAAAGCTAAATTACAGGCCGAAGCTGAAGTCGAGAAGGCCTTGAAACATTCAGATTATTCGCTGGAAGCATTAAAACCGGTCATCATGTTGGTCTACTCTCAAACTCTCCATCCCTCTCAGCCAGGCTATCGATTGCTGAACCGGATATATTCAAATTCAAATGAAAGTATTCGACATATAGTCAGGTATGCTTTCCTGCGCCTTATTCGTTCTGATGATCTGGTGCAGGCGCAATTTGCTGTTGAGCAGGTTGTTGCTCTTTTCCCAGCCAATGATCTGGAAAGAATAGTCACCTACGCCCTGGGCAGAAAGGTACTCTTTAACCTGGACACAGGAAGTTTATCCTGGTCCAATATCAATATTCACAAGGTCAAGATGGCTGCCGATTATTTAAAATGGCTGTCATATCAAGAAGCCCAGGCTGAAAAATCCTCAATCCTATTTGAAAATGCTCTTGGTGTTCTGTATTCATGGTCAAAACAGTTCCCTCAATATTATACCACAATCAGAACGGCCATGATTAGCTCGAGTGTCAACCTGCCGGTGAAAAGTATAATCTCAAAGGAAATCCTCAAAATCTATGCAGCGCTGAATGATGATTTTTCCAAGTCCATGCAGGATATGGACCCAGAGACCACCACAATTCAACATGAGCAGACCCTGGATTGGGATGATGTTCTGCTATTTGATAAGCCAGTCCCAAACAAGCACCGGGTACGTATCAGATCAGCATTTGTCAATACATCAATCCTGAATGAATCAATGTATCTATTCTTTGAGGGCAAGCAGCTATCCCTTGATAAAATCCCACCTCAGGGTATCTGGATCAATTTATTGGGAAGAGCTCATGGAAAAACAGTCTATCGTGTCACCATTCAGAGTAGTGAGGGCAGCTTTAAATTTGTCTTCAATTTGAACGACGATCTGAGTTCAGATCAAGTCAATACTGAATTATTCTGGTTGATAGCTTGCGCCCGGGACAGTCAATTCAATCAATTGGTTGAGACATTGGGATCTTATAAACCCGAGCAAGATCTCTGGTCAGAAGAGTTTATTTCAGGTTTGACAGTACGACAATATTTGAAGCAGGCAGAATGGGCTGGATCTTCGGATGAGATGCCTTCACCCGAGTATATATGGCCGCATTTTGTTTGGACCTCAGTACTTACTTACACGAGTTTTTGGAAGAGAACCCGATTCAAGAAGATCATTTCTGTTCCAAGTCCTGGAAAAATTGTGGTTCCAATTCATGACTACCATGTTGGTGGTAGACTGGTATCCATTTCTGGTATCACCGAGGTTTCATCCGAACTCGAGTTTGTTGAGAACCTTGAGAAACTATTTGTTCGGGCTACCGAAAAGGAATTTCCAAAATTCAAGCTCAATGTAGGTACTGATATCGTTTACCACGCAATGCGAGAAGCACTGGGACAAAAACATTCCCCTGCGTTTTTCGAGGCTATACTGGCTGATAAGGCGATCACTCCCTTTAGAAAAAAAGATCTCCTCAGTTTTCTTTCAAGCGCTGAGGAAGAAGGTTTTCAGACCAAATCGGTCTACTTTGCCATTCGCCGATATCACCGCTGGCTCTTGATTAATCAGGATGCAACTTTAAATGCAAAAGCTCATTTCCTGAAGGGTCTATATAGAGATTATAATATCCAGGACAGTGAACCTGAATACCCTGACGCTCGAGTACAATTATTTATGGATACCGTATTTTCTGAGTCTGATTCAAAGCTGAAAGATTATCTGGCGCTCCTGGGACGTAACCTGCGTCACCGCTCTTTGGATGGAGGAACGCTCCAAAGTGAAATCAGCCAGTATATTGGATCAAATGAGCTGGATGAATACTGTTCCTTTTTTCTTAAAAGACTGGCTTTTCCTGAATTACCCCCTAGTGAAGATATTGAACTCATTGCTACACGCTCCACTGCGATGGATGAGGTAGAGATTATGATCTCGCGTCATGATAGCAAGGGAACCACTTTTCGAATTAGACGAGCGATGCATCCAAAAGAAATCATTCAGCTGCAGCAGCATTTTGTAAAGGCTCGTCTGGATGTCGACTTCACCCATGAACACAAATTCCTGGTGGCTTTAAATAAGAAAGACAGAGTCATTGGTGGTCTTTTCTATCTAGACCAGGGAGAAGAGGTTGTATACATGGATAAGCTTGTGGTCTCAGACAATCATCGAGGTGGTGGGGTCAGCAGGGGTCTTTTAAATGAATTCGTAAATCGAATGCGAAATGCTAAGAAAAAGATGATTACCACAGGATTTCTCCATCCTGGATATTTCTATAAATTTGGTTTTATAATTGAAAAAGACCAGGGAGGCCTGGTCAAATATTTATAAGATGCAGTAGCTGGAAATGAGTTTAATCCTCTTTTTCACCCTCTGCATTATCCGCGTCGTCTTTTTTCTTATCCTCAGCTTCCAGATAATTCGTCATCACTTTTGAGATAGTTGCCTGTTGAATTGCAGCCTTTAACTCATCATCACTAAACGGTTTTGTGAAAATTCCATGCGAGCTTGCTGCACGAGCTGAGTCAAGCGTAGGCGTATCTGTGTGGGCTGTAATAAAGATAACAGGAATATCGGTTTCCTGTCTGATTTCCCGAGTGGCTTCGAGACCATTCATCGTGCCTTTAAGGGTAATATCCATGAGGATGACGTCAGGTTCATTTTCACTGGCTACAGCGATGGCATCTCGGCCATTATTCACAATTCCAAGAACCTGAAAACCCATTGCTTCAAGTCTCAGCTTGATTTCGCTAGCAACAACTACCTCATCCTCAACAATGAGTACCCGTGTATCTATTAACTGCATTTGCTAATTATTTCCAAGTTGATCACACATGAATCCTATCCACAATATTTGCTGTCATTAATCGTTAAATTTATTATTGGCCGGAGATCAACCTAACAATATTTGCCCAATATTTTTTAAGGTGATGGTATTAAAACATAAAAGCCCCGGTTTTACCCAGGGCTTTGTATCGGTCTGATCCCCGCTTTTATAGTATAGACTTGATATATTCTGTTGTAAGTGATTTTGGTCGCTCAAGAGGCAGACCAATTGCCCTATCCCAAACTGTAGACGCCAACACACCCATGGCACGGGAAACACCAAATAGCACTGTATAAAAATCATACTCATGCATTCCATTATGAACCAGTAGTACTCCAGAATGAGCATCTACGTTTGGCCATGGATTTTTAGCTTTGCCCTGCTCCAGCAAAATCGGTGGAACTACCTCATACAGCATACTCACCACCTGGAAGAGTTCATCCTCGGGCATATGCTTGAGGGCAAATTCACGTTGTGCTGAGTAGCGCGGGTCCGTCTTACGCAATACAGCATGACCGTAACCGGGAATGACATTACCTGAAGCAAGTGTATCCCAGACAAATTTCTTTAAATCTTCCATGGTGGGAACACCCCCACCCAGCTGATCTTTTACATCCATAATCCAACGTAATACTTCTTGATTTGCCAAACCGTGCAGTGGACCTGCCAAACCGTTCATACCAGCTGATAATGCATAATAGACATCTGATAAAGTAGAACCAACAAGATGTGTTGTGTGTGCTGATACGTTTCCACCCTCATGATCTGCGTGAATAGTCAGATATATTCTCATGAGCTCTCTAAACATCTTGGTATCAAAACCCATCATGTGAGCAAAGTTACCACCCCAATCAAGTGATGGATCAGCAGGAATGACTTTACCATCTTTATATGAACGAAGGTAAATATAGGCTGCCAGGGCTGGGAGACGGGCGAGAAGATTCATGGTATCTTCATAGACAGGCTTCCAATAATCCATCTTGTTAATGCCCTTGCGATATTCAGCGGCAAAGATTGATTCAGTCTGCTGAGCAACAATACCCACCGAGAACTGCGTCATGGGATGTGTATCTTTTGGGAGAGCATCTATGGCTTTGTAGACATGTTCAGGAAGAGCTCCGCGTTCTTGCCATTCCCTGGTAATCTCAGCAATATTATCCTCGGTTGGTAACTCCCCGGTCATTAATAGATAGAATAGCCCTTCAGGTAATGGTTCTTCACCTTCAGCAGCGTGAGGGAGTTTCTCCTGGAGCTCTGGGATAGTAAACCCGCGAAAGCGGATACCTTCATCTGGATCCAAAGCGGAGGTTTCGGTAATCATAACTTTTACTCCACGCATACCGCCGTATGCCTGCGCAACAGTTACATCACATAATTTTTTATCCCCATGATTCTTTCTTATCTCCCCTACTTCATTGCGAAATTTAGGGATGATCTCCTCTAATTTGCTTTTTAACAATGACATATTCAAAACTCCTTAATAAATTCTGATCTCAAAACAAGAATGTTTAAAGTAAATTACTCACCAAATCATTAATGCTGTTTGGCAATTATTACTCTAAGCGAATACTTCTGCAAATATAATGCCTGTAATTAGATATTGCGGAAATATTTTATTGCTAATATGAAAGTACTGAAGCCTGCTTTTGGACTCCCTTATTGATTTCTTTTTATTATTCTGTTCTTAGTTTCCACAATGACTGATCCTTCAATCAAGCTCCCCTCTCACTTGGAAAATAGACTCCGAAGACAACTCGGAGAAGAGTACGAGCAATTTTACGCTGCCCTGAGAGAACCTCCGCCAATATCTATACGAATGAATCCAGGGAAGCCCACAAATCAATATCCCAATACGGCCCCCATCGCCTGGTCCGAGCAGGGGAAGTATTTGGAATCTCGACCCCGGTTTACCAATGATCCTTTATTCCATGCCGGCACATATTATGTCCAGGAAGCTTCATCTATGTTTCTGGAACATGCTCTAAAAGGCGTTATCGATCTCGAGCAAAACCATCGAGTCCTGGATCTTAGCGCGGCACCCGGGGGGAAAACTACGCACCTCCAGTCTCTCTTATCAAAAGACTCCCTTCTCATAGCTAACGAGATCATTGCTTCCCGAAATAAAATACTTCGTCAAAATCTTGCCCGTTGGGGTGGTGATAATCATATCGTAACCCAGAGCGATCCAAAATATTTCAAAAAACTGCCCAATTTTTTTGATCTTATCCTGGTGGACGCACCCTGCTCAGGGGAAGGTCTGATGCGCAAAGACCCTGGAGCCATTAAGGAGTGGTCTGAAGACAATGTGTTACTTTGTTCGCGACGTCAAAAACGCATCCTAGCTGATATTTTACCCTCTCTGGCCAAGGGAGGTATCCTGATCTACAGTACTTGTACCTTTTCTGAAGCAGAGAATGAAGCCAATATGGAGTGGCTGGAGCAGGAATCTGGCTTAACGCCTCTACCTCTGGATATTCCTGAATCATGGGGCATTGTCAAAAGTGGCCCAGATCAAACCAGCTATAGGTTTTACCCCCACCACACAAGTGGTGAAGGATTTTTTATCGCAGCTTTCAGAATGGCTAGTTCTCCATCCGTGCCGGGCAAATCAAGGCGTAAGCCCATCCGTTATCCTGAATTAGCAACACCCGAAGACCAGAAATGGCTGCAATCTCCAGACAGATATACCTTCCTGACACGTGAGGAGCACCGGCATGCCATTCCCAAATCAATTTATGAAGACTATCTCACAATCAGTCGGTCCCTCCGAATTACAAGTTCAGGTCTCTATATGGGGAAGGTGTATCACGGTGAACTCAAGCCATCTCCCGAGTTGGCGCTAAATCAAGCGCTCTCCCGTGACATCCAATGCATCGAACTTTCATCCGATGAGGCTCTTGATTATCTGGCTCACATAAATAAGAGTCATGGAGAGGATTACCAACCAGGGTATAATCTGGTCGTTCATCAAGGGTACGGGCTAGGGTGGCTACATGTCCTGAAAACAGGACAAATTCGCAATAAGTATCCGGCAGCCTGGCGTATTCTGCAGCGTCACCCCAAATATTAAACATAACAGTAACTATTACTATTTTCTTGAATTCAGCAGTGCTTCGCTTACTTTTAGGATAATATGGAACCAATTAAACAAAGATATAGTCATCAACGAGAAACCATCCTTCAAGTCGTACAGAGTACACTAGTACACCCCAATGCAGATTCGGTCTACAAGGAAACTAGAAAAATAATTCCCAATATCAGCCTGGGAACAGTCTACCGGAATTTAAACCAACTTGTTGAGAGTGGTCGGATTCTTAAACTCAAAGATGAAGCCATGGTACGCTATGATGGAAATACGGGACAGCACGATCACTTTCGCTGCTCAAAGTGTGGCAAGTGGTATGATGTGGAGCTGATTGATCAATCCATCTTTAAATCATTTGCTGAGAAACATGACTTTCGGATTGAGTCCTTTAATCTTGAGTTGGCAGGTACCTGCAAAAGTTGTCTTGATTCATAATCAGGATCAAAATTTGAATAAAAAAAAAGGAGAGCATTGCTCTCCTTTTTTTTTGTAAAAGTATTTTTTTACCGAAACTGGATATTGTAGCCTTTGCTGGCCCAACCCATAATTCCCATACGCAAATTCATCACATCCTTATAGCCCTTATCCAAAAGAATCTTGGAGGCAGTAGTACTGCGATTGCCTGTGGCACAGTATATCAGGATAGGTTGATTCTCATACTGCTCTAATTCCCCAGCTCTGGCCTGAAGGTCCTGCAAGGGAATCAATACCGCTCCCTTGATGTATCCCCTGCTATACTCATTTGCTGTCCGCACATCCAGTAGCAGAGGTGGATTCTTCAACAACATCTTCCAGGCTTCTTCAGCCCCCAATTCACGGTAATTGGATTGACGTAATTCGACGACATCTATTTGGCCAACCTTCTCACCAATTTTAAATTGGTAAGTTCCAGCTTTTTTCATTTTGAAAAAGGGCTGCTCCAAGGTGTTGTCCTTCAGAACCACACTCACACCTAATTCAGCTATGTCGAGTGGATATTCTATCTGGGCATGACCTTGGTCATCAATGTAGAACTTTACATAGTCCCCACGGTATACAACCAGTTTTGTTGAATCACTTTTCATGTTTACGGGAAGATGGCGATAACCACCCTGAACTTTACCTGACACTTCTACAGGGGTGTCACTCCCTCCACCTAAATTGTCACTACATGAGAACATCAATATTCCACTCATCAATAATATGCTAATAATTTTCAATTTCATCATTCCTCCTGAAGCTATAGATGCCATATATATGCAAAGGTGACAATTTAAATACTAATTAAATATTTTCTCATGGGCAATTGAATTGAAATTAGGAATTCAGGTGCAATATCGTCATCCAAGTGAGTCATGACCAGTTCTGTGTGGCGGTTTCCACATCTGATTTGTGGGATTTATTTTACTTTTTGGATAGTACGTGCTCAAGCCACGCTTGAATATGTTCCAGCTCTGGCTGGGAAATTTCATGGCCCATAGCGTATTCATGGTGTTCCAGATCAGCGATGGGGTCCCAAAAGGATACAATCTGACGACCAAATTCTATGGGAATGACATTATCATGGGTACCATGACCAGCAAAAACTGGTAGATGATTAAATCTTGAGGTATCGCCAGAAAACTCAACCATATCATCTGGTAGTCGGCCACTCATGATGAGCAATGCTTGCAGGAGCTCTGGTTTTTGCAGGCTTATCAGATTTGAAATGGTCGCCCCCTGGCTAAATCCAGCAAGAATAATCTGTTTCTCAGGGATTATTCCATCCAGTTGCATATGGGAAAGTATTTCAATCACGCCCTGGGTGCTCACTTTGGCCTGATCAATATTAAATCTAAGCGTGCCATCAGAGAGCATATCAATATCAAACCATGAAGCACCACCATAAGGCGTTAGTCCACTACCCCTAATACTCAACACCTGGATATCGGGATTAAAGTAAGATGCCAGACCCATAAGGTCATACTCGTCTGCACCATATCCATGCAGTAGCACAAGTGTGGCACGAACCTTCTTCAAATCTCGGGCAGGTCTATGCAAGACACTTCTACCTTTGATATCAAGTTGCTCAATATTATTCATAATTGGATTATAGTTTCAGTAATGTAATGGATTGAACCAAGCGGGGATGCGACTCCCCGCTTGGAAATTGACTATCTACTCTTTATCCATAAAAGGATATGGAAATTCTGTTGGTGGCAGAAAATTCTCTTTGATGGTTCGTTGGGATATCCACCGGATCAAATTAAAGATTGAACCTGCTTTATCGTTGGTTCCAGATGCACGACTTCCACCAAAAGGCTGTTGGCCAACCACTGCACCAGTGGGTTTGTCATTGATATAGAAATTACCAGCGCTATGACGCAATTTTTCAAGAGCGAGCTCTACCGCATCTCTGTCTTTGGCCAAAACGGCTCCTGTAAGAGCATAGGGGCTGGTTCCATCGACAACATCCAGAATATCAGCCCAACTCTCGTCGTATACATAAATGGTAAGTACGGGACCAAAGATTTCCTCTTCCATGGTCTTGAAATGAGGATCAGTTGTGACAATAGTGGTAGGTTCAATAAAGAAACCGACAGAATCATCATAATTACCACCGGTAATGATTTCTGCATCCTTGTGTGAGCTTGCATAATCAATGTATGCGGTGATATCAGAGAAGGCTCCCCTATCAATGACCGCATTCATAAAATTCCCGAAGTCTTCCACATCACCTACTTTTATCTTGGCAACTTCAGCGACATAGCTTTCTTTGAAATTAGCCCACATGGAACGTGGGATATAAACTCTTGATGCAGCCGAACATTTCTGCCCCTGATATTCGAAAGCTCCTCGAATCACAGCGGTTCTTAAAACTTCCATCTCCGTTGATTCATGGGCAACGATGAAATCTTTACCACCGGTCTCCCCCACAATGCGAGGATAAGTTTTATACTTGGCAATGTTGTTTCCAATGGTTTTCCACATGCTCTGAAAAACAGCAGTAGAACCGGTAAAGTGAATCCCGGCGAGATGTTCACTCTCAATGACCTGGGGGCCTACAACCGAACCCTTGCCAGGGATGAAGTTTATCACGCCATCTGGCAAGCCAGCTTCCTCAAACATCTTCATCAGGAAATACCCTGAGTACACAGCCGATGAGGCAGGTTTCCAGAGTGCCACATTTCCCATCAAAGCCGGTGCTGTGGGCAAATTCCCAGCAATCGAAGTAAAATTAAAGGGTGTAACAGCGAATACGAATCCCTCAAGGGAACGATGCTCCACCTGATTCCACATCCCGTCTGGAGAATAACCCGGCTGTTGGGCATAGATTTCCTGCAAATATTCTGCATTGAAATTAAAGAAGTCAATCAGCTCACAAGCTGAATCAATTTCAGCCTGAAAAGCATTTTTGCTCTGTCCAAGCATCGTGGCGGCATTAAGAATGTGCCGATAGGGACCGGCTAATAATACTGCCATTTTCTTGAAGATGGCCACACGTGATTCCCAGGGCATTACAGACCAGGTTTTCCAGGCATCCTGTGAAGCTTCTATGGCTTGAGCAATCTCTTTGCTACCTGCCATGTGGTATTTTGCCAGGACATGTTTATGGTCGTGGGGCATCACGTTGGTCGATGTTTCACCTGTGAATATCTCTTTACCACCAATAATGACGGGGATTTCCACAACCTCTGACTTCATTTTATTAAGTATGCTTAATAGTTCTGCTTTTTCCTGGGAACCAGGTTTGTACTCTAATATCGGCTCGTTGACTGCCTTTGGGACTCGGACTATTTTATCAGCCATCTTTTACTCCTCATTACATCGTACATTTAATTATTCCCAAAATATGATCACATATTTTGACTTGATATCGGCAAAGCAAATTCCAATCCAATCGGTGCTGAAATAATTTCAGCCCTCCTCTGATAAGTATATTTTGTAGTAAAAATCCAGATCTGATGCATCGGCAAAGATACCAATGACCTCATCTGAATAGCTCTGTCCCAGAGGCACATTTGATCGGATAAATAATTCACCTTTGCTATTCCGAAAAAGACCTGATCGTGAAGTATTTAGTTCTCTTCGAAGTTCGGCATCGAAGGTTTTTATCAGCCTGGCAACATCACTCATAGAATCTGTCATGAATCAATGTCCTGATCATCTCTAGTGAAAATCTCCCTTAAATCAGACAGATGGACATCCAGTTTTTCGGTATGACTCTGCCACTCACTTCGATCCCCACTATGTCCTAATTTGGTAGGATCACGAATTTCATCCTGAAGAATGCTGAGGAAGCCACGCACGCGGTCTAGATTGCGTACAATTCTATCCCCAATTTCCTGAGGGGATGGGGGTATTGGTTTCCTATTTTGCACTGAAAGATTTTTAAAATTTAGTCGTGTGTAATACGTTTTCGCATACGGGCGATAATATCCTGGTCTTCTTCCTCTTGCTCTTCGAAAGACTTCTCAGGCTCTTCATCATCCTCTGGAACATCGTCTTCAGGTGAATCTGACTTTTCAGTACTTTCCACTGGAGCTTCTTCTTCAAAGATTTTGCCAGCTTTCAGCTTACCAATTAATCCGCTCACCTCACCGTTGAAGTCTTCAACCGTTTTCTCGAGACGTTTGAGGAGTTCGTCCATGAGATCTTGACCATAGACATTATTGATGCCATCTAGCATATCATTTAGCTGGCCTTTCAAAAACGTCATGCGACTTTCTGAATTATCAAAATCAACAGGTTCCTCGACGCTCTTTGATTCTTGAGGTTTTTCGTCTTTTCCCGGCATTCTGCACTCCTGTGATATTATTTTTAATAAAATGTTATGTCAAAATTCGCCTATTAACGTAGGCTCTTAAACTAGAATGAATCCCCGCTTCAGGCAATTATTACATCTCAGGATATAATCAATTCCTGGGAGGTCTTCTCAGGTAAACACCTTCTATTTCTATATGGCCTTCAACCGTCTCCATGCCCTCCTTGGAAGAAAGGAGGGAATACCTAAGATTGGTGATAGCATCGGCATTTTCCTGGAGGCAAAGATACAGCATGGATCTCATCAAATCTTCTATGCTAGCCTGCTCATTTCCTACAATTTTGATGTAGCCACTCTCGATAAATGCCTGATTCGCTTTTGGTATGTATAAAACGGGAAAATTATTCGATCTGCGAGAGGGTTTTGGCTTCCAGGGTGTAACAGTTTGATTGACGATGACTTCCTGAACGAGCTTTGGCTCAAACTTGCGATTCTTTGTTTTGAATTTCAACAAGGGAACTTTTACTGGATATTTTTCTGGATTCTCAGCAGGAAAAGCAGCCAGGCCAGCAGGGCCAAATGAGGCACCAATATAATAACACAAACTATCACCATTCATATAGGCAGCTGGGATATCACAGTACCAGGCACCACTATCTTCATAAAAACTTAGTTCCTGATAGACCATCTTACCGTGCTCTCGAATGAAGAGCTTGACAAAATCAGGTTCATCCAGATAGTGAGGTAAAATCACTTCCAATTGTCCAGGGAACCATTGCAGGAATTTTTCGGGCGGATTATGATATATCTCAAACGAGAAACCGCAAGAGATCGTAAAAAGCAACGCTAAAGCTGTCTGTAAAGTTCTAGCTATCACTGAACTGGATTCCCGCAGTAGATAAATATTGATATAAACGGAAGTTATAATCATCAACCAATTTCTGTACCCTGCCAGAACTAATCAATGTCTGTAAGTAATACTGTTCTCGCAGTGCTTTGATTTCAAACTGCCGACTCTCAAAATAGCGTACGCCGCCAATAATTATTGCAGCATAACCGGGTATTTGATATACCCATCCCTTACTCCAGATAATTGATAGATAAGTGGCGCCACCAACTGAGCTGATAACTGAGAAGACACGTCTCGATCGAAAGTCCTTCAAGAATCCAGCTTCCTTGGTGAGGTGTGCTTCATAGTCGGCGAGGACACTTTCCTGCCCGAGGAGATACAGTGATTGTGAAAAACTCAATACTTCATCACCTCTATATAATTGCCAGGATGAATCGGAAAACACTTCAAGTTTCAGGCTACTGCGTTGAAAAGCGTCAGGCACTTTCAGTTTCAATAACTGGCTGTCAAATTCAGGATAAACTATCAGACTATCAACCTGACCAAACCCGGAAGTCATAATGAATAGAAGCAGGATCAGACACTTCAAATGTATTTTACTGAAAATTAGGCTGTTCATTTCGGGCTGAATTTAGTCAATTTTCGCGGGGCTAATAATGCTTTTATGATCAATTGGTATTTGACTTCCTCATCTCCCCTGCAAGCAGAAAATAGCTTACTCGATGTCATGGTTTGTTTTACCTTGCTCCACGTAGTCCGACAAAAACACTGCATATCTAAAGGAACGCCTCCATGGACCCTGTTACTCTAGGATTTATACTCTATCTCATGCTTATTCTGGGAGTCGGATTTTACACTGCACACCTCACCAAATCCATGAAAGACTTTGCACTGGGTGGTCAGCGACTGGGACCCTGGGTAATCGCCTTTTCGGAAAGGGCTTCAGGGGAATCAGCCTGGTTAATTCTGGGACTGCCAGGGGCGGCACTGATCGCAGGGCTATTAGAACTGTGGACAGTTGTGGGCTGCATTTCCGGGATCATTTTTTCCTGGTTCTTTATTGCTAAACGCTTGAGAGAAGCTACTGACGAATTTAACGCACTGACCTTGCCTGAATTATTTGCGAAGCGTTTTGGGGATGAGCGCGGTATTCTCAGGATTCTGGCATCGCTTATCATTACCTTCTTTTTCACATTTTATGTAGCGGCCCAATTCTCTGGTGCCGGCAAAGTATTGAACGTCACTTTTGGTATCACCCATATGCAGGGCATGCTTGTGGGTGCTGTTATTATCGTTTTTTACACCTTAATGGGTGGGTTTCTGGCCGTAGCCTGGACAGATATGGTTCAAGGTATCATCATGATAGGCACCCTTGTCATATTGCCCCTGGTGGCATTTATTGAGATTAGTGCTCTCCCTTCCGTTGATTTTCAGTTTGATAGGGCAAGCCTTTTCGCTGGAAAGGCAGGCATGGCAGCTCTGGCAGCCGCCATTGGCGGGCTGAGTTGGGGATTAGGCTACATGGGTCAGCCTCATCTGGTTACGCGATTTATGGCTATTGATAAAGCCTCGAATATCAAGATCAGCCGCCGCATCGCCATTTCATGGGCTGTACCTGCCTTTTTTGGTAGCATGTTTATTGGACTCACTGGATATTTCCTGCTCCAGGCTGGCAGCATGAGTTTTGAAGGTCAACAGTTAACCGCAGTAGCCTCACTGAGTGATCCAGAAAAATTGATGCCCATTATGGCCCAAAATCTTTTACATCCGTGGGTAGCGGGGATTTTTATATCCGGTGCGATTGCTGCCATGATGTCAACCGCTGATAGCCAGTTACTGGTCTCTACTACAGTCCTCACAGAGGATCTCATCGGCAACTATTTTGAGACCCTGAAAAATCGCTTCAACTTGCTTACTATTGGACGAGCACTTACTATTCTGATCGGATTATTGGCTTTTTATCTGGCCTGGCAATCTACCGACCTCGTGTTTGAGACAGTAAGCTACGCCTGGGGTGGGCTCGGCGCATCCTTCGGACCTGCTTTGCTACTGACACTCTGGTGGAAGCGAACCAGTAGGGTTGGTGTTATTGCAGGAATGGTTACAGGTACATTATTTACGGTAATTGATCTATTCGGTGATTGGGTAAGCGTACGATTTTCAGCATTTATCATTGCCTTTATCGCCGTTTACCTCTTTTCTATTCTCAAACCAGATGAATCCTGAGAATAATTTCCGATTTAATATCTAACGAGCATAAATCTTCAGTGAATTACTCAGAGATTTAGCTAGATCTGTGGCAGCCTGGCTCACCATCTCACCTCCAACGGGGGCGACGGTTTCACCCCGCCGAGCGAGTCTTGCAGTACTTGACTTGAGAGCCCGTGAGTCCCCTTTTACAACCGCCCACTCAGCAGAAAAATTTGATTTCCCTTCAAAAGCTTCACTTTTAATAAGCTTTGAAGTGCGCACATCTACAATCCTGTATGAACCCTTGATCACTGCTTTGGTAGTGCGGGTGTAGTGTTTGACCTTTGCTTCAACATCAGCATAAACATTGCGAGTCTTGGTCTTACCCTCTTTATTTTTGTACTTTTCAGTTTTAACAACTACTCGCTTTGCCTGTTTATATTCTCTATTAATCGTCTGTACCGGTGCATAAATAACCTGGGTTATTTTTCCTGTCAATATTTCATGGACACCCAATAATGCTCCTACTTCCATGGCAGTTTCTTCGTTAACCATGCCGGAGAGTCCCAATTTTTGTTCTGCAATTACACGATCCAATTGATCACGGCTGATTAACTCAAGAAATTCCGTGGCAGACGGATCTTTCATTACAGAGGTCACCATTTGATCCACTACCAATTCTTCGATAGCTCCATACCTTTTATTCTTCCCACTTAAGTCTTCAAAGGGGAATACGGCGATTCTTTTTACTCCAGCTTGTCTGGTTGCCTCATATCTTGATTTAGAATCCTTATATCCTGGAACAAAGCTGGAAGCTTTTTTGAATTGCTTGGCCGCCGCTTTTTGTTGGGACAAATCAGGAGAGATGGACAGGGCTGTACCAGCAGCATAGTGGGATTCTGCTGCCATTTGCTTGGCATCTGCAAGTTGAGGTGAAAAATCAATTATTTCTAGTTCGAGGAGTAACCCGGTTTTGGGATGACGAACTGGGGGTAAATTTTTGACTGCATCGTGTAGATTCACTAAGCTCTGATACTCACGAGACAGACCATCATATCTGAAATCATTAGAGCTGGCTTCCAGTTCAGAGATTTTATTATTGTGACCACGATTTGCCATGAGAAAAGCATCCGCCATGAGAATCTGGCTCTTCTCATAATCCTGGCTCATTTGCAGACTGCGAGCCAACATAAATACGGCTGCATCGTAATCTGCCCGGCCATACGAATCCCGAGCACTCCTTTCCAACTTTGCATATTCACTAAAATATGTACAGGAAATTGTGCTCAACAATAAAACCAAAATTCCAAGTTTATAAATACCCCGCCCTGCTCTCATAGCCTATCTCCTAACTGTGTCGTGTGTACCCTTTGAATCCTTTTAGATGAACAATATAAATGAGTCACCTGATATATATATATACTAACTGACAATATTCCTTCAATTATTCCAATTTAAATCATTGACATGTGCACTATTGACTACTATTTTTATCATGATTTTACAGGGACATCGGTCTGGTCGTATTCCCCCGCTTCCGGATTTTAGTTGTCCCTGTTTCTTTTTCAAAAAGAAACCAAAAAAAAGCGACCTTAGGTCGCTTTTTTTTATTCGCAAATTTTGCACTTATTTTTTTAAGGCAGTCTCTTCGTCATCAACGATGGTGAAGACATCATCCAACTTGGATATTTTGATGAGCGAGGCAATTTTTTGCTGGGGTTTCACCAGAAAACATTCCCCCCCCTTAATGGTTGCCTGGCGTTTGGCAAATAACAATCCGCCCAGACCTGTGCTGTCAACCATTCTGACATTTTCCATATTGATAATAATATTCTTGAAGTCCGATTCGGCAATGGCCATAAAAATATCGCGCTTGAAGGCTTTAACTCCACGAATGTCAAAGGTTGTATTCTGAACTCTCACGATGAGAGTATCATTTTTAAATTCTGTCTCAAATTTCATTTGATGGGATTCCCAATGCACAAAATATTTTGTGCTTTCACTCTATTTGACGTCTTAAAACCATCAAGACTAGTTCCGAGTTCAATTATCGCAAGCCCCAATATATTCAGTGTCCTTTAAGAGGGCAAGGTCATAACCACCATATTGTGAAATAAAATTCTAAGATTTATTCTATATCAACATTCTCAAATTTCTATTAAAATGTTTGCCATGAATAATAGACTCAGGATATTGCGCAATTTTGTGGGCCTGATTGTTAAATTGTCCATCATCCCTTGCGTTCTCTATATATCAATAGGATTGTTTAATGACCCAACCCCCGAACCTTTAAGTTCGCTCTTGGGTACGATGTTCATTCTTATCGGTTTATATGGGATGATGAGTTCTGATCTTTTAATTCTCAGGTTTGGAGATGGAAAACTCCACTTCTCGACAAAAACTACTCGTTTTGTGGATGTAGGGTTTTATGCCCGAACACGGCATCCATTTTTTTGGTTTTTCTCGATCTATCAGTATGGAATACTTTTAGTATTCACAGGCTTCAACTGGTGGGTTTTATTTCTTTCTCTCGGTATTTCTTTGATTTATCTCCTTTGGCTCCTCCTGGTTCAGGAATCACTCGCATCCCGAACTTTGGGTCCTTCCTATCTTCGCTACAAAAATAATGTTCCCTTCTGGTATTGGAAATTCAGGGTAGCCGAAAATCTGAAAATCAGTTTTCGCTCACAGCTTGTGTGGCTGATTGGTATGCTGATTATTCGTACCTGGTATGGAGTTAAGGTTGAAGGAGCAGAAAATATACCTCAAAACAAACCATTTATAATCGTATCAAATCATGAATGCTATCTGGATCCATTCCTATTTGGGATATTTGTGCCCTATGAAATAAAATTTGTGACAACAGCTGATGTTTTCACAACTCATTTGATGCGATTTTTACTCAAAGGAACGGGTAGCTTTCCCATGCGGAGACATCGTCAGGATTTAAAATCAATTCGCACGATGATTAGAATGATAAACAAGGGGCAGGTTGTATGCATTTTCCCTGAGGGGGGTAGATCCACAGATGGTTCTCCCCTGCCAATCCTTAAAGAGACTTTGAAATTAATCCAACACTGCAAGGTACCCATATTACCCGTTCATTTGGATGGTGCCTATGAGATATGGCCTAGATGGGCTCCAAATCGTAGACGAGGGAAGGTTACCACCTCATTCAAGCCATTAATCCCAGTCGAAGCTCAATCGGATTTGAAAAATTTAGAGCACCAAATCAAAACCCACATCTTTGCAGAGGAGAAAATCTTTCGTCCTGTGAAAAGCAAAGCCATTACCAGGGGCATGGAACACTTACTATGGGCATGTTACAAGTGTCATACTCGCAATTCAATCGAGGTCACTACCGGTCATAGCCTCAAGTGCAGCAATTGCGGCACAGAGTGGCAGGTGGCCAATGACTATTCTTTGACAACCTCAAGCACATCCCAGTCTCTTTCCAGCACTCAATGGATAAAACAGATTGAAGCGGATGTTTTGGATTATCCGCTTAATCGCGAGCTTCCTTTTACACTTGAAAAGGATGAAAAAGCTCATCTCCATACGCCAATAGTGAGATATAATACTGAGGAAACCGTCGTTGAAAACGGTGATTTGGGTTTGACACTTTCAAATCAGAGAGTGGTATTATCGGACAAGCAGACCCTGCTTTACTCCTGGTCCCTGGCGAACATCACGATATTCACCATGGATTACTTCAATGCCGTTTCCATAGGTGTTGGGGGTGTCAGGCATAGCTTTAAACTTCCCCCCCATGAAATCACATTAAAATGGCAGACATATTTTGATATGCTTATGGGAGAATATGTAAAAAACGACCACAATTCCGTTCAATAATCCCTTCAGTTTTAAGAATAATTAGCACTTTCCCCCTTTTTAATCTCCCTTATCTTTGCGGTCACATCAAGATAAGAAAGGGATATCGTGAGTAAGCCATTACCTGAAATTACAATTAAAGCCGTTTTCCTTGGTATAATACTATCTATGGTCCTGGCTGGCGCCAATGCCTATCTGGGTCTGTTTGCTGGCATGACCGCCTCTGCCTCAATTCCAGCTGCTGTTATCAGTATGGGTGTTTTAAGTTTATTCAAGAAGCATAATATCCTTGAGGATAATATTGTTCAAACAGCTGCATCAGCCGGCGAGTCGCTGGCTGCAGGTGTCATCTTTACCATTCCCGCCTTATTACTCATGGGATATTGGGAAACCTTTGATTATCTGGAAATTGCTAAAATCGCAAGTGTGGGTGGCTTAATTGGTGTTCTTTTTACAATCCCTCTGCGTCGTGCTCTGATTGTTGAGGCAAAGCTGACATACCCTGAAGGGATTGCTACGGCGGCAGTACTGGAAGCGGGAAATGCCAAGAGCAGTGGAGCCGAGGATGAGGTTCAAGGTGGTTTGCGTCTGCTTAGCCTGGCCAGCATAACTGCAGCGTTGATGAAACTTGGGCAACAAGGATTTGCACTCTGGCATTCTGCCATGGAAGGGGCGACTCATTTGGGTCGTTCTGTTTTTGGCTTTGGAATGGATTTGTCGCCAGCCTTGATCTCTGTTGGGTATATCGTTGGTAGAAATATCAGTATCCTGGTTTTTACTGGTGGGCTCATCTCATGGTTCGTTGCTATTCCCATTTACACTGCTATTCATGGATACGAAGGTGATGCTCTTGATGCAGCCAACACCATCTGGGATACCAAAATCAGGTATCTGGGTGTGGGTGCTATGGTAGTCGGCGGTATTTGGTCATTAATTAAGCTTTTCAAACCGCTCATGTTGGGCATTCAGGCCAGTTTAAGGGCCTATAGTTCTGTCCAGAATGGTGAAGTTCTAAAACGTGAAGAAAATGATATTCCCATTAAGTATGTGGCTATTGCTCTGCTTGTTCTCATGATTCCCGTCTTTATGATATATAATGATATCTTGCCTACACCCCAGTTGGCCATTTTAATCACCATTATTATGATGGTCTTTGGCTTCTTTTTCTCAGCAGTAGCCGCTTATATGGCTGGTGTTGTTGGTTCTTCAAACAACCCAATTTCAGGAGTCACGGTGGCCACAGTATTGTTCGCGTCACTCCTGCTCCTGGCCATCCTCGGATCTGGATCGTTGCAAGGTGCTGCTGCCGCCATCATGGTGGGGGCAGTAGTTTGTAATGCGGCTGCCATTGGAGGTGATAACCTCCAGGATTTAAAAACTGGACATCTTGTTGGAGCAACACCCTGGAAGCAGCAAGTCATGCAGGTGATTGGTGTACTAAGCGCAGCCATCGTGTTAGGCGTTGTACTCGATATTTTACACACAGCCTACACTATTGGCTCACCCACATTATCCGCACCTCAGGCCACATTAATGAAAGCTGTGGCTGAAGGTGTTTTCCAGGGGAACTTGCCCTGGGATATGGTCATTACGGGCGCCATCATTGGTGTTATAATCATTGCCCTTGATGTCCGTCAGGAACGAATTGGATCCGATTTCAGAATCCCAATCCTGGCAGTTGCAGTGGGTATTTACCTGCCCATTTCTCTGACTACTCCAATTTTCATTGGTGGAATGTTAGCTCATTTTGGTGACAAAATGGGTGCAACGGACTCTACCAGGAAGAAGGGTTTACTTTTAGCAGCTGGAATGATTACCGGAGAGGCTATTATGGGGATCCTTGTGGCTCTGCCAATTTTCCTTACTGCAGATAAAGATTGGTGGCCCAACTATGATGGTTTTGGCTGGCTGGGACCAATCCTTGTCATAGCTATTGCCATCTGGTTCATTATCACATTGAAAGCTGATAGAACTCAAGTCGGAGAAAATTGATGAAACCGGTTCGAAGAGATTTTTTAATAGAGCTTCCTAAGCCAGAACTTCACTGTCATCTCGATGGGTCATTGCGTTTGGAGACCATGCTGGACCTGGCTCAGAAGGATAAGATTGAATTACCTGCCAAAGATGTAGATGGGCTCAGAAAAGCGGTCGTTGTTCAGAACCGAGTGAAAAATCTGGAAGAATACATTGAAAAGTTTCAATTTACACTTGCAGTTCTCCAGACTCCTGATGCTTTACAACGCGTTGCTTTTGAGTTGGCTGAAGATGCCGCAGCTGAAAATGTTCGCCATCTTGAGGTCCGATACTCCCCTATTCTCCACAAGGACAAGGGTATGACCCCAATGGAATCGCTGGATGCAGTTATCAAAGGTCTTCGAGAAGCTGAACATGAATTCAATATCAGTACGGGAGTTATCATTTGTGGAATCCGTAATTTTTCCATTGAATCATCCATCGAACTCGCTGAACTTGCCATTGCTTATAAGTATAGAGGCGTTGTTGGTTATGATCTGGCGGGCGCAGAAGAAAATTTCCCTGCTAAGGATCATTTAGAAGCATTCTATCTCATCAGGAACAACAATGTCAATGTGACGCTGCATGCCGGAGAAGCTTACGGACCACAATCCATTCATCAAGCTATACACTACTGTGGCGCAAACCGAATTGGGCACGGAACCCGTCTCAGAGAAGATGGGGATCTCATGAATTACATCAATGATCACCGTATTTGTCTCGAAGTTTGTCTGACTTCAAATTCTCAAACTGGCACCATTGGCAAAATGAGCAATCATCCCCTTAAGTTTTACCATGATTATGGATTGAGATTAAGTCTGAATACAGACAATAGACTCATCAGCGGGGTCACTCTAGTTGATGAATATATGCTGGCCTATGAAACTTTTAATTTCAACATGCTTGATTTTAAGGATTTTATCATCAGCGGGTTCAAAAGTGCCTTCTTAGAGCATCGAGAACGTACAAAATTGATTAAAGAAGTAGCCCACCAGATAGATGACTATCTGGGCATGGGAGCTCATAAATACTGATCGACCCAGTTTTATTTTGACTTCCTGAGCAATCCTAGCGATGGATTATCAGGTATATCTGTATGGCAAGATGAATTGCAGCCTGCACAGCTGATAGACTCATTTTCAGGAACTTTGCCCAGATTATAGAAATACTTAACCGTATACCAGAAGGCTATCGCGACAGCAAGCGTCACCAGCAGGATATCAATTAACTGAGCCAATTAAACATCCTCCCAAAGTAAGTAACTGCAAAAGCTAGTGAGTAAGCCAGCCCCAGTGAATATGCAATTGAGAATAACGTATATGCCCAGGTACCTGTTTCACGTTTAATGGCTGCCACGGTAGCCAAACAGGGCGTATAAAGTAAAGTAAACACCAGGAAGCTTAATGCGACGAGTGGCGTCATTCCAGAAGACCTCAAACCACTGATCACACCCCGACTTCCTTCATCAACATCCTCACCAACTCCAAACAGGACACCATAGGTTGAGACCACAATTTCTTTAGCGACAAAACCTGTGATAAGTGCCACGCTTTCCCGCCAGGTGAATCCTAGCGGTCTAACGATGGGTTCAAATATTTTGCCCACGCGTCCAATCCATTTTTGCTCTGTGATATCTCCTATCTCCTGCTGACGGAGATTATATAGCTGTTTGCTCTTCTCGCTGGATAATTCATCCTTCAATAATTCAAGCTGCTCATGAAGTTCCAGATAGCTGGAGCTGGATTCATAGGCGATCATCTCAGAGTGATACCCTGAACGATCTTTCTCAACAGATTTTTTGAATTTTGATTCTAGGTCCATTAATCCAGAGTCGTAATGCTGTGTTAGCGTAGTTCTTTCGACCCCATAATCCCTATCCAGTTCAACCTCGGTTGGAAAATACCCCAGAACCCAGATAATCACAGATCCAACAAGAATGACGGTTCCCATCTTCTGGATAAAAAGATATCCACGTTCCCAGGTATGCAGGATAAGTGAGCGCAGGGTTGGACGCTGATATGGGGGCAATTCCAGGACAAATGGTTTTGACATACCCTTCAGAATGGTTCGACTAAAAAGCTTTCCACTTCCAATAGCTGCAATGATACCCAGGATATACATTGAAAATATTACCGTCGCTGCATTTTCGGGAAAAAAGGCACCTGCCACGAGGACGTATACTGGTAGACGGGCAGAACAACTCATGAAAGGGTTTATGAGAACAGTGAGAATTCTATCTCGACGTGACTCTAAGATGCGGGTTCCCATTATCGCTGGTACATTGCAACCAAACCCCATAATCATGGGGATGAAGGCTTTACCATGAAGTCCAATATTGTGCATGACTCGGTCCATAATAAAGGCTACTCTGGCCATGTATCCCGAGTCTTCCAACACTGCTATAATTGAGAATAATATAAAAATATTGGGTAGGAATACAGCAATGGCTCCTACGCCACCGATAACACCGTCCACCAATAAACTGGCAAACATGCTATCTGGTAATAAGTCAGAGATAAAATTCATGAGAGCAACAAGACCGGTATCAATCCAATCCATGGGAATGGACCCTATGTCATAGGTCAGTTTGAACATAAGCCACATGAAAAGACCGAAGATAGGCAATCCCAGCCAGCGATTAGTAAGCACTCGGTCTATTTGACGACTATAGTCCACGGAATCCACCAGGCTTTCAACAACACATTCACGCAGAGCACCTTGAATAAAACCGTACCTAGCAAGGGATATGACGGCTCGCCCTGTATCCTTGAATAATCCCTCAATCTTGTCAATGGAGACTTTTGCCTGGCCAAGGATGTCAGTTCCATTGTTGTGGAGCCGGACTTCATCACGACTTTGCTTATCTGATTCTAACAGTTTGATACTGGTCCATCTACTATGCTTGTCATTAACATCATTCTCTTGAATGAGCTGATGGAGTTTCTCAATTTCTATTTCAATATCTCTGGGATAGCTAATATCAATTGAGCGAGCTTTCATTGATATTTCGGTACTTACGCGTAGGATCTTTTCCTTGAGAAGGTCAATACCCTCGCCAGTGCGACCAACCACAGGCACTACTGGAGCACCTAAAAGGGTAGCTAGAGTATCTACATCAATTTGCAAACCCTTTTCATGGGCCATGTCCATCATGTTGAGGACAAGCACCAGGGGCTTGCCCAATTCTATAAGTTGAGTTGTGAGAAAGAGGTTTCGCTCAAGGTTGGATGCATCAATAATATTTACTACGACATCAGCTTCATCATTTTCCAGGTATTGCCGAACAACTGTTTCCTCAGCGGAAAAGGCAGCTAAAGAGTAGGTACCCGGGAGATCAATAACATCAAATTTGATATCTGCATGATTGTAGTGGCCTGATTTTTTTTCAACTGTCACACCTGGCCAATTTCCGACCCGCTGTTTTGCCCCAGTCAAGGCATTAAATATAGTGGTTTTACCACAATTGGGATTTCCAGCAATTGCAATGTTAAAGTTCATTTCAGGCTATACGCTCCACGGCGATTTTTTGAGCATCCATGCCTCTGAGAGACAGGTGATAACCTTTCACAATAAGTTCCATTGGATCTCGGAGCGGGGCATATTTATCAACCCATATTTCCGCGTCACGAGTAAGACCCATCTCAATCAGACGGTGACGAAAATTCTCACTTCCCCCAATTTCAATTATACGACCTTTTTCACCGGGTTTTAAATCACTGAGGCGTAAGTCATTTTCATCAGATATATGAAGTTTATGACGTGGTCTTTTAAAATTAAACATTAGATGTTTCCAGCATGTAAATAACTACCACTTTGAGATAAATCCGCATCTAACTGGTTTTCTTACAATCAGAACAGGTTCCGAATATGTGCATGGTATGAGTTGAGGGTGTAAAATCATTTTCTTCACAAACAGATAGTTGTTGGGCTTCCATTTCCAGATTAAAGAATTCGATGACCTTGCCACATTCCTCACATATGAGATGATCATGGTGCTCATCTTCATCCTTGTTTCGCTCAAAGCGCATGCGACCATCTCCAAAATCCAATCGAGTAACCAGGTCAAGCTCAGCCAGGGACTCGAGGGAGCGATATACAGTTGCCCGGCTCACATTTTTTTGCTTCTTGCGTAACTCCAGGTAAATCTCTTCGGCATCAAAATGCTCGTTCGTTGCATCCAATAATTTTAGCAGAGCAATGCGTTGAGTCGTTGCCTTAAGTTCATGCTCTCTGAGCACTTCTTTTAGTTGCTGATTTTCTGCTGCAGACATAATCTGTTCTCCTATCAATACAAAAATAGGAATGAATCTCATTTACGCAAGTGCAAATAAGTCTCATTTAGATTAAGATATTTTGCGATGATGATCCTCTCGGAGGATGCTCCCAGGAAAATGGAAATAGATGGGTGTATTATTTACTTCAGGATATAAAAGTATCTAAAAATCAATCAGTAACATCAAGATTGGCAAACTTGGCAATCAGCTTCTTTTTAACATTGCCTTGGAACATCACAGTGACTTTAGCTTCTGGACCAGATCCCTCAACTGTGAGTATTTTGCCCTTTCCAAAGATCTTGTGACCCACTTGCATACCGGCCACATAGACCCCGGGTGCATGTTGATTGAGGGTACCCATTGCCCGACGCATACCGGTCGTTTGTTTTGGTGCAGGCTTGTTGGGTTTACTTCGAGTCACTTTTACTCCAGATTTCTTGCGATAATCCTCTCGGGTAAAATCGCTGATACTTCTTGTTGAATAGTCTAACAAATGAGCTGGTATTTCTTCAAGGAATCGCGAGGGACGGCTATACATCGTCTCTCCATATCGCTGCCTCATTTTAGCACCACTTAAATATGCACGTTCCATCGCTCGTGTCAAGCCTACATAAAAAAGTCTTCGTTCTTCCTCAAGAGCCTCATTGTCATCAATTGAGCGCTGTAAAGGGAAGAGTCCATCTTCCATTCCTGTTAAGAATACTACAGGGAATTCAAGCCCTTTGGCACTGTGCAGGGTCATCAGAGTGACCTGTTGTTTATCCTGATTAAACTTGTCGATATCGGTGAGCAGAGCGACTTCTTCCATATAGCCCGTTAAATTTGGTTCTTCAGCTCTCTGAGCATATTCAGATACTGCAGAGAGCAATTCGTAAATATTATCTGCACGAACTTCACTCTCTGCTGTTCCCTCGGCTTTAAACTGATTAACAAAACCGAGCTCGTCAACAAAAACGCGAGCCCACTCCTCAAGATTCAATTCATTGAGTAAGCTTGAATATTTTGAAATCAACTGAACAAACTCGATTACCCGATTAAAAGCCCTTGAGGTTAAACCGTATTCCTGGGCACGGGTGGCAGCGCTAAAGAGGGAAATACCCTGATCAATGGCAAAGGCGTTGATAGCATCCTGACTGGTCTTCCCTATTCCCCGAGTAGGCTTATTAATAATTCGCATGAAACTGATGTTGTCCAGCGGGTTTACGATGAGTCTGAAATATCCCAGGACATCTTTTACTTCCATGCGATCATAAAATTTGGTACCGCCAATAATCTGGTAAGGCACACCATTCCGACGTAATACATCTTCAAGTGGCCGAGATTGGGCATTGGTGCGATAAAGTAAGGCTACATCCTGGAAACCATGTTTATTGCGACGACAAACAGATTGGATCTCATCCACAATGAGTCGACCTTCATCCAATTCGTTCCGCCCTTCCAGCACCTTGATGATATCGCCATCACCACTTTCGGTAAAGAGTTCTTTAGCCGCTCGTTTTTCATTGAGTTTTACTACAGCAGAAGCTGCAGATAGAATAGTTTTAGTAGATCGGTAGTTCTGCTCAAGCTTAAATATCTGGGCACCAGGAAAATGCTGTTGAAAATCAAGGATATTTCCAATATCAGCTCCACGCCAGCCATAGATGGATTGATCATCATCTCCCACGACACACAAATTTTTATGCTCGTGACTAAGTGCTTCCACAAACTGAAACTGAGCCTTGTTGGTATCCTGGTACTCGTCCACCATAATATATTTGAACTGATCCTGATATTTTTTCAGGATATGCGGGTTCTTTTCAAACAATTCCAGGGGTTTCAACAGGAGATCATCAAAATCCATGGCACTGCTATTTTTAAGCTCAGACTGATAAATCCCATAGATTTTTGCGACGGTATCATCAAACGTCGACATAGCCAGATCAGTAGCCTCGGCCGGAAATATCATCTGAGACTTGAATTGCTTAATATTGTAGAACACTGAATTAGGTTTGATGACATCGGTTGAGATTTGCAGGTCCTTCAAGATCTTTTTGACAACTTTTTGACCGTCTTCATCATCATAAATACTGAAACTCTGCTCATACCCGATATAGAGTGCTTCCCGTCGAAGTATTCGGGCACAAATAGAATGAAAAGTTCCCATATTTACATGGGATCGATCCGCTCCCAGTATGCGCTTAATACGTTCACGCATTTCTCCGGCAGCTTTATTGGTGAAGGTAACTGACAGAATTTCATGGGGCTGAGCGGTCCCACTATAAATCATATTCGCAATTCGATGGGTTAGTACCCTTGTTTTTCCACTACCGGCACCGGCAAAAATAAGAACCGGACCTTCCAGGGTTTCAACTGCAGCTTGTTGTTGAGGATTTAGTCCAGCCAGGACATTGTTCATCTGTTGGATCTCCGGCGTTGATAGCGATTCACTTTGTTATTGTGCTCGCGGAGGGTTCTAGAAAAATCGTGAGCACCAGTGCCATCATTTTTTCCGACAAAATATAAGTAATCTGTTTTTTCAGGATTGAGTGCAGCATTGATGCTGGCCAATCCAGGGTTGGCAATGGGACCAGGGGGAAGTCCACGTTTTAAATAGCTATTGTATGGATCATCTATAGCAAAATGTTTGCGTTGCAGATTTCCGTTCCATTCTCCTCGTCGCACCAACATGTAGATCACTGTTGGGTCACAACCCAGGAGCATGTTTTTCTGAATTCGATTGTGATAAACCGAGGAAACCAATCTTCGTTCATCTTCTCTGGCTGTTTCTTTCTCAACCAGTGAAGCAAAAGTGATAAGACGCTTAAGATTAAATCCCAAATTGGCAGCTTGCTGGAGCATTTCTGGTCGTATACTCTCTTTAAAATGCCTGACCATTTTTGCTATCACCATAAATTCATCGCTATTTTCCAGAAAGCGGTAGGTCTCGGGAAAAAGAGTCCCCTCAAGATGTGTAAATCCATCTCCTGCAATACTGAGTAGCGTAGAATCTGTGAGAAGGTTAATCATTTTGAGCGAGTCCAAATTTAATTGACGGCTCAGGAGTCCGATGATTTCATCAGAACGTAAACCTTCTGGAATAGTGACAGTAATCTCAATTGCTTTTGCATGGGCTAGTGCCTCAATGGCCTCTGTGTTTGTAAGCCCCTTTGGAATGGAATAGGCACCAGGATAGATTGCTCGCGATCTATTAAGTAATTTTGCTGCGACCTTAAATGACTCTGGCGAGGATATTATGTCGGCCTCGTAAAGTTGCTGCGCAATTGAACTCAATGAGCTCCCATCACGAATAACTATCTGGGCAAGATCATCGTCCGTCTTGCCTGGTCTTGAATCAAAAACAATATAGAGACCGGTGATGCCCACCAGACTGAGAAAAATAAGAGATGTAAGAGCGTAGCGCAGAATCCTTTTCAAGCACAAATTCCTTTCTTAAGTCTATCAATATAGAAGGGCTCATTTGGCATGTCAACGAGTGTAAATATTTAAACAAATAAATGATTTTTATTTGCGCACCTATATGTCACCATCTATATTCGCCGCGCTATGATAAGTAAAGGTAACAACGACTCCAAACACTGGCTCTCTGAGTTACCATTTACGGGAATCAATTATTTTCTTTTCATAGCAGGGCTTATTGTCATTATTCTTGGATATGTATTGATGGGTACAGGCGAGCTAAACAGTGTACAAGCACTCACGGTTTCGCCCATTGTATTACTCATCGGTTACCTGGTAATTATTCCAGTTTCCATCATGTACAGGAAAAAAGACTAAGCCATTTGAAATTTTTGGGATCGTAGTTCAGCTTGGTTAGAACGCCGGCCTGTCAAGCCGGAGGTCGCCGGTTCGATCCCGGTCGGTCCCGCAAAAAGCTCCTGAGAAATCAGGAGCTTTTTTGTTTCTAGTATCCTCACCCACGATCAAATTCCCACTTTGACTAATTGAAAACTCTGATGGATTTCTTATGTTATCAACCAATTATTTGGAGTCTCAGCGTATGAATCGATATCACTATTTTCTCACATTTGTTCTTGTAGCATTTCTATTTTCCTGTACTTCCAGCAAACCTGGGGAATCCGACTTCGACTATTCCAAAATGGATCGAACCACAAAAAAAGCTTACCAGGGTGTAGAACGGTTTCTGACCTCTAGCACAAGGGCTGATTCACCACTTGGATTGAATAAATACACAAAAATTGATAGCATCATTGTTGATTCTGACGCAAAGCAACTTGCAATTCATTTTAATCGGAATCTTGCCAGCATACCTATTCGAGAAAATGTGGTCAAGGACATTCAATCAAGTATTAAAGAATTCTTAGGTAGAAAATTTAATGACTATACCCTGAGAGTGTATGCTGTCGAATACCCTATTGAAGATCTCATCCCCAATTATTTCCGTGGTAGCAAACGCAGTTATGACCAGAGTAGGATGCCTTCACCGGAAAAGAGGCCTCTCCCACTGGTTCGCAACTTGAGCCATAAGTGGATTCCATCTGCTGGCTTGTACAATCGTTACATCGCCCTATGGCACAGTCATGGTTGGTATTATGATCAAGAGCTTCAGCGCTGGGAATGGCAACGGCCTAGAGTGTTTCAGACTGTGGAAGATCTTCTGCCTATGTCATTCACTTTGAAGTACCTCGTTCCAATGCTGGAAAATGCTGGTGCACAAACCTTTCTGCCCCGTGAGCGTGATCTCCAGACCCATGAAGTGATAATTGACAATGATACTCCCAACGTAAAAGCAGCCTATCAGGAATATGGCTCAAAATCAGAAAAATGGAACACTTCAACTGAGTCTGGTTTTGCCATTGGAACCCCTCCATATATCTCTGGAGACAATCCCTTTTTTATGGGAACATCCCGTAACATCAAGGCAGACACCACTGGAAGCGCCAAGATACGTTGGATCCCCAGTCTTCCTGAGGCAGGAAAATATGCTGTATCTATCGCCTATAGTGCCGCAGACAGCAATGTAACGGATGCGCATTATACCGTTTTTCATACAGCTGGTCAGACTGAATTTATCGTGAATCAACAGATTGGCGGCAGTACCTGGATATACCTTGGGACCTTTGATTTCAATCAGGATTTAAATGAAGATATCCATCGGGTTGAACTTACCAATAAAAGTACTGAATCAGGTCAATTTGTCAACGCGGATGCTATACGTTTTGGCGGAGGTATTGGTAACATATCGCGTGAAGGTCAGGTCAGTGGCCGTCCAAGATTTACAGAAGCAGCTCGTTATTATCTGCAATATGCTGGAATGCCAGATACGCTGGTTTACAATTTGAACTCTGATGAGAGTGATTATAAGGATGATTATCAATGCCGGGCGGAATGGGTCAACTATTTGCGTGGTGCACCCTATGGTCCCAATCTGAACCGTCAGGCACCTGGATTAAAAATTCCAATCGATCTTTCGCTTGCTTTTCATACCGATGCTGGGTTTGCACGCAATGATACGGTTATTGGCACCTTGTCCATTTACAGTACAGAGGACTCGGAGGAAAGCGAAGTTTTTCCTGATTCCATGTCACGCATGACCAATCGGGATTTGGCAGATATAATCCAGACTCAAATTGTTAATGATATCCGCGCCAAATATGATCCAGCATGGACCCGTCGAATGCTTTGGGATAGAGGATATCACGAAGCATTTAGACCCAATGTTCCATCCGTTTTATTGGAGCTGCTCTCCCACCAAAATTTTCTTGATATGAAATTTGCCAATGATCCACGCTTCAAATTCGATGCAAGCAGGTCCATCTATAAAGCCATGGTCAGATACATTTCCACTCAGTGGAATCTTGAATATGTTATCCAACCTCTTCCAGTTTCTCATTTTCAGGCGACCTTTACTGAAACTGATGAACTGAGACTACAATGGCAGCCCGTACTTGATCCTTTGGAGAGTACGGCCTCTCCGGAAAAGTATATGTTGTACACGCGGATAGAGGATGAGGGGTTCGACAACGGTATTGTTGTTGATATACCCCAACTCGATATCCCAGCTCTTGAAGAGGGTATCATATACAGCTATAAAGTAACTGCCCTCAATGCTGGTGGTGAAAGCTTTCCCTCTGAGATCCTCTCCGTATGCAATATGGGTGTAGATAAAGCACCTGTTTTAATTGTGAATGCTTTTGATCGTATTTCGGCAGGCAGTACCATTGAAACGAAGGAATACCTCGGATTTGTTGATCTCTGGGATGAAGGTGTCTCAGATGGGTATGATATGAACTATATCGGCTCACAATATGATCTTCTGGCAGATTCGCCGTGGCTTGATGATGATGAGCCGGGTCATGGTGCCAGTTTCGGGGATATGGAAACTACTATCATACCGGGGAACAGCTTTGATTTTCCTCATTTACACGGGAAATCTTTACGCGAGGCCGGTTATTCATTTGTTTCATCCAGTGATGAAGCCATCTGGGATGGGCAACTGGATATAAATAATTATACCTTGGTAGATTTAATATTTGGCGAGGAAAAAGAGGTCTCTGGTCCAAAGGATTTCAGCCCACGGGATTTCCGTGGTTTTCCAAAATCGTTTCAGGATAAAATCAGATCTTATACCCAATCAGGAGGGAACCTATTTCTCAGCGGTGCCTATGTTGGTTTTGACCTGTTCGACAATGAGAATGACTCCCTTGACAGGCAATTCGGCGAAGAAGTGCTCAAGTATAAATTCCGAACTGATCATGCGGCAAAGACTGGTAAACTCAATGTCATCACTCAAGATTTGTTCCAGTTGGAAACCACACAGATTTTAGAGTTCAATACACGCTACCACCCATCGCTGTACAAGGTAGAATCACCTGATGCTATTGAACCTTCTGCTCCAGAGGCACTCACCATACTGCGCTATGCTGAAAATAATACCAGTGCAGCCATCGCTGCATCTGGAGAATCCAATATCATTGTATTTGGATTCCCCTTTGAGAGTATTCTCTCAGAGACCAGTAGGGATAAGGTCATGGCATCGGTTCTAAAATTTCTTGACTCCAAGTAGTCCTCGAGTGTCGTAGACAGATGGGATCTCACCCCATAAATTTAGCATTTCGATTCTTTCTGGAGATATCAGCGTTGATATCATTCGGTCTGTGGGGTTGGAAGGTCTCAGACTCAGCCTGGCGTTATGTGCTTGTTTTGATTGTGCCCCTCATTTTTGCAGCGATCTGGGGTATTTTCAATGTCCCAGAAGACCCAAGTCGATCTGGGAATGCACCTATTGTCATTGCGGGTGTGTTACGATTTGTATTGGAACTCTCTTTTTTCGGGCTGGCATGTCTGATACTCTATTACCTGGGGTATTCAAAATTATGGTGGATCATGGGAACTGCTGTGATCCTGCACTACGCTATTTCGTACGATCGCATCTTATGGCTATTCTCACGATAACCTTCTATGAGTATTGAATTAAAAACTGAATACTGGGAAGATCTAGATGCCAGGGAGGCGTTCAAGACATTTATCCTTGATATTCATGGGCTTGATTTCACAGAATGGGAGGCACGCGGATATTGGGACAATGCCTATACCCCATTTTCCTATTTTAAGGATGGGCAAGTCATTGCTAGTGTTTGTATATATCTACTCGATGCGATAATCGCTGGCAGGCAAACCAAACTGATACAGATCTCCGGTGTGGGCACTCACGAGGACTGGCGAAGACAAGGTTTAAGCAGGGAGCTAACGGATCTGGGGCTGCAATGGGCCAGGGGTCAGCATGAGGGTGTTTTCCTTTTTGCAGATGAGGAAGCCATTCCCTACTATGAACGTTGTGGGTATTCCTCCCTCAGCGAAACCCTGGAATTTTATCATCCTGAGCAAGTTCCAAACAAGCAAGGGTTGATTCATCTTGATCCCTCAAATCAAGAGCATCTGGATAAAATTTACAACTATGCAAAAAATAGAGCACCAATCTCAGACAAATTCAGTGTGTTCAGTTCCAAATTGCTCATGTTTCATGCACTTTACACAATCCGTAACAATATTTACGAGATTCCAGATCTAGAGTGTCTGGTATTTTTTGGTAGAGAAGGCGATGTGGTAAATGTTTATGATATTCTGGGCAGGACAATCCCTTCATTCGAAAAGATATATCCTTACATTTCTTCAGAAGCAGACAGACGGATAAATTTTTACTTCCACACAGATAAACTTGGAATCAGGAAAATTCAGACTGATATCATTACGGGGAATAACACCTTTGTTAAGGAATCATTCCCCGTATCAGCACCTGCTTTTCCGTTCACGTCAAGGGCTTGATGTCAACAGAAAGCGCGGCTTATTTAAAGAAATACTGTTAAATCTTGGGACCTGCCGCAATCACTTCAGCGGTGACACCATCCTCGAATTGTTTAAAATTTTCCACAAATTTTACAGCCAGATTCTGATACCGTCTCTTGTAGTCATCCTTATCCGCCCAGGTTGAGATTGGATCAAGGATTCCTGAGGGTACATCAGGACAGCTTTCTGGAATTTCGAATCCGAATACTGGATCTTGCCTAAACTTTACTGCGTCCAGTCCCCCATCCAGAGCTGCATTAAGCAATGCCCGTGTATGTTGAATACTGATGCGATTTCCCACTCCAAATGGTCCACCTGTCCAACCTGTGTTAATCAGCCAGCAATTCACATTGTGCTTCAGCATGCGTTCTTTCAACAATTGGGCATACACATAGGGATGGTGTACCATGAAAGGTGCGCCAAAACAGGCACTGAAAGTGCTAATTGGATCGGCCCCCAGGCCTATCTCTGTACCGCCCACCTTGGATGTATAACCAGAAATAAAGTGGTACATGGCTTGATCAGCGCTTAATCTGGATATGGGTGGTAACACACCGGAAACATCGCAGGTGAGCATGAAAATATTTTTGGGATTGCCACCACGAGCACCAGGGACAGCGTTACTGATAAATTCCAGAGGATAGGATGCGCGGGTGTTCTCAGTATACATATCGTCATCCAGATCGAGATGTCGAAAGCGACCGCCAAAGACCACATTTTCTAGAATAGTACCGAACATCTGTGTCACAGCATAGATTTGTGGCTCAGCTTCTGGATTGAGGTTGATAACCTTTGCGTAGCAGCCCCCTTCAAAATTGAAGACCCCATCATCACTCCACCCATGCTCATCATCTCCGATAAGTCCGCGATTCACATCAGCAGAAAGCGTGGTTTTGCCTGTCCCGGATAACCCAAAGAAAATAGCCACATCTCCTTTTTGGCCTACATTGGCTGAGCAATGCATGGTCAGGACGTCTCTTTTTGGCAGGAGGTAATTCATGATAGTGAAAAAAGATTTTTTGATCTCACCACCATACTTGGAACCACCGATAATAGCCAATCTCTCCTCAAAATTGAGAATAATGAATGTTTCACTGTGTAAATCGTCATATTCTGGATCTGCTTTAAAATCGGGAGCGGATATTAATGTGAATTCAGGAACATGTTCCTTGAGCTTTTCATCATCACGTTCAATCACAAACATATTTCTGGCAAACAAACTATGCCAGGCAAACTGGGTAATCACACGGATGGGCATGCCATAATTTTCATCGGCTCCAACATAGCAATCCTGAACAAATACATCCTTGCCCTGGAGGTAGCCTTTGAGGCGGTTAGATAGATTGGCGAATTTCTTTTTTGTATAAGGTTTGTTGTGCTTACCCCACCAAATATCATGCTTGGTAGAAGATTCACGAACTACAAATTTATCATGGGCGGCACGCGCGGTATGCTCACCTGTGTAGACCAGGAGTGGACCATTGTGGGCAATCTTGCCCTCTTCACGATCAAGAATCTCTTCATAGAGTTCAGATGTGGATAAATTCCAAAAAACATCGTTCAAATGTTTTAGACCATGATTTTCTAATCCATGATCACTGGCTAATGTACCAGCATATTGAGATTTTTTCATTTCATCGCGTAATTGACGTTTCATTACATCCCCGGATTTTGTGATAATTATTGTCACCACAAGGTTAAACATGGGTTTTCAACATGCAAAGAATTGTTTCAAAAAAAACTCCGTCATTTGGACGGAGTTTTAAGTCTGAGCTGTCCTTATATCTTAATGAGGAAATTTAACTTTTGTCCACACCTCGATATCATTTTGATCCCTTCCTGAACCAGGGAATCCACCAGGTCTGCCACCCCCTCTTTGACCACCACCCATGCCTCCAGATCTACCTCCCCTTTGACCACCACTACTCATGACGCCAGAACGACCACCAACCAGGGCAGGTCTTTCAATACTTGACTCCAGACCGAGTCCCAATTTTTCCATCTTGAACTCTTCACCAAGCATGGCCAGTGGAATCTGATATTCTATAAAAAGGGTTTCATCAATTGAGTTGGCTGATGCCAGGAGATCTGCTGGTCCCAGACTTTTCCCGGCTTTGGTATCTGAAACAATTAGAGTCAGATCTCCGTTAAACACTTCGGGGAGATCAAATCTTCTATCTCGATCCTGTTTGGCATCCCGCTGTCTTCTACGCGATGCACCTGAGCGTTTCTCTCGAGGTATGATACCCTCAAATTTGATTCCAAGATTCTGGCGTTTGCCCCCTTTTACATCCAGCCACAAGTTGAGCCCCCCTATGGCCAGTTGACGTTTAAAATCTTGGTCAATACTACTGATGGCAACATACAGATAATTTTTATCATGACTTAACCCAAGAGCAAACTTCTCACCATCCGGAATCTGAAATCGACCCGTCCATTCTGATCGTTGCCCATCTGTTCTAAATTCCTTTGTAGCAGTCTGGCTAACGTATGTGGTACTACTACAGGCATTCAGTATTAGCACCAGGGTTGTTAATGCAGTTATATTCCATTTTCTATTCATTTCAATTCCTACTTAGCTATAAAATCCATGTCACACCTTTGACATAGATTCCTCAGAATGGTTAAGATGCGCTTCTATTATTGGAGTAGTTGAGTAATTCTTTTTATCAGAATCGCTGAAGCCTGCTGTACTTGAGCTTCGTCGCAAAATCGGCCAAGAGAAATTCTTATGGTTCCAAGCTGATAGTTTAGGGGGATGTGCATGGCTTCAAGGACACCTGATCCCTTTCCATCTGCACTATGACAGGCAGCACCTGCAGAAAGCAGGACTTCATCCAGATTTGCGAGGATATCCAGGGCATTTAGCTCAGCAAAACTGACACTCAGAGTATTGGGAAGTCTCTGCGTATTGCCTGCATTAACCCGGATTTCAGGAAATGCCTGCTTTAAACTGGCCTGTAATCGATCACGTAAATTCTGTTGTCGGAGCATCTCAGATTCTAATTTTTGAGATGCAATTTCAGCTGCCATTCCCAGTCCCACTATCTGAGCAACATTTTCAGTTCCAGCTCGCATTCCATTTTCATGATTAGCACCATGTATGAGGGGCTCTAAATCTACACCGCCTTTGATGTAAATGGCTCCAACTCCTTTGGGCGCATACAGTTTATGACCAGCCAAGCTCAAGAGGTCACAACCTAAGTCGCTTACATCGACAGGAATCTTTCCAACAGATTGGGCTGCATCGGTGTGAAATACCGCACCGGCAGCATGGGCGACCTCAGCTAACTCATTAATAGGTTGAATACTACCAATCTCATTGTTGGCGTGCATCACAGATACCAGGATGGTTTTTGAAGTTATGATCTCTTCCAAGTCATCAGCCCGGACCACTCCCTGACCATCAACTGGAAGATATGTGATTCTGAAACCTTGATGTTGTAAATATTGAACCACATTCAGGATGGCGGGATGCTCAACTTTAGACACAATAATATGCTGACCCTGATCAGCTCGTCTAGAAGCAATTCCCTTCAGTGCCATATTGTTGGATTCCGAGCCTCCAGAGGTGAATATGATATCCTCTTGCTGGCATCCCAGCAGACCGGCTACTTGCTCTCTAGCAAAATCAATAGCCTGTCGATTGTAATTCCCAAGACTATGATTGGAAGAAGCGTTCCCAAAATGCGAATGATAAAAAGGCTCCATCGCTTCAAATACCATTGGATCAATGGGGGTAGTTGCATTGTAATCGAGGTAAATATTTCCATTGGCTAACAACAAGGTTCACTCCTTTCTAGATAAGATGAATGAACATATGAAATTAACCTGCGCACGCAGACTCCCTTAGACAAATCTAACGAACTTAACCTTCTCAAAATATAGTCGTCTAAAAGCACAGAATATTGAAAGGAACCCAAATATGTACAAAATCACCAAACGTTTTATCCTCCCCCTGCTGATCCTGGCATTCACTCTGCCTACATTTGCGCAGAGGGGATCTGCAAGAGATGGTGCTGGTCCTGGGAAAGAAGGTAGACTTCAGGAATTGCAACTGACTGACGAGCAGGAAGATCGGATGCAGGATCTACGGTATGACCATGCGAAGATCCTGATTGATCTGAAGGCCGATTTAAAAACCGCTCAACTTGAGCTGAAAAGGCTCAAACAGGCTGATGAACCAATTAAGAAGAAAATTCACGCTCAGATCGAAAAAGTTGGCAAGCAACGCATCGCTATTGATAAGGCGCGGGCTGATCACCACCTTGAAATTCGCAAAGTGCTGACAGAAGACCAGTTCAAGATTTTTCAGAAGAAGATGAGAGCTAAGGCTGGACACAGAGGCAACCGAAAAGGTGGACGTTCTGGAGAGCGGGACGATGACCGTAGACCCTATAGAAAGTAAATCTTCTTCCTCCCTAGAAGTAAAAAAAGCACCCCGATGTCTGGGGTGCTTTTTATTTATCCTCAAATTGATTAAAGCTCGCTAGCTGATTACGCCTGCTTCAGCTTGAAGCTTGAAAAAGGTAATTTCAGAGGGTACTCCCAGACGAAGTGGAGGTCCCCAGTATCCGGTACCCCGATTTACATAGACTTGCATTTTGCCGTGCTGATAAAGACCAGCATAGTATTTGTGCGCTTTTGCAACAGCCAGGTGAAAGGGCATAAACTGACCACCGTGAGTATGTCCACATACCATAAGATCAATGGACAGATTCTGAGTCAAATCAGCCGTTCCTGGCTGGTGGGCAAGCATAATGCTTGGTATATCATCAGGAACGCCTTTCATGGCCTTCTGAGGGTCGCTTTTATGTGATTTGACAGTATGATGAGCCATAAGATCGGTGACCCCGGCAATTGCCAATGAAGCCTCACCCTTTTTTAAAATACGATGTTCGTTTTCAAGATGAATCATCCCCAGCTCACCTACTTTGTTCACCCATTGCATTGCACCCGAATAATATTCATGATTACCGGTGACGAAATAGGTACCATATTTAGACTTTAAATCTCGTAGTGGTTCGACATCCATTGACAATCGATCAACAGATCCATCTACCATATCTCCTGTGAAAAATATGAGATCTGGCTGGAGGGCATTGACCTGGTCAACAACCATTCGGGTGTAATCTGCTTTGATAGTGGGACCAACATGCAAATCTGAAATCTGAGCAATCTTCAATCCTTGAAATTCTGCAGGTAGATTTGGGATGGTAATGCTTTGGGTGATGATGGTAGCCTTTCGCCGAGCCTGAAGTAATCCAATCCCACCCAAAACAGAAGTAACGCCTACAATTCCCAGATTCATAGACATCAGCAGAAATTGTCTCCGCCCAGGATCCAATTCAATGCTGCCGGGACTACTATTGGTAATTGATTTCAGAATTTTGAATGAAAGAGTACCTGTCACCCACCCTAGGTCTCGGATAATAAAGGCTATGAAGGCTAATGAGAACAAGCCCATACCAATAAATCCAAGCCACAAAAAAGCATCGATGAAAAAATTCTCCAACCCTTTGGATCGAAAGATCATCCCTGCGATAGGGGCGACAGCCAACAGGACAATAATTGCCCAATATACAAAAAGGCTCACACCTGAGATATCAAAGGGAGCAACCACTCTTGCACCCACATACCCATACAGGAGGGTCATGACAAAAACGACAACAATAAAAAACACAACTTATCCTTTTCTTTCCCCAGAATGAACTAAATCAAAACAGGCAATGAGTCAATCCCTTTCTGATTCAAATTGCGGGGTGCTTTCAAGCGAAGCAATTCTATATTGTGCCACGTCCACTGTAACAGCAATTAAATCTCGAGGTCTTTTCTATGTCACTGCTACGTCAAGCATTCATGAAGTTCTGGAAGTTAGAATTATACTGGAAAGTGTTTATTGGAATGGGTGCAGGAATTATCTATGCCTTATTAATGGGTGAGAAAGCAATGAACGTTGCTCCCTTGGGTGATATGTTCATGCGTTTGCTGAAAATGGTCATCGTGCCTCTTATTTTCTTTTCCATCACATCTGGTGTTGCCGGCATTGGTGAAAATAAAAGTCTGGGCCGTTTGGGAGCGAAAACCTTCGGCTACTACTTCCTCACCTCTATGTTGGCCATCCTCATTGGTTTAACACTGACCAATATTATTCAACCTGGCGTTGGTGTGGATATAAACGCAGGTGGCAAGGACTTTGATCCATCCAGTTTAAGCCAACCTGGAAGTCTGGGTAACATACTGATTCGCATGATTCCTACGAATCCTATAGCTGCTGCTGCACAGGGTGATGTTCTCTCAGTTATCTTTTTCTCAATCGTCCTGGGAATGGCCATCACAGTCCTGCCTGAGAAACAATACAAAATGATGCATGAGCTCTTTAATACCTTTTTCAAGGTCATGATGAAAATGACTCAGGGTGTGATCCTCTTTCTGCCCATTGGTGTATTTGGCTTGATTGCTAAGGCTGTTGCCAGCACAGGATTCACCCTATTCAAGGCTGTGGGCTGGTACATGGTGACTATTGCCTCTGGTTTAACTATTCACATTTTTATTGTACTACCAATTGTTTTCTATCTTTTCACAAAGATCAATCCCCTAAAACATTTTAAAGCTATTGCCTCTGCTATGGCGGCCGCTTTTTCAACCAGCTCATCAGGAGCCACCCTGCCAGTAACCATGGATTGTATCGAGAATCGGGCCGGTGTCTCAAACAAAGTGACCAGCTTTGTGCTTCCACTGGGCGCGACCATCAATATGGATGGTACCGCTTTATACGAATGTGCTGGGGTTCTCTTTATTTCCCAGGCACTTGGTTTTGATCTTAGTTTTACCCAACAACTGCTCATTGTTATCACAGCTTTTCTGGCATCAGTAGGAGCAGCGGCTATTCCATCTGCAGGTTTGGTTATGATATTTATTGTTTTGGATGCTGTGGGACTGGGGAATCATCCTCAGGCAGCCATTATTGTTGGAACCATGCTGGCCGTTGATCGTCCCCTCGATATGTTTCGCACTGTAGTCAATATAACCAGTGACACAATGGGTGCGGTTATTGTAGCAAAATCTGAGGGAGAGGAAGTTCTGACCAAGGTCTAGCAATTTACTCAGCTCATGACCTTTCAGCCTCGCAGAAGGGTCTAAATTGCCTTTATTCACATCAAATTCGATAGCTCTAGGACTTGACCGGCTCTAGAGCTAAATTTGGCGCATTGGGGGAATATTTTGGTGCTTTTTCTATATTTGACTGCAACGATGCTCAGCATTTTTTGAACGAGAACTTACCAACGGGAACCCAACTCCTTGCTGCTAAGGCAGGCCTTTCCCTCCCCCCAGGGATCAAGGAAGTCTGATCTTTAAGGGCGGTGCCCACCGTGAATAAACACGGTTCAAAAATGCTACATTGTTGCAGTTTCTTTTATTTCAGAGAATACTAATTAATCCAAATTAAAGATTTCGATGGCTTCCACTGACTCAGCCGGTTCGATTCCAAATATCTGAGTATAAAAATAGTATTCACTTTCGATAGCTTTGATCACAGTCGTGGATTGTCTGAAACCATGAGACTCCCCCTCAAAGGGTAGGTAAGCAACTGGAATTCCATTTCGCTTGAGGGCAGCCACCATGCTCTCTGCCTGGTTCGGTGGGACAACAGGATCATCCAAACCCTGCATAAAGATGACAGGACAGTCTAACTGATCAGCAAAATTCAGGGGTGATCGGTCGATATAGAGCTGCTTATCCTCTGGATAAGGTCCCACCATGCTGTCCAGATAGCGACTTTCAAATTTGTGTGTATCCTGGGCCAGCAAAGTAAGATCACCAACACCATAATAGCTGGCTCCAGCTTTGAATACATCCATGAAGGTTAAAGCAGCCAAGGTGGTGTATCCACCAGCACTTCCGCCCTTGATAATAAATCTTTCACGGTCTGCCAGCCCCTCATCTGCCAGATAATTGGCTGCTGCGGCACAATCCTGGACATCTCGAATCCCCCATTTCCCTTTGAGTCGCTCACGGTATTTCCGACCATAGCCTGTGGAGCCACTGTAGTTCACATCCAGGATGGCAAAACCACGCGTTGTCCAGTATTGGATCGCCAGACTGAAGGCACCTGAACTATTTCCCGTGGGTCCACCATGGCTTAAAACTATAAGTGGAGGTAGATTTCCTGCAGGTGCTGCGTAGTCAGGATTTTTGGGAGGATAATACCAGGCATGGGTCAATTCGTCAGGAGCAGTTTCAAAGCTTATATGTTGAGCGCTGGAAATATAGGTAGCACGAATATCAGTTTCAGCCGCCCTCTGAAGGGTTTGTGAGGTTTTGGCAGCTAGATTCATCGCTACCACTTCACCTGGTTGGGAGTCTGTATGACCAATAAATGCGATGTTGTTTTTTGATCCCCTGACCTGATCAATCGTGCTGAAACTGGTTTTGATTTCCTCCGATGAACCCGAATCTACATCTATTCTTATCAGATGTGAGCCCGTCATATCTGAATAGGTAGCCACAAGATCACCAGAATTGAGTACGGTATAGTTGCTCATGCCAAAGACCCATTGAGGAAGTCCAAATTCCGCCTCTTTCTCAAGAACACACGTAATATGGGCTTCTGAATAGTGATATATATTCCACCACCCATTGCGATCAGAAACAAAGTAAATACTTCCATTGGGATCCCAGAGAGGCTGAAAAATGGATTCGTATTTTCCGCCTGCAATATCCTGCATCTTATCAATACTGCCCTCCTCGTTCAATTCAGCCAGTATAAGTTGAGTCCCGTCCCAGGGCATGTTGGGGTGGTCCCAGGTCAGGAAAAGGAGTTGGTTTCCATCTGGACTGAGCTGGGGATTGGAGTAGAAATCATGTCCTTCTGCAATGATTTCCAATTCGCCTGTGGCTAAAGAGATGCTTATGAGGTAATTCTCAATATTCTGGGGATCAGAATGATCCTCCCCTACGGCAAAGAGCAATCCTCTATGCTGATCCAGAACCATATCTGCAAACCGATATTTAGATTGGTGGGTAACCTGTTTGGCTTCACCCTTTTCCATAACTTCATATATCTGTTGATCAGAGTTATTAATATAGAAGCAACGATCATCAGCGCAGAGAAATGCTCCTCCCCCATACTCATGGGTGCGGGTTCGGACATCGCTTTGAGAGGATGCGATCTCTCTAATATCTCCACCAGACCAAACCATGAGAGCAGTACGCCCTTTCTCAGCAGGTCGTCCCTCCGTCCAGTAGACGGATCCGTCATCAATTTGGATTTGCCCCAACCGTAAGCTACTCTGTACCAGTGACTTTCCAGAAATGGGAGATTTCCAGGATCCATAGGGTTTGCTTATCATCATTGTATACCTTTATAGTCTGAACATTGATAAATATCGATTTTCCGAACCAATTTTCCGAAGTTCTCAATCCTGATGGTCCTCAGCTTTTTCACATCCGCGAAATAGGGTATGATTTTTTTTGATTTAAAACGGTATTCGCGACGATCATCCACCACCAGCAAACCGGTTCTCCCCTTGAGCACTTCTTCTTTGGGCCAGATGTCGAATTGGAGTGCATGCTTTCCGATTATATCCTGGGCATAGGTTCTGGGTTGATCTGGTAGATAGAATTTCAACAGTGAGCTCGCCTTGTAGTTGGTACTGAAGATGAAGGGATATTCGCCTTCGTTTCTCAGCGAATCCTGCAAGGTCTTGGCATCCTGAGCAGCTTGCTTCCACCCGCTCCAGGTATTCCCCTCTCCCAGAGGTACATTTGGGATAGCGACGACGGAGATACCAATACCTAGAAATATGAGTGAAGAGAAAATGCCCATTCGCATGCGATTGAATCTATTTGAAGATTGAAAAAGATGATATACACCTAGAATAATGAGGGACCAATATGCAGGAGCCAACCAATTCATTTTAACCAGACTACGGAAGCTCACAGCAATAAAGAAAACTGAGGTGACCAAACCACTGCTGAGGAGAAGCAAGAGCTTGTCCTCCAGATCCGTGAAGAGTTTACGACCATATCGAATCAAGGTGGCAAACACGACGACAAACAAATATGGGGATAAAATGAAAAACTGTGACCCCAACAGCTCTCCAAAATGTTTCACCTTCCAGTGTCCCATCCCTGAAGCACGCTGAGAACCCTGAAATGCAAAGGATATCCAATCATGTTGCACATTCCAGATCAGTACGGGTGAGAACACCAGAATTGACAGAAGTACTCCCAGATAAGGATGTGGTGTGAGTAACCACTTCCTTTGATTCTTGGAGACGATAGTAAAAAGAAGAACCGAGGGTACCAGCATGATCCCTGAATATTTTCCCAACCAGGCCAGTCCCATAAACAGACCCGCTACATACCACCATTTAGGATGTTCGGTCTGAACCAGCTTCCACAGCGCATAAATCGTGGCGGTCCAGCAAAAGAGCAGTGGTGTATCAGGTGTGATGACAAATCCATAGAGTTCGAAAACAATAGATGCATTGAGGGCCAGCAAAGTCCAGAAAGATTGGCGTGAATTGTCAAACATTTCCTGAATCATGGTTGCCCAGATGATGTTCATACCCAGATACCAGAGCACTGCAGCCAGTTTGATTCCAAATATGGTCTGGCCAAAAATCAAGGTAGTGAACCAGATACTATAACTTGCCAGAGGGGGATGATCAAAGTAGGATAAAGCCAGATCTCTACTCCAGCTCCAATAATAGGCTTCCTGAGGCGTCAAGGGCAGGATGAGGGCGAGGAACAAGCGAAAGAGTGTAAATCCCAGAATAACCTTCCAGGCGCTTACCGAAATTCCTAAATAGCTTTGGTTTAAAGTGATCTTGTCGGACATGGAACGATTCCTATTCTACTCTGGATTGGGTTCAGGCTGGAAGATAGGAATACCAATTCGTATGTCGACTGATATTGTTTTTAGAGTGGTAAAAAGAAGGGATATGCTAGCTATCCCCTGGCAGTCAATTCAAAGTGATTTAATCGCGACCACTATTGTATTTCAGACGCTCTACGACGATGTTGCGCTCAGGTTTACCCTTATAGGCTTCTTGAGAAACAATGTCCTTGCGACCAGGATAGCCCGCTTTCGATAGGGTTGTCAATTGATCTTCATCTTCATCGTTGGGACAAAAGGCACAGGATTCTCCCTCCCCATCTAGTTCATGGGTAGCAGCGCAGGAACTGTGGACTTTATTTTCCCCGGTGAGAATCAGAGCAATACTCATGATGAGCATGGCGCCACCAATGATACCAATTGTTAAGAGGAGCAGCATCGTTAACCTTTCACTTCGTAACCTTCATCACTCAAGTATACACGAAATCGATCACGATGTTCACCCTGAATTTCGATTTTCTCATTTTTTGTCGTCCCGCCGGCACTTACGAGGTTTTTTAACTGTTTTGCCAACGCCTTCATATCAGGGACACCTTCCATATCATATAAAATAGTGGTTGGCTTGCCTTTGCGCTTTTCCATACGCAACCGTACAATCCTATTGCCACTCACCCGTCTGCTTGATGAGTGATCCTGGGCTGCATTAAAGGTCCACCCTTCGCCGACACTAATCCTATTTGATTTCTTACGACTCATACGCGCATAATCTATTACTGACCAGTCTGATTAAAACAAAAAGGTCCCGAATGCATGCAGACAGGACCTCTTCAATCTAACATGTGGCTCGTAGCCAGTCGTTAGAGACTCTTTTTGACTGCCTCTTCCATTTCCTTGAGAACTTCAGTATTCAGGACGGAAGCCAGGGTGGGCATTCCAATTTCCTGCAGCTTGTAAGTCACTCGGACAGAGGGTTTCTCAATATTGATGATGCGTCGCAAGTCAATTGGTGTTCCAATGATCACGGCTTCACATTCAGATTTATTGATAGTGGTTTCAAGATCTTTCATCTGCTCATCACCATATCCCATAGCTGGTAAAATCTGACCAATATCTGGATATTTTTCGAAGGTTTCTGAAAGTTTACCCACAGTCCAGGGTCTGGGATCGACCAGACTCTCTGCACCATATTTCTCAGCAGCAACCACACCAGCTCCATATTGCATCTCACCATGGGTCAAAGTTGGGCCATCTTCAACGACCAATACCTTTTTCCCATAAATAACTTCTTCATCATCAACAGAAACAGGTGATGCAGCATCAATCACAATGGCTTCAGGATTGACGATACGGATATTCTCACGTACCGTGGCAATGTCATCAATATCAGCAGTATCAATCTTATTGATAACGACAACATCAGCCATGAGCAGGTTGGTTTCACCGGGATAGTAGGTCAATTCGTGACCAGCTCTATGGGGATCCACTACAGTTATCATGATATCTGGCATATAGAATGGCATATCATTGTTACCACCATCCCAGATGATAATATCAGCTTCTTTTTCTGCTTCTCGTAGAATGGCTTCGTAATCAACGCCGGCATAGACGACTGTATCATTCATGATGTGTGGTTCATATTCTTCCATCTCTTCAATGGTACAATCATGTTTTTTGAGATCAGCCAGCTCAGCAAAGCGCTGCACTTTCTGTTTTACAAGATCACCATATGGCATGGGGTGACGGATAGCGACCACTTTTTTACCTTGGGCTGTGAGATGATCACAGACTGCACGTGTAGTCTGGCTTTTACCACAGCCTGTACGAGCTGCACAAATAGCAATCACAGGTTTGGTGCTGGGAATCATAGTTGATTTGGCACCCATGAGACGAAAATCTGCACCGGCATAATTCACGATAGCAGCTTTTGACATGACATAGTCGTATGGAAGATCACTATAGGAAAAAACAACTTCATCTACATCAAGATCGTAAATAAGGTCTTCCAGTTCTTCTTCGTCGTGTATAGAAATGCCTTCAGGATAGAGGCTTCCAGCTAATTCTGCTGGGTATTTTCTGCCATCAATATCTGGAATTTGTGTGGCCGTGAAAGCAACCACATCATAGGCTTCGTTGTCCCGGAAAAAAACATTAAAATTATGAAAATCGCGCCCAGCCGCGCCCATGATCAATACTTTCATTCGATCGCTCATTGTATCTCCTTTATGTAATTATTTCTAAATTAAAACAAAATCGTCAACACGAATCAATGCAAATTTCCAGCCAATGAAGGCAAGATTGTAATGCAAATATTATAATCTTATTTATAAATATGTATAGAGAATGTTAGGCTTAATTAAGACCATCCATTCTTAAAACAACTATTTAGTAATTGTCTTTGCTACCTGGAACGTTGGGGAACAAGTCTCCTTCTTCGCGATATGCGAAGTTCGCCAACTCTGGATCCTTTTCCAACTCAGTGATAATTTTTGAAATTTCACCTTCCATATAGGCAAATTCCATATGACGGTAGAGACGTTTCCGATATTCTGAGGCACCAGGAAAGCCTTTGAGGTACCAGCTAAGGTGTTTCTTGATATAATTGGTTGCCCGATAATCACCCATAGTCACTGCTTCCAGGTATAAATGACGATGACATAATTTCACACGGTCAATCAGCCGTACTGCCTCAGGTAGAATTCCAGTATCGAGGTAGTCATTGATCTCTCGGAATATCCATGGATTTCCCAGGGCTCTCCGACCAATCATGACACCATCACAACCCGTTTCATCAATCATACGTTTGGCATCCGCCGCACTTTTGATATCCCCATTCCCGATGAGAGGAATACTTATGGACTTTCGCGTTTCAGCAATCAAGCTCCAATCCGCTTCACCTGTGTACAGCTGCTTGGTGGTTCGGGGGTGCAAAGTGAGCGCCTTAATTCCGGCTGCTTCCAGGGCAGCGGCAGCCACAGGGGCAACTATGCAGCCATTGTTCCATCCTGAACGAATTTTTGCTGTCACAGGGATTGAAACTGCTTCCACAACGGCTCTGGCAACATCATCCATAAGGGGTAGATCTTTGAGGATGGCTGATCCCGCTCCTCTTTTGGTAACCTTTGGAACAGGGCAACCAAAATTCAGATCAATGAGATCGGGTTTGACAACGTCTTCTATATATTTGGCACTCTGGGCCAGGACTTCAGGAGTTTCACCAAAAATCTGAACTCCGATGGGTCGTTCAGATTCCGTGAATTTCATCATCTCCAATGTCTTCTGATTCTCGCGGATGATGCCATTGGCAGATACAAATTCAGTATAGACCAGACCGGCGCCCTGTTCTTTGCATAGTACCCTAAAGGGGTGACCTGTCACACCGGCCATGGGAGCCAGCAGAGCTTTCGATTTCAATTCTATAGGTCCAATCTTAAACATCTCAGAACATGTTATTCAGCAGGGTCGCTGACAACAAATAAATTTCAGTGATTCGCAGGGACGTATTGGTGAGAATTATTAGAGCGAAAGTGGTTTAATAAATTCCTCTCCTCGGCTCAGGACTGATTCATGGTCCTCCGGTATATGAAGCTTATTCAGCACATTTAGAGTGTACTCTCTCAACCTGCTTAACGCATCAGGTGAAAACTCAGTTTGCCACTGATTTAATGAATAACCCGGCCAAATCTGGCTATGCTGTTCATGGACATCTCGGTACTGAGCCAGGGTAGCCTCAGACAGCAGAAAGCTTCCTCCAGGTCCCACTGAATGGATATCTTTCAACGGATCGGTCTGGTCGTCCAACACAAAACCACCTGCAAATTGTCTGACCTGACGAATCACTTCATCTGCATAGACCACGGTGGTGGGTGAAAAGGCCTGAGAATCAAAATTACCTCCGACAAAAGGCGCCAGTCCAACCCTACCGATGGAATTGGTAAGATGGTTCATCCACAAGGTACCACTGGCTAATAGATCCGGTCCCCACCCGGTACCACTGCCAGAAGTTCCTGCGTGTGGAATGTGATAGTGATCCATCATCTCAGCACAGGCCAGGTTTACCAGCATGGTTTGAGATGTATATGCGGAAATCATATTCTGCATTTCAAAAACAGAAGGCAGGCTTCCTAAAATGATGGGTGTCCCAGGTTTAATTAATTGAGAGAAGACCAGACCTGCTAATAATTCGGCATTGAGCATGACCAGGGTGCCCTCGGCACTGATAGGCGCTGTTGCTCCTGACATCCCATAACTGGAAAAAATGAAAGGTAGGTCACGATCAATGGTGGAAAACATCTTATCAGTAGTGTCCTCATTCAACACCAGAGGTGTAATTGGATTGAAATATGGGAGTACAAATGGATTTTCTGAGAGATCACCATGAATATGCTCCATCATGCTGAGCGCCAGGTCAAATTGTTTCGGCTCTGATATTAATATGCTCAATGGTTTGCTCGTATTGGCCATCATCTCCAGGGTGGCTAGAACCTCACCCACCTGAGAATTGTCGTTTTGGATCACCCCGGGAGTCGAAATAAGATCAAATTGGGAAAGTGTATTGCCAAGCGCTGTGGCGAGCTCAACATGCTTCCGAGTAAAGGGGGTAGCAGAGTCATTGTGTGGATTCTGATACCAGGAGTTGGTCACACCGATCCCATAAATCGTTCCAGATGGCTGATGCCCTCCCAAGGAGAAGGCCAGGCTTCTGTCTCTATTGTACATATTGATATTCGCAGGTGCAGAATGGATGGATTGCTCCACTATTTCACTTGGTATCTGTATAAGATTATCATCAATTGATACACCAAGTGTTTCAGAGAACACTGCTCTTGCGCGTTCTGAGTCTACCCGTATCCCAGTGTGGGACAGCACTTTAAGGGAGTCCTGATGGACTTTTAGAATTTGGTCTTTATTAAGAACTGAAATCTTGGGCTGGATATTTTTCATATGCTCTAATCGTTGATTCATCAGGTTGAATGGGATCTCAGCGATGAATTTATTTTTACCGTTTCTTGTTCCCTTTATGCTGTTGAGTCAAGCGCCGCTGCTCTTTACTGACCGCCTTCCACTTCTTTCTTTCCGCCTGTTCGGCCTGCACGTCAGTCTTTCGATCGAGGTAAGAGAGTTCTTTTTTCAATTTCATATAATTATTAATTCTTTCCTCTGAGAGATCGCCACTTTCAACGGCGGCAATCACAGCGCAACCAGGCTCTGTCTCATGAGAACAGTCTGAAAATCTGCACTCCACAGCAATATCGTCAATATCTGAAAAACTTTTATCAAGATTATCGTCCCGCCGCCAGAGTTGGAGCTCACGCATCCCAGGCGTATCGATCAACAAGCCGCCTGTAGGTAGAAATATTAATTCACGATGTGTGGTAGTGTGTCGGCCCTTGCCATCCTTTTCTCTTACCGAGGCAGTGTGAAGGAGTTCATGACCCACAAAATGATTGATAAGCGTGGACTTGCCCACACCGGATGAACCCAACAGAGCGATAGTTTGGCCAGGTGCAATATATTGCCTTAGATTGCTCAAACCAATTTGCGCTTTCGCGCTGACGGCATAGATGGGCACATTCTGGATTCTTTCTTGAAGTGATTCTATGATGGGTTCAGTCAATTCTACCAGATCAGATTTGGCCAGGATGATCACTGGTCTTGCCCCAGATTCAACCACAAGGGCAATATATCTCTCCAGGCGAGCTGGATTCAGATCAGCGCCAAATGTTGAAACTATCCATACCGTATCAAGGTTGGTGGCCATGACCTGCTCGTTGGAATTTTTTCCAGCAACTTTCCGAGAAAATGTGGATTTTCTTGGTAAAACGCCGCGGATGGTGGCTTTGCCTCTTACATCTGTATCATCCACAACCACCCAGTCCCCTACAGCTGGCAATTCGGTTTGCTTGAAGGGCGCATGATAGAGTCTGCCCGCTGCTTTTGCGGAGATATCAGCCTTACCCGTATGGACCTTGTATTCGCTACGATGTTCAGAAATGACACGAGCAGGGATACCTCGATTGTCTTCTGCCTGTGCTAGTTTTTCAGCCCAGGTTTCATCCCACCCATAGTCTTCAAGACTCATTTATCTGCTTTCGTTTTGCGACGGTTCAACCATGATATCTATACAATTGAGTTAAATAACCCATCTATCGCCTCAATTCTAAGCATACTGATGTGAAGAACTAGAAATAAATGATTTTCCAAACTGCTGAAAGATGACTACTAATCTGATTCAAATAATAATCTACGAGCGTAGTAATATCCTGCGACGGTTAGATTACTAAACATATAGGTCATCAAGATGAGTAAGGGGTATTTCACAAGAACCGGTAATCCAGTATTCATCAGCATGGTTCCAAAAATACCGATCATAATAACGTGGATGATATAGACCCCATATGAATATTGGTTTAAGTGAATCCACAATTTACCTGGTTTATTAAAATACCTCCAGAAGGTACCCAATGTAGCGTAGAGCATGGCAAGGAGTGAGAGATCAAAACTGAGCCACCAAATCGTCCGGTACAGCGGTGTAACACTAAAACCTTCTGGATAAACGAAGGGATATAGACGGGCAAAGATGTGTAGGGTAACTGGAATCCAGGCGATACCATTTGTAATATTATACAACAATTTCCGGGGGGGACTGTTGAGAAACAACCCTTGTTTAAAGCTGCTGGCTCCCAGTAAAAAGGCTATGAAATAAATCAGGAGTCGCTCATTTTCAAAATCCAGGACAGGGGTTAGTGTCCAACTCCTCATTCCCAGCCACACGCCCATACTATAGCTATATACAAATCCGATGAAGCAGGTTGCCCAAATCCATGCTTTGATTGAAACCGGTGGTACTTTGATCTTGGTATTTGAAAAAATTAGATAGAGCAGGTTGAACAGAAAGAGAACTGGCAGGAACCATAACCAGTTCTGGCTATTGGGGTTATTGAAGTGAAAGTAGTTTGTCCAGATCTCCTGTGGCAGTCCTCGTGAATAAAGAAAAATGACTTTGTAAAGTGGAATTAATGTCAGGACTGCAATCAACCAGGGAAGTATCAATCTTTTAAGTTTCCCTTTCAGGAAAGCTGAAGCGGTTTTGTTTTTCAGCGAACCAGGGACCAGATAGCCCGCGATAAAAAACATGGTTGGCATCACCATGATATCAAACATGATTCCAACAATACCTACCCAGGTAATGGTCGTTGGATCATCGACTATCCAGAACCAGCCCCATAGCCCTGTAGACTCATACACACCACCAACATGATAGAGTACCACCAGAAAGATGGTGAAAGTTCTTAAATTGTCCATCCAATAGAGCCGCGTTGTTGGATCGCCTTTGGGTTTTTCAACATTCATGGTAAGTGCTCTCCTTGATAGAGAAATTATGTAGCCAATAGATATCGTGGTTACTTATCATCACCAATTTTTCCACGATGATAATCTGCCCAGAAAAAAGTGGTTTTGGCCATTTCTTCTACACCGGGTATACTTTCCTGAAGTTTTTTCTTTTTCTTAATTCTCAGAAGAATCGTGACGGCCGTTATCAATAGAACGAAGAGTCCAAGGAGGATATAAATAAGTGATTGGGTCTCAATGTAAATTGACATTCTCCGCGCCCTTTCTTCAGATGGACTCATCCACCTCTAGTGGTACTTCATGACACCAGTAGTTGCTGTTAATTTGCCAGTTGGTCAAGAATTTTTGAGCAGCCACCACAGGCGATATAGTCGGCATGATCTTCCACATTTTTAAATTTTCTTCCCACAATATCCGAACACTCAAACTCATAATCGCTGACTTCTAAAAATTTCTCCATGGCCTCTAGAGTTGCAGGATTATTAAACTCGAATTTCTCTCCAGACTCTAAATTGCTTTGCACGCCTTTAAGCCAGATGGCAGCTCCCAGTGCTCCGCAGGCCCCCCCACTTAATCCAATTCCACCGGCAAGGCCAGCAGCCATGACTTGATGTTCCTCTGAAAAGCCCATCTTCTTGGCCAAAAGGGATGCGCAACTGACAGGTTGGGTTGGAAATACTGATATTTCTTCTGAAAGCGTCTCTTCGATTTCCTTGTAGGCTTGGGGAGCGAATTTCGCTGCCATTCTAAAACAGCCTATTGTTCCGCCTTTAAACAGAAAGAATGTCACCATTTTTAGTGTAGAAGATGTTTCGTCGATATCAGTGATTTCAAGGCAATTGATATGCTCATTTTGAGTTCGAAATGTATCGACCAATTGTTGAGAAGCTTTGACCGCCCTGGTTTCAGCTTCTGATCCCGAGCCAGAGAGTCTGTAGGCTTCAGCCCCTGCTGCAAGTGCTGCTCCCCAAATCATGCCGCATTGATAGCCATGCTGCATGATACCACCGGCCAGGGTGGCAGTTGCTTTTTCCTCCAGAGCCTTGCTATTATCAAATCCCTGGTTGAGAACTCTCAACAAGGATTCTGATCAGGTACCTACCTTTAGGAATGCTCCCACAGCTCCCATTCCCGTGACATTGCCACTTGTTTTAACCATCAACGCTCCACTTTTTCAGATCAATTACTCATTTTTTGCCAGGACAATATCCACTGGCAAACCAAACATGGACATCTCAGTTACACTTTGAATAACATATCCGTTATCCCTGAGAGATTTTTCAACATAAATAGGTCGGCAATCTACATATTTATTGAAGTTTTTCTGAGTCCATTCATATAGTTTGACCATGACACTACTTTGGGATTTCTTAGACATAGACACAATGCAAAGTCTACCGCCAGGTTTTAGTACTCGCTGACAGTCTGATAGAACTACAGGAATTTCAGGAGTGTCGAACAGTTCTAAGGTAAAACTTGAATAAACTGCATCAAAGGAATTGTCAGCGTAGGGCAACTCTGCTGCATCTCCGAGACATATCTCAACAGAATCACCAATCCCCGCCTTGTGGAGCTTTGCCTGGGCAACCTCCAACATTCCCGGAGAGAGATCCACCCCAAAGATACCGCCTGTTTCCCCAGCACACTCGACCATTTTCAGTAAGCATTGTCCCGTTCCAAAACCGACCTCCAGGACCTGCTCCCCATTTTGAATATCCAGGATCTGCAAACCCATATCTTTATACTTCTTTTCGGAGAGACCTGCGAGCAAATCGTACCATCCACTCATTTTATCATAACTGGCTCTGGCTTCTTCCCGGGACCTGGTTACTCTACTTATGGGTGATGTGTTACTCATTGTGTTTAATTCTGCATGTTATTGTCTATAGACTATACCGATTTTTCCATGTGACAGGGTCAGAGATATTTCCCCACGTAACAGTTGTTCAGCCAGTTTTCCAAATAGATCTCGCCGCCAGCCACCAGACAATCTTGTTTCAACACCCAGCGTCAATTGCTCCAAATCTGATTTTGAGGCAACCAGCTTGGGTGCCACATTATTTTTGTCACAGACATGAGTGAGTAAGGCACGTAGTAGCACGATAGCATTGCCATTGATTTCCTCATCAGCGGTGGTATCCTGAACAGGCGGACACTCTGAGAGGGGCAGCTGTTGGGCTTTTTGGATAGTGCTGAGAATTTCTTGTCCTGCCCTACCCTGTGCATTGCCTCCAATCCCCCGTGCACGACCTAAATCCTTCAGATTCGCAGGAGGGTTAAAGACCAGGTCACGTAAAGCGAGATCTTTAATGATCCATCCGCGTGGAATATTCTGGATTTTCGCCCGCTCTTCTCGCCAAGTTACCAATCCATGGAGCATGGCCAGACGACGTGGCGTCATATTTCTCATTTTCAATTTCCTGGCCTGAGTTTCCGGTTTGAATTCAAAACGCTTTGTGTCAGATAGCTCCAGCATTTCTTCTGCTACCCAGGTGGCTCGCCCTTGTTTATCAATTTCCTTGTGAAGACGCTCATAGACTTTACAAAGATGTGTAACATCTGCCAGGGCATACTCGAGGTGACGATCTCGTAGAGGTCGTTTTGACCAGTCTACGATCTGGGAACTCTTATCAATTCTGGTTTTTGTAAAGGTTTTAACCAATTGAGCGTAAGAAACTTGATCTCCGAAACCACAGACCATCGCTGCAATCTGGGAGTCAAATACTGGTGTAAGAGCCAATTTGAAATCATTCCACAAGATGACCAGATCCTGTTCAGCTGCATGAAATACTTTCACAATTCCTGGGTTTCTGAGAAATTGAATAAGCGGCTCAAGATCTATATCGCTAAGTGTGTCAATGACTGCGGCGTGGGAGCCATGAGCAATCTGGATTAGACAGAGTTGAGGATAATAAGTTTTTTCAGATAGAAACTCCGTATCCAGCGCCACATAAGGTGGAATCCCGATATCCTGAATAAAATTGACTAAATCTTGAGTATTCTTAATTAACAAGTACGTTTGCCTCCTGCTTGGTTTCATTTAATGTAGCTTGAAGCTCTTGAATATGCGAGGATGGTCTTAAAAGAATTGGCAAATGAGGGGAATTTGACATGATTTTTATATGCTACTGGGCAAGGGTCACAATTTATCGCCTAAACCAATAATATCATCCCTTTAGTAATCTTACTAGCTTGGAGTGAAATATTCTTTGACACAGGGACATGTCCGTCTATATTTGCGCGCTTTAGAATGGGAGTATGAAAATGGCAAAACGATGTGATATATGTGGAAAAGGTCCAGTTACGGGCAACAATGTGAGTCACTCACACAAAAAATCTCGTCGCAGATGGTTACCTAACCTGCAACGTATTCGTGTTTCTGTTGATGGACAAAACACACATAAAAAAGTTTGCACGAGCTGTATCAAGTCAGGGAAAATTGTAAAAGCTGCCTGATTTTTTCCAATATCTAGAAAAATTTAAAAAGCTCCGTGAATCGGAGCTTTTTTTGTACCAATACCTCCCGTGATAGGTAGATTTTTACATGACTAACATTCTTCAAAAGCAAGTGATTATGATATGACTGAAACTGACATGACCTCATCTCAAGATACTGAGCCTAATGCAAGCGATCAGGGCTCTCCAGCTCTAGCCTGTTATGGGATATCCAAACGATTTAAAACCATCCAGGCACTGGATGATGTGACTCTCAGCGTTCCCCGGGGATCCATTTTTGGGTTTCTTGGACCAAATGGAGCCGGAAAATCTACTTTGATCAGGGTGGTTGCCGGTCTCATTGCGGCTGATAAGGGACACTTTGATGTCCTAGGCAACTCCAGCCTTAAGGGACATGGGGTCCGTAAAGATATGAGTGCTCTGGTGGACAGAGCTGATTTTTATAAGAACCTCAGCGCCTATCAGAACATGAAGATCCTGGGACGAATCACTGGACATGATAGTGATGAACACATCAACAGTTTATTAGACCTGCTGGGATTATATGAACGTCGTAAGGATAAGGTTAAAACTTTTTCCCAGGGCATGAAACAGCGTCTTGGTTTGGCCCAATCACTTCTCCCCGATCCAAAACTCCTGGTTCTGGATGAGCCTACGACTGGTCTTGATCCCCAGGGAATGCATGAGATACGAGATTTTATTCTAAAAATAGCGGCAGAACAGAATGTAACGATTTTTTTGTCCTCTCATCTTCTACACGAAGTTGAACTGATCTGTTCAGATATTGCCCTTATTTTCAATGGTAAACTGGCTGCTCAGGGCTCCATGCAGAACATCTTCCGTGAAATTGATAGTGTGACGATTGAGTTGGAGGTTGAAGATTCAAAAACCACTCTGGTCTTTCTGGAGAAAACAGATCTGGTTACTCAGATTACTCCCCTGGCCAACGCCATCAGCATTGAGATTCATTACAATAAAATTCCTGAGCTCATTCGGCTCATGTCTGCTGCAAAAATCAATATCTTTTCAGTTTCTCAGCGGAATCGTCTAGAGAATTACTTTCTCTCACTCATGGAGGGAAAATGATACTCTTTAAGCTCACGCAGAACGAACTCTACAAGATTTTCTCACTGATACGGTCCTATATAGGTATCATTTTATTTACAGGTATCGTTCCTCTCATCCTCTGGGGCTATGGCATGGGTACCTCCCATATTGAAGGTCAGATCGAGAGTTCTGTCTCAGATATGTTCTTTATCGAGGGCTCACCTACCAACGGTTTTACAGCAGCCTATTTCATTATGAATTTCTTCTGGATACATATCCCATTTCTCCTGGCACTGGTTGGTGGTGATATCTTTGCCGGGGAACATGCTAATGGGACATTCAGGGTTTATGCAACGAGACCAATCTCGCGGTTAAGTATTTTCACATCCAAAGTTTTAGCTACGATAATTTATACCTTTATCTTCGTCTTTTACTTTGGGCTTCTCACGCTGGGGTTGGGTTTGATCTGGCACGGTGGTGGTGATATGCTGGTTTTTCACAATGGCGTGCTCATTCTCGAGTCCAGTGATGCGCTTGTGAGATTTTTTATAGCCTACTTCTTCTCATTTATAAATATGGTCCTGGTGAGTTCTATCGCCATATTCTTCTCAACCATGGTGAGAAATGCCGTAGGTCCAGTAATTGGAACCATGGCGTTGTTCATTTTTATTCTTATGGTTTCTACACTACCCTTGGAGGTGTTCAAGAGTATCCAGCCCTATCTCTTTACCACCTATTTTTCGAATTGGGAGCAAGCATTTTATGATCCAATCCCATGGGCTGATCTATTCAGGGGCTTTGGACTGGTTGCCTCCAACATCGTTATGTTTCTCGGTATTGCACTTATCATATTCCGTAGAAAGGATATCCTTTCATGAGTCATACATATAAAATATTACCAATTATCATCATGCTATGCGTGTCTGTAGGCTCCATAGCCCAGGACTATCCTGACCAAAAGGAGCTACAAGACCTAATGCTTGGGAATTGGGAGCGCATAGAAGATTATGAGGTAGATATTAAGCTTGCCCTGGACATTCCAGGTTTTCGTATGCCCTCTCGCAATATTCACTATATGTATAAAGCCCCTGATATGAGTAAAGTCGAGGTGAAAGGATTTGCCATTGTGCCTAAACAAGGCATTCAACCCTTCTTTACTTTTCTACGGGATTCGGTCTCCCTTCAGATTGTAAATGACTCCCTGGTAGATGGAGAGCCCCTATTTGAAGTTACCCTGGAAGACACGTTTATGAATGAACTCGGAACCATAAACTTTTTTGTAAATCAGGAGACAGGAAATATTGCGGAAGCCTGGGTGGTTCATGATGGTCAAGAATTTTTCCGGCTTACTTCTGAATATGACCAGGTTGATGGTATCTTTTTACCAACATCCACCTCCATAAAAATGACCTTCCCGCCTGATTTCAAAAATCTACAACGTCTTGGTAAAAAACCGACTGACATGCGGGATTTTGATGCAAGTCTGACAGATGAATGGCTGAACGGTTCTATCACTATTCAATTTAAAAATTATAAAGTCAATCGAGGTATTCCGGACTATAAGTTTGAGGATGAAACTGAAGATGCTATTCAGGACTAAATCCTCGATTTCTGCTCCCCCTTTTTAGTAAACATTTAATCCAATAATTTGCCAGGAATCTTTGGATTTGGGTTGAGTTTCATATCACAGCAAATACATTACTTTGCTTTTAATCTTGAAGGAGAAACTATTGCGAAAAGCAGTTGTAGCTTTGGGTGGAAATGCAATTTCCCCGCCTGGAGAAGTTGATTCAATACGGAATCAGTTCAAACACACCCGGGCCAGCCTGGGATCCATTATTGACCTGTTAAAGCAGGGCATCATTCCTGTCATTACACATGGCAATGGCCCGCAGGTAGGCAATGCTGCTCTACGTACAGAAGAGCTGGCGGAATCCATCCCTTATTTACCCCTGGGAATCAATGTTGCCGACACTGAAGGTGGCATGGGATATATGATCGAGCAATCCCTGATCAATCGTCTCAGAGCAGATGAGATTCACCGTCAGGTTGTCACCTTGATCTCTCAAGTTTTGGTTGATGAAAATGACCCCTCCATACAGAATCCCACCAAATATATAGGGACTGAATTACCTGAGGACGAAGCCAAGACAAAAGCCGCTCAATTTGGATGGAGTATCAAAAAGCTGGATAATGACAATTGGAGACGGGTGGTCCCCTCACCTGAACCTATTGATATTATTAACTCTCAGGTCATTAACGAACTTATTGAGGCTGGACATATAGTGATCGCAGTTGGTGGTGGTGGTGTCCCGGCTTTTAGAGATATTAATGGTAATCTTGAGGGGTTGGATGCGGTCATTGATAAAGATAAGGCTTCTGCCCTGCTGGGTACCCAGATTGGTGCTGAGCTACTCTATATTTTTACCAATGTGGATCGGGTCGCATTGAATTTTGGCAAAGAGAATGAACAGCTGCTGGCAAATCTCACACTGGTTGAAGCAAAACAGTATCTGGCTGATGGACACTTCCCTCCTGGCAATATGGGACCCAAAATTGAAGCCAGTATAAATTTTCTTGAAGGCGGTGGCAAGCAAGTCATTATCACCAGCATTGAGGGAATTCAAAAGGATTCTTCAGGACTAAACGGAACCATAATAACACATTGATATTTATAAAATAATGTCTCATTCATGATTGAGATCATTGAAAGTAAAAGGAAGTAATACATGAATATTCATGAGTATCAGGCTAAAGAGATCTTTCGGAAATACAATGTCCCTGTACCCAACGGTGGCGTTGCTTATTCTGCTGAGGAGGCTTTAAGTGTCGCCAAATCTCTCGACTCAAATATCTTTGTAGTAAAAGCCCAGATTCATGCTGGGGGGCGCGGAAAGGCTGGCGGTGTAAAAATTGCCAAAAACCTTGACGAAGTCACACTGTACGCCAACGAAATATTAGGTAAAACACTGGTGACCCACCAGACAGGACCTGCAGGTAAAACGGTAGGACGTCTGCTGGTTGAGGAAGGTATCGATATCGCCAGAGAACTATATATGGGTATTGTTCTGGATCGGCAAACCGGACAGTTCGTTTTTATGGTTTCTGTTGAAGGTGGTATGGAAATTGAAAAAGTTGCTGCTGAAACCCCGGAAAAGATCATCAAGGAATGGATAGAGCCCGGTATGGGTCTCCAGGCTTTCCAGGCCCGGAAATTAGCCTACGCTCTGGGTCTTCAGGGTGTTCAGGTCAGAGAAGCTGTCAAATTTATGTTTGCACTTTGGAATGCTTTTGATGCATCAGATGCATCTCTGGTAGAGATCAACCCTCTCGTTGTTACAGGCAGTGGGCATGTCATGGCATTGGATGCCAAAATGAATTTTGATGACAATGCACTATACCGACAAGCAGATATACTTGAATATCGGGATCTCAGTGAAGAAGAAGCTTCAGAAGTTGAAGCCTCCAGCTACAACCTGAACTACATCAAATTAGATGGAAATGTAGGCTGTATGGTCAATGGCGCTGGTCTAGCCATGGGTACAATGGATATTATCAAATTATACGGCGGAGAACCTGCCAATTTCCTCGATGTTGGTGGCGTTGCCAATCCTGACACGGTGTCGAATGGTTTTCGTATCATTATGAGTGATTCCAATGTTAAAGCTGTATTAATCAACATTTTTGGTGGAATCGTCAGGTGTGATCGTGTTGCAATGGGTATCATTTTAGCACTCGAAAAGGTGAAAGTGAATGTCCCCATCGTTGTAAGACTGGCAGGGACAAATGCAGAAGAGGGTGCTCGGCTTCTGGCTAATTCGGACATTGATTTTATTGTTGCCACAAGTCTGGCTGAAGCTGCGGAAAAAGTAACTGCAGCCATCAAGGAGTAATCGCATGATTCTAGTTAATAATGATACAAAGCTGGTTGTCCAGGGCATCACTGGAAGTGAAGGATCCTTCCACACAGCTCAGATGCTGGAATACGGTACTCAGGTAGTTGCTGGTGTCACGCCTGGGAAAGGTGGCCAGAAAACGGATGCTGGTGTGCCAATATTTAATACGGTGGAAGAGGCTAAGGACGCAACCCAGGCCAACACTTCTGTCATTTTCGTTCCACCACCATTTGCTGCAGATGCCATTATGGAAGCTGTAGATGCTGAATTAGATCTGGTAATCTGTATTACAGAAGGTATTCCGACTGCAGATATGGTCAAGGTTCATGAATATATGGCAGGTAAAAAGACCCGTATGGTTGGTCCAAACTGTCCTGGAGTGATATCACCCGGGGCTGGAAAAATTGGTATCATGCCAGGATTTATTCATCAGGAAGGTAAGGTTGGTGTTATTTCAAGAAGTGGAACTCTAACTTACGAAGCTGTGCATCAATTAAGCTCTCGTGGTATTGGTCAATCCACCTGTATTGGTATTGGTGGTGATCCAATTATTGGTTCTAACTTTATTGATCTGCTTAACCTGTTCAATCAGGATGAAGGCACTGATGCTGTGGTTATGATCGGTGAAATTGGTGGAACCGCAGAAGAGGAAGCTGCCGAATGGGCACAAAAGAATTTCACCAAACCCATTGTGGCATTTATTGCTGGCACCACGGCTCCTCCAGGGCGTCGTATGGGTCATGCAGGTGCCATCATTTCAGGTGGCAAGGGAACTGCATCAGATAAAATTGCAGCGCTTAAGGCTGCAGGTATTGCAGTTTCTGAAAGCCCAGCTGGAATTGGTGAACTCATGCAAGAAATTTTAATGAAATAAGCAAATTAAAACGTTATAGGAGTAAAGATTTTGGGTAACAAAACATTCGCAATGATCAAACCTGATGCAGTGGCATCTGGTAAACTTGGCAAAGTCATCGATGCCACACTGCAAGCTGGTTTTTCAATTAAAGGGGGTCGTCTGACTCTGATAACACGTGCACAGGCCTCGGAATTTTACGCTGTTCACCGAGAACGTCCCTTCTATGGAGAGCTGATTGACTTCATGTCTTCAGGACCAACATTCGTGATGGCACTGGAAAAGGACAACGCTGTTCAAGCCTGGAGAGATACAATTGGGGCCACAGATCCAGCTGAAGCTGCAGATGGCACAATCCGGAAAATGTATGCTGAGAATAAGGGCAGAAACGCAGTGCATGGCTCCGATTCAGATGAGAATGCTGAGAAAGAGATTGCATTTTTCTTTAGTGGGGCTGAAATTATCGCCTCTAATCTCTAATTATTAGCCTGTATCAGGAGGCAGAAATGACTAATAATGTTCTACTTAAACGCACTTTATTGATTCTGATAGTTCTAAGCATTATTGTCAACTGCGACATGTGGAATAGCCGATTTGGGCGCGAAGAGGTCAAACTGGGTGAATATATCACCCTCCAAGTTGAGGAACCTGTCGAAGGACAGAAAATAAACTGGATCTTCGCCCAATTACCGGATAGTAGTGAATTGCTTGGGTTTTTGCCTTCTGATACGCTTGAATTAATTTCTTTTAAACCGGATTTCTCTGGAAATTATGATGTGGTCCTTGAAGTCACCAACGACGGTGAAACAGAGCAGACCAACTATTTTTATGAAGCTGTAATGAGCGAAGATAATACCCTGGTTGATGGTGAAATTCCGGATCATATCGTTGATGCGTTAAAAACCAAGGATACCACCATTGCAGACACACCTTCTGTGAGTCTTACAGATGAGGGTGTCCAACGACGTTACCTTTCCAAAATGAAATCTCCTGGTGACGCTACAAAATCGCGTAAAAGTATTATTAAGAGAAAAAAAGCCACAAAATCAAAACCTGCTTCGACCAGTCGAGGAAATCTTATTCCGCTGGCGGCAAGAACTTATACTATTCAGGTTTCATCCTGGCCTGCTCTTGATGATGCTCAAGCTGCTTCACATGAGCTTCAAGATAAATATGGTATCGAAAGCTATATCCAGAGAGCATTCTTTAAGGATAAAGACGAAATCTATTATCGCCTGCGTGTAGGGAATTTCCAGGAATCGAAAGATGCAGAAGCCTACGCCAAAGAAATCCAGGCTATGACGAGCCTCCCTGTCTGGGTTGACTTCGTTCGACAGGAAATGTAAGCCAAATAAATATTAATAATTCAATACGGAGAATCACCCATGCTTGAAACTCAACTGCATTTCAATTTCAAGGATATGTTTCGTGCACCGCGTCTGGCACTAGGCCGACGCATGATGGTCATGCTGGAGGCGTTACTGGCTTCATATATAGTGTATCTCTTCATGACATATCTCGCACTCCTGGTGGAAGGTCATTCCCTGGGAAGTATTTGGAATGATTTTCACCTCATGCCTTCTTCGGTCCTTTGTCTGGCCGATAGCACCTTCGGACACATCCTGGTAGCTCTATCATATACATTTTCGATTATCATTCTTTGGCTGGGACTTACCTCAGTGGCAAAGATTACCATCAAAGAGTACAAGGGTGATCTGTTTTATTCCTCCAGAGATGGTTGGAAATGGGCTATGAAGAATTGGTTCCCTGTATTTTTTGGACCGATTTCCATCGGTATCGTTGTTGGATTTTTTGTCCTTTTAGCGGCACTTTTTGGATGGTTGGCTCAATGGCCAGTCTTAGATATCATTTTTTATGGTCTTCTCTTTGTCATTTTTCTACCTACGGCACTCTTCCTGGCATTTTCCGCCCTGGCTTTTGGTGTGGGCTTATTTATGTCACCCAGCATAGTGGCCTGTGCTGAAGAAGACACAATGGGTTCCATGTTTGGATCTTATACTCTGCTCTGGAATCAACCGGTTCGCCTGATCGCCTACACAGTAATGACGATAGTTGCCGCCATGATAGGGTATCAGATATTTTATGTATTTATTCTATCTGCCTTCAAGTTTATCGAAATGGTGTTCGGACATGAGATGATTATGGGCAATGCTTATGTCGCTATTAAGCAGGTGGGTATGGATTTATTCGGGAATTACAGTTTCCTACCCTCCAATATATTTGCCGCTTATTGCTGTGATTCAACCTGCCTCTTCATGCCAGGTTGTTTAAGCAGTATATATGAACCCGTCGCCGCAGGTTGTGGCGGTGGAGGTTGTGGCGGCTGCGCATCTGCAGCACCTGCAGTGGTATCTGCGACAATCACGCAGACAATCACGGGTGTTATAGTCGGAATATTCACCCTTCTCGCTCATTTAGCAGTTCCAGCATACGCTTTGGCCACACTGGCAACTGGATTCGCCACATCATTCATCGTATTGACCAAACACAAGGATGATCAAGATTTGATCAAACGTAAAGATGCTGATGAACGCGCAGAGGCCGAAGCTGCCGAAGCCGAAGAAGAGGCCCAGACTGAGACTCCAGCAGATCAAGAGGAAACCAAAACTGACGAGGCTGAGACCAAATAAGTCACACACTTCATAGGCAAAAAAAAGGCTGAGTCAAACTCAGCCTTTTTTTATACATTTTATTTTAGCCTAGCTCCTATGGAACCATTCATCGTTTTTTTGACGAGCCCGGGGTTTCCCCAGAATCTCATGCAGAATGATACCCTGCTCAATCTTTGAATAGGGTTCTAAGACCTCTTCCAGGGACTGACCAGTGTCACTACTTTCATTTAGAGTAACTACCGTAGTCAAGGGATGCGCATGTGTGTGCTCCTGCGAACCTTCCACAAACTGTGGTGTTGCTTCAATGTCTGAAACTGGAATTTCATCTTCCTCTTCAGGTTCATATTCAGGTATTTCCTGCTGGAAAGTCAGAGGCTCCTCATCTATCTCAAACAACTCTTTCTTGAGTTGATCAAGTATCCCACCCACCTGCTGCAGTGGTTTTGAGATGGGACTTGATGATTGAGTTCCAGGTTTTTCCGTTAGTCTGGTTCTCTGCCTGGCTTTTTTTTGCTTTGACCAGGCAGAGATAGCCATATAAACGATAAATAGAACTATTGGACCTAGGTTGTCCAAATCCATAAGGCTTAGACCTTACTTCTTATCTGTTTTGTCAGGACCAGAAAGATTCTTCCTCATGGATGAATCAGCCTGGATGTTTTCCATCCGGTAATAGTCTAGAATACCAAGATTTCCCTGACGGAAGGCTTCAGCCATAGCACGGGGAACTTCTGATTCCGCTTCCACAACTTTAGCCCTCATTTCTTGAGTCTTGGCCTTCATTTCCTGTTCTTCTGCAACAGCCATGGCACGACGTTTCTCAGCGACAGCTTGAGCAATGTTCTTATCAGCGTCAGCTTGATCCATTTGCAGGGTAGCACCAATATTCTTACCGACATCTACATCAGCAATATCAATGGATAGGATCTCAAATGCTGTACCTGCATCCAGTCCTTTAGCCAATACATTCTTAGATATAATGTCGGGATTTTCCAGTACCTGCTTGTGTGATTCTGAAGAACCAATTGAACTAACGATTCCCTCACCTACACGAGCCAGTACGGTCTCTTCTCCAGCTCCACCAATTAGACGATCGATATTGGCACGAACTGTTACTTTGGCTACTGAGAAGAGCTGAATACCATCCTTGGCAATGGCTGAAACCCTGGGCGTTTCAATCACACGAGGATTTACACTCATTTTCACCGCATCCAAAACATCACGGCCAGCCAGGTCAATGGCTGCAGCGCGTTGAAATTCCAGATCAATGTTGGCTTTGTCGGCTGCAATGAGGGCCAGAACAACTTTGGTCACGTCACCTCCAGCCAGATAATGAGCTTCAAGAACATTGGTATCTAGATCCAGGCCGGCTTTTCGGGCACTCACCAGAGAATTGATAATCAGTGGTGGCGGAATCCGGCGAAGTCTCATCCCGATGAGAGTTAAGAGACCGACATAGACTTGTGCAGCAGCTGCACTTATCCACAATCCGATTGGAATGAAATAAGTAAATAGGACTAGAAAGGCGACAAGGCCAATCAGTATGAACATCAATGGTATAGCTTCCACAATTCCTCCAGTGTTAATTATTAAACTTTTTTATCTACAACCACTCGATTTCCATCTATCTGAATGATTGTAATTTCTGTGTCTTTTTCAAGAAAGGTACCCGGGGTTACAACATCTACCCGCTGCCCTTCGATCAGTGCCGTCCCGGCTGGTCGCAGGGATGTGATGGCCACACCACTCTTCCCTACCATTTCTTCTAGGCCCAGGCTTCCACTATATCCTGCGGCCTGGGTTTCTGCCTCTGGCAGACTGATTCGCTGCCAGGCCTTCGTTTTCAGCATTCGTTTCACCATAAGACCCAATCCGATCAGACCGCCAATGATGGCAATAACCAATCCCCACAGCGCTGCATTAATATCACCAGAAGTTGGCGCTATTGGCAGCAGCATGGTAAACATGGCATAAACCATGACGATGATACCCAGAATTCCCACCACTCCGAACCCGGGAATCACAAAAGCTTCGATCCCGAGGAGGACAATACCTCCGATCAAGAATAACAATTCCATCATACTGGCTAGGTCTGCAATAAACGATGTGGAAAAGAAAAGGAAGAGGGCGAGCAGTCCAATGGTTCCAGGTATTCCCCAACCTGGGCTCTGGATCTCAAAGATGAGTCCTAAAAATCCAAGCGTCATGAGTAGCGAACTGACAATGGGGTCTGTAAGAAAGCGAACAATGGATTCAGACCACGTGGGAACCACATTAACAATTTCCATATCTGAAAAACCAAAATGATCAAGGACTTCAACCATTGAATCCATTTGATAGTCAGCCATTCCATACTTTAACGCCGTGGAGGTTCTCAGGGTAAGTAATTTGCCTTCGTTGGCACCCTCGATGTCATCAAGGAAAAGAGTATCCCCTGATGCAGCGATCAGTGTATCAATATCCAGGGATTCATCTACCATGGCCATGGCAATATCCGGGTTACGTCCCTTTGATTCAGCAGTTGAGGCCATTTCCTCACGCATATAGGACTGGGCTTTCTCACCAGCTTTCTGGCTTTGCCCATCTACGACCGTAGTTGCCCCCATAGTCGCTCCAGATCGCATAATGATGGTATCACATGCCAAAGTTATAAGAGAGCCTGCAGAGATGGCTTTGGTGTTGACGAAGGCATAAGTCTCTATTTTTGAATTTAGCAGGGCATTCTTCATCATTGTGGCTGCATCCACTCTGCCACCAAAGGTATCCATATCCAGAATGATGGCATCACCCCCGGCTACATTCAACGCAGGGATCTGGCGTTCAAAGAAATATGCCAATCCCATATCAATAGTCCCCTTTACCTCAAGAATATAAACCTGAGGGAAAATGAGGATGGGCATTAACAAAAGCAGGAATAATCGTCGCATAGAGGATCCCATTATTTTTGATTTCTAGAGCATAATAATTGTAGGCAAAGATAACCTGTATTATCTCAGGTCGGTATCATTTTCGGCAAATCAGGGGTTTTCCAAACGCATTTGTATGCTGCCATACTTGGTATCAATCTCAATCTTTAAGGGTGTGTGGGGGAAGGATTTTGAATATAGCATGGAGAGTTGAATCTGATTTGCTCTAGACTTCCGAGTACTGTTGAGCGGTGTCAATCGCCAGCCTGGCTTCTCAAAGGGCTTGAAGAGTGAGGGTTTGCCCACTTTCTCAACCAGAAGTATCAGTTCTCCGGATCCTCGACCATCCCACATGCGATACTGTAGTGTGTCGCCGTGGTGAAATCTAGTGAGGGACAAATCATAGAGAAGGCTGGGAATATCCCTCAATCCATGGATGTCAATTTCCTTATCCTTACCATTTACGGTGGCGAAGTTGGAGTCACTAAAAGTCACTTCATAATTGCGATGATAAGAACCTTCATGAATGGCCTTGGTGTGTTTGACAAGACGCCCTACATCAATCAGATACTCTGTCAACACAGAATCAGAAAGTGACCATAGCGTCGAAAGCCAGGGTGAGGATTCAATAATAAAGATGCTGTTCAGGACATCATCTTCCACGGTGTGGATCAATGTCGCCATGCCTGCTTGAACCAATCCATATTTCACCTTATAGGAGTAGGTCTGGGCAGAAGCCCCTGTTGCAGACAGAAGCATGGCAAAGAGTAATATTTTATTCATCATATTCACAGATTCAGAAGCTAGACGGGATGCATACATTCCTCAAGCTTTTTGTCTATCCATTCCTAACGATACAATTAAATTCATCCATGCAAATGAAGCTTCCCAAGCGTTTTATCTCCTTCCCCTTTGTCGGCATCTCCGGCATTGTTGTCAATAGTGCGATACTGTATTACGCGAAGGAATATCTGTATGTTTCCATTCCCATCGCATCTCTCTTTGCCATTCAGCTTGCCATATTTAACAATTTTTTCTGGAATCACCGATTCACCTGGACAGATCGTGAGATGAAGGGATATCAGGCCATTCGAACTGGTCTAATCAGATTTACTCTTGTCAGTTGGATTGCCGGGGGGCTTAACTGGATTATCCTGCTCCTGCTACACCACTATGTTGGAATACACTATATCCTGGCGAACCTCATCGCCATATTTATAGCATCTATCCTAAATTATTTTCTGAATGATTTGTGGACGTTTCGTCACCCGGGAAGTAACGAGGAATCAGAATCCTGATACTTTAGACCGTATCACCCTTGGCAAACTGCAGGCGATACAATTTTTCATATAAACCACCCGCTTTACTCAAACTGGCATGATCCCCCTGCTCTACAATCTCACCATGATCCATTACCAATATCTTATCCGCACTCAAAATTGTTGAGAGACGATGTGCTATGACAATCACAGTTCGACCCTGCATCAAGGTCTCAATTGCTGACTGAACCGCTTTTTCAGATTCTGTATCCAGAGCAGAGGTTGCTTCGTCCAGAATAAGAATTGAAGGATCCTTCAGGAGAGCTCTGGCAATGGCGATGCGCTGTTTTTGGCCACCGGAGAGTCGAGCCCCATGCTCGCCCAGCATAGTTTGATAATCATCTTCTAGATTGAGAATAAAATCATGGGCATTGGCCTTCTTAGCAGCCTCTTCAACATCAAAGGCGGTGCTCTCCATTCCATAGGCAATATTATTGTACACTGTGTCATTGAAAAGAATGGTCTCCTGTGAGACGATTCCGATCTGCTTGCGAATACTGGCACGAGTAAGTCTGCGGATATCAATACCATCAATACTGATACTCCCCGCATTGATATCATGAAAACGTGGAATCAGGTCCACAACAGTAGTTTTACCTGCACCCGATGGTCCGACCAACGCCACAACCTCCCCTTTTTCGATCGTCGTATCAAGATTTTTGATAGCCTGCATCTCAGAGTTGTCATAAACAAAGGTGACTGACTCAAAACGAATTTCTTTCTGAAACACAGCTAGGTCCTGGCTGCCGCTTTCATCGCGGATAGCCGGTTCAATATCAAGCACATTAAAGACCCGACCCCCGGCTGCTACACCAGCCTGAATACTGATATTGACCTTGGCCAGATTTCTGATGGGTTGATAGATGGCGAACAGGATGACGATAAATCTTAAAAAATCAGAGCTGCTGATAGTGCCATATTCAAGCACCTGTACTCCACCAAGCCATAGTAGTACCACAGCCATGCTGACGCCTAACATCTCCGTCACCGGTAGCGATAGACTCTGCAGGCTTATCTGTCTGAACATAAGTCGAAATAATTTTTGGGCTTCGCTACCGAAACGCTTGTTTTCTTTATCTTCGTTCACAAAAGCTTTGATAATTCTAATACCTGAGATCAATTCAGTGAACCGCGATGTAATTTCTCCCAACTGAGCTTGGACACGTACCACTTTACGTCGAATACTTTTACTGATTACCGTGATAAATAGGGTGGTTACTGGAATAATAAGGATAGAAATCAGGGTAAGTTGCCAGTTAATGATAAATAGGATACTCAGATAGGCGACAATGTAGAGGGGTTCAATCACCAATGGATGAAACGTGGTGGCCAGGGCCTGGTTCAACTTTAAAACATCGTTCATGGCGAGAGAAATTAGATCTCCGCTACGACGGATTTGAAAAAAGCTCAGAGGTTGCGATAAGAAATGTTGATAAAGCCGTAACCGTAAGTCTTGAACTACTTTCGCCTGGACATAGCCAGTGAATAACTTATTGCCATAATAGGCAATCGATTTAATGAGATAGCTGAACAGGATAACCAGCGCCAGGGTGGCTAGAGCGTCTACCGGGGTGCCGGAAAAGAAGTACTCACTAGTTAATTGTTTTAATTTTTCATTGAGATCAATAGTACCAGTCAGGGATTCTGCTGGTGTCGCAATCTGCTCATCAGGGTTAGCAAAAATAGTTGTAATAAAAGATGCGGATAACCACAGTGTCAGGGAATGAAAAATCACATTAATTATTGAAAAGCCCACACCCACGCTTATTTGCGTCCAATACGGTTTGATCAGTTTAAGTATGCGTAAATACATAAGGCTGCTAGTTTAGGAAATCCTGCAGTGCTTGGCGAGAGATTTCACCTTCTCTAAGAATTTTGAATGGTGAGCTCGAAAGATCTATTACGGTGCTTCCCCTGGAAGGGTTTATAGGTCCAATATCGATCATCAGATCAATCTGATTGGCATAATATGCTTCTACTTCAGATCGTGATGACGCAGGTATCATCCCCGCCGGATTGACGCTTGACGTGGTGATAGGCTTCCCAAACAATTCAGGGATTCCACGAGAGATTGTATCTCCAGGGACTCGAAACCCAACGGTTCCTTTTTGAGAGATCAATTGTGGAGCGAATCCATAATCACTGCGGCATATAATTGTTAGCGCCCCGGGCAGAAAAGCTTTAATCAGTTCGATGGCCTTGTTGCTCAGGGCAGTAGCCATCTCGAATAGCTGATGATTGGATGACAGAAGTACGGAAACCGGTGAATTTTCACGGGATTTGAGTGAATAGAGGGTGTCCACAGCTTTTGTTGAAGTGGCATCTGCTCCTAAACCATAGAGAGTGTCAGTTGGGTACACAATAACCTGACCCTTTTGCAGGGAGTTTCTTATTTCAGTACTTTCCTTAGTTGAAAAGGGCTGAGCTTTGCCGGAAGGGCTTATGATTTTCATGAAGCCGACTTCGCTTTTTTATCCTGACGATCGAGATCTCTCCAACGTCGATGAAACCAGAAATATTGTTCGGGGTTTTTATGGATTTCCTGTTCAAGTTTGAAAGTCAGAGTTTGAGTAAGGTCAGTCACCCACTCCTCGGTCATCGTCTCAGGAAGATCATAATTGATTTCCTCGATCTTAATTTTGTAACGCCCGCGGTGCTGAGTACAAACCAGGACAACCAATTTGGGGTTCACTCGATAGGTCAGTACGGCGGCTCCCCGAGGTGTGGATGAAGGGATACCAAAGAAATCAACTTGAACCCCCTTTTTGCCCTTATACTGATCCCCTACTACTGCCAAACCATAGGTCCGTCTCAGGGCCTCTTCAAAAGCGGACATACCTGACCAGGAGTTTACCAACTCCAACTGATGATATTCACGAATCCTGGTTAAGAACCAATCGACAATTGGATTTTTTTGAATACGATAGATGGAAGCAGCTCCATCACCAAGTCCGCCTACATAGCGGCCAGCCATTTCCCAGGAGCCAAAGTGTCCAGTAAAATACAGAATCGGTTCTTGTCGTTCAATGGACCCAAGTACATATTCATCCAGACCAGGTGCATCTACAATAGAACGTGCTTTGCGTTGGCTGATCATCCACAACTTCAGAGTCGAAATAAACCCTTCTCCCCAATGCAAATAACAACCCTTGATAAGGGATTCAACTTCAGGGTTCCCCAGATCAGGAAAAGCTCTGCGAATGTTACGAGCTACGGTGGATTTACGTTTGGTGAGCAGCTTATAGGCAATCCAGCCAAACCCTCGACCAAGACGCCATGAAAGCGCCCAGGGCAGGATGAACAGAATCAGGTTGAAAACCATCATCAGCAGGAATTCAAATATGTATCCAGCGTATACCAGGGAAAACACCGATTTATTTTTGGACGCTGCCATAATCAGTTGGACTCTCTATAACCGAGATATATCCTGAATGGTGATAAACAGCACCAATCCCAATAAGAACAACATCCCAATCTGTTGAATAATCAATTTTACATTTAGTGGCAATGGTCGACGTATTATTCCTTCAATGCTGATGATGATGAAATGGCCACCATCCAGGCCAGGTATAGGCAAAATATTTATAAAGGCGAGATTCACGCTGATAATGGCCATAAAGTAAAACACATCAAGCCAGCCTCGACGGGCCATGTCCCCTGCCATCTTGGCGATCATGATAGGTCCACCCACCTGATCCATGGAGGTGGCGCCTGTTATCATAGACCAGAATCCACGTGCCATAAGCGTTCCAAACATGTAGGTGCTGCGGGCACCAAATGAAACCGATTCGACAAAACCCAGATCAGTGTGTTCAGTAACTCGACCAATACCAATCATGCCAATAGCGATGGTTCCTTCGGCAGTGGGTACAGTTTCCTCGACGACAGTGATTGAATCACTGTAACGGATTCCGTTTCTCAGCCATTCCACAGAGAGAGTTTTACCCGGTTGGTCGTGTACAATACCTGTTAGCTCATCCCACTCAGTCACAGATTGACCGTTGATCATAACAATTTGGTCATTCTCCATGATGCCAGCTTCTTCGGCGGGAAAGACTTCTCTTTCCTCTGTGCTCACAAGTGAACCAACATAAGTCCCCTCAACAGGTTCTTCCATCCCAGTTGAATAAATTATGGCACTGAAAATGAAAAATGCCAGGAGGGTATTCATGATGACACCCCCTGAGATAGTCAATAACTGTTGCCATCTCTTCTTGCTGGTAAACTCCCACGGTTTTCCAGTAATTTCACCGTCCATGGATTCATCAATCATCCCGGACATCTTGACATAACCGCCAAAGGGAGTCCAACTGAGGGCATATTCTGTATCGCCTGCCTTTGGATTCTTTCTGGGAATGCGAAATTCAATCGTAGTCGCATTGGCAACACGCTGGATAAACCAGGGAATGAAGAGCTTGATCCAGAGACCATCCACTTTGTTCTGAAAGCTCAGGAAGCGTGGAGGCATACCAATGGAAAAACGTTCCACTCGGATACCGACCATTCGAGCTACCATAAAGTGACCTAGTTCATGTATTAAAATGAGAATGCCCAGCGTAAAAATAGCTGCGGCGATGGTTATTAATGTATCAACTGAGAAGAAACCCATTTAGCTTCTTTAACTCCTTTTTATAAATGCCTGCGTCCAATGTTCCAAAGCTAAGATATCATCCAGATTTGGGTGTTCAATGAATTCATGGGCATCAATTGCTTTTGTTATAAGTTCTGGTATTGCATTAAATGAGATTTCTCCATCCAGAAATCTATAGACTGCTTCCTCGTTTGCCACATTCAAAACGACGGGCATACTGCCTCCCTGTGCCAGGGCATCAAAGGCCAACTGAATGCACTTGAATTTCTCTAGATCAGGCTCTTCGAAGGTGAGGGTGCCTACTTTTGCGAGATCAAGTTGCTCCCAATCCTGGTTGAGGTGACGAGGGTAGCTCAGGGCGTACTGTATGGGAATTTTCATATCAGGTATGCCCAGTTGTGCTTTGACAGATCCATCCAGGAATTCAACCATAGAATGGATAATGCTCTGCGGATGCACAACGATGTCGATCTTTTCTGCTGGAAGATGAAAAAGCCAGCGTGCTTCGATTACTTCCAGACCCTTGTTCATCATAGTTGCAGAATCGATGGTAATTTTGCGACCCATGGCCCAATTGGGGTGTTTCAGAGCCTGAGCTATAGTAATATCAGCAAATGACTCAACCGGTAAAGTGCGAAATGGACCACCAGACCCGGTGACAACCAGGCGCTTTATGTCTTCTGGTGCTTCTCCTACCAAACACTGCCAGATTGCAGAGTGCTCACTATCAACGGGAAACAGATTGACAGCATGCTTTTCAAGCAATCCATTGATAAAATCACCGGCCATCACAAGACTTTCCTTGTTGGAGAGTGCAATATCCACACCTGCTTGAATACTCTTAATAGTAGGTTCCATACCGGCACTCCCTACCAGAGCGTTTAACATGGTATCCACATCATCTCGACCGGCGAGTTCAAGTAGACCCGATCTGCCCTGCAGAACCTCTACACCCGGTAGGCCCTGCTTGACTTTGTCATATTGTTCAGGATCTCCAATGGATACAGCGCTAGGTGAGAATTCCAAAGCTTGCTCAATCAAGAGGTCTGCCTGCGAATGGGCGGACAGATACTTAATGCGATAAAGATCTGGGTAGCTACGAACTACATTGAGTGCATTGACACCGATACTACCGGTTGCCCCTAATACTGACAGGACTTTCATGTTGCCACTCATCTACTTTCGTTTCCCAATCAACAATTCACTTCCAAGAGCGATGCCAGGGCCAGTTGAATTATATGGTACCATAACCGACACCCTGAACGTCTCCTTTACCAGCCAGCTAATATATGGTACTGCCAGTAAAATGGTTTCATCATAGTCAGGGATTCCGTTACCATCCTCAACAATCAGATGGTGTAGATCAATTATAGCAATAACACCTAAATTGAGTTTTTTTGATGCATATGCATACAATCCATGAATGGAGATGTCTCTCTGCATATATCCATCATCAAAAATAGAATTCCATGATATTCCTATGGCCTGTCGACGCTGGAGATCTTCCCCTTTAAATTCTACTTGAAGCCCTGTCCCAACTGAGAAATTTGGATTTGATCCAGGCCACCGGCCGAACTGCACCCAAAGATTATAGCCTGGATTCGGGTACATACTCAAGCGAGCTGCAGGCATACGTTGAGACGATCCAGAATTTGATACAATATGGGATCCTGTGAATTGCACCCCGATAAAGTGGTCAGATCCAGTGATGTTTGGTAGATTTGTGACCAGCGTGGCGCGTTTCAAATCCTGCTTAAACAAATTGGCGTTGTCCCAAACAGGGAAACCATCTCCAGCACTTAGTTGGGAACTGAGTAACACAATGAGGGAGATAAATATGAGATGCTTGATGGATGAAAGTGACATAAGTCGAGTATTACAAAAAATGAAGGATATCCTTCAGGCCCATTAGCCTCGAATAATTCCTCGTGTGCTCTCTTCAATAAAATCAAGGATATCCTGAACTTCAGGTGATAAGTCGTTGTTTTCCTTGATCTCTTTTACTGCATGAGAAACATTCATATGGCTTCGATAGATTTTTGTGTAGACATGCTTAATCTGGTTGATGACTTCGCTGGGGAAACCACGGCGATGAAGACCAACCGAATTTAATCCATTATAGGTCAGTGGAGTATTAGATGCCCTAATATATGGAGGTACATCCTTTGTAATTCTGAACCCCCCTGCAATAAAGGCATGTTTTCCAATTTTCACAAACTGGTGAATGGGAACTGCCCCACCGATGATCACAAAATCACCGACTTCGACATGACCACCCATATTACAGGAATTAGCAATAATAACATTATTACCAATATCACAGTCATGACCAATATGGCAGTATGCCATGATGAGGACATTGTTGCCAATGCTTGTTTTCCAACGATCCGTCGTGCCACGATGAATGGTGCAATATTCACGAACGATGACATTATCGCCCAATATGGTCTCAGTTTCCTCGTCAGCGTATTTCAGGTCCTGGGGTATCTCACCTACAACAGCTCCATTGAATAAACGACAATTTTTACCCAGGGTAGTGCGGGCGCCCACAAGAGCATGAGCTTTTATGATGCAGCCATCGCCAATGGTGACGTTTTCTTCAATGATCGCATAGGGTCCAATGGTAACATTTTTTCCGATTTTTACATTATCGGGACTAATTAATGCCGTTGGATGTATGCGAGAGTCCATAAATTACCTGTCTACAATGGAGGCCATAAGATCTGCCTCGACTACCAGCTTACCGTCAACAAATCCCATACCCCGCAGCTTGGCTGAGCGGAGTCGAAATTTTACCAATACCAATTCAAATATAATCTGATCACCAGGTTCAATGAGTTTGCGAAACTTGACATTATCTATGGCTGAAAAGAAGACCAGTTTATTTTCGGGGTCCTCTCCAGCATTCAGGAGTAAAGCGCCTCCTGCCTGAGCCATCGCTTCAAGGGTTAACACTCCTGGCATCACTGGTTTTCCAGGAAAATGTCCCTGAAAGAAAGGTTCATTCATGGTGACATTCTTAAGCGCGGTAATTTTTTCACCAGGCGTAAAGTCAATGATGCGATCAATGAGTAAGAAGGGATACCTGTGTGGCAGAATCCGCATGATAGCTTCGGTGTCAAAGACAATTTGACGTTCTCTGGGACGTCTTTGAAAACGTTTGGCGAGAATCTGTTTTTCATACTCCTTCTTAAGGAGACGCACGAGCTCAACATTACTGGCGTGACCACTTCTAGCTGCCGTGATGTGACCCTGGATGGGCATTCCCAATAAAGCTAGGTCACCAATCAAATCAAGAATCTTATGACGAACTGGTTCGGTCTTCGAACGCAATTCCTTGCCATTCAGAATACCATTTTCACTCTGGATTAACTTTTCATCAATGTTGAATAGTTTTTGCAGACGGGAGAGTTCTGATTCTTCAATTTTTCTATCAATCATGACCAGAGCTGTATCTGCAGAGCCACCTTTGATTAGTCCTTGTGCCTTTAGTTCTTCAACTTCATGAAGAAAGCAAAAGGTCCGGGCAGGGGCTATCTGCTCTACGAAATCCTGTTCCAGTGAATAGAATGACATGTACTGAGTTCCCAGAGACTGCAATTTGTAGTCAATGAGAAAGGTGACGCGGAACTGATTTGAAGGAAGGGCGTGAATATCAACGCCTTTTTCTGGATCTGAATAGGTAATGGTCTTATCAAGTACCAGATATTCTCTGGCTGCTTCCTGTTCTTCAAAACCTGCATCAAGTAGAATGTCTACAAAGGGAATAGCAGACCCATCCATCACTGGCGGTTCCTTATTATCCAATTCAATAAGGATATTGTCAATTTCAAGGCCACTGATGGCTGCTAATACGTGTTCTGTGGTATGGATACGTGATCCATTGTGTTCCAGAGTGGTTCCTCTGGATATGTCAACGACGTGATCAATATCTGCTGGAATGGGTTTCGCATTTGGAACATCTGTTCTTAAAAAGCGAATACCTGTATTCTGAGCGGCAGGCTTGAAAGTCATCCGAGTTTGAACACCCGTATGCAATCCTATACCGGCAATTGATACGGCCTTTTTAATACTTCTCTGATTTTCTCGTCTATCCTGCATCTATTTCAATTCCTTCATTACCAGTCAGCGTTCACTTAGTCTTTATTTACTTGTTTTTCAAGTATTTTAACTGTCTTATACAACTCTGGTAATTTTTTCAATATAGCTTCAATTCTTAACTCATCTCTATGCGGACGTGCCGGAAACCCACTGACCATCGACCCATCTGGGATGTCATGAGTCACCCCACCTCGTGTGGCGATAGACACGTCATTACCCACCTTCAGATGACCAATCACACCACTTTGACCACCCATTTGTACTCGATCACCCAGGTCAGTACTACCGGCAATGGCAACCTGAGCAGTGAGAAAACAATTTTTTCCTATGCGAACATTATGGGCGATATGCACCTGATTGTCCAGCTTGGTGCCATCCCCTATGCTGGTTGGACCAATAGATCCACGATCGATGGCACAATTTGCCCCGATCTCTACCTCGTCTCCCAGAATGACGTTCCCAGTCTGTGGGATTTTTTCAATTTTACCGGCATCAACTGCAAAGCCAAAGCCATCGCTGCCGATGACAGTACAACTGTGAATAATGCAATTTCGTCCGAGAATCGAATCTTCATAAAGGACAACATTTGGATAAAGACGCGTTCCCTCACCCAATACACAACCACTCCCGATCGCTGCATTTGCCTCGATGAGAACATTCTCACCAAGTTTGACATCTTCATCGATAAATACTCCTGATCCAATTTCAACGGAATCAGGAATTAGGACAGATGGATGAACAACGGCGGTTGCATGAACACCAGGACGCACCAGGCGTTCTTTGTAATTCAACAATTGCAATGCCTTTAGCATAGCCTGTTTGGGGTTGGTAGTCCTTAGAAGATTTGGAAAAGTAATTTCCAAATCTTCTGGGACAATCAGAGCCGCTGCCCTGGTTGTTTCAGCGTATTTCAGATATTTTGAGTTTGAGATGAAAGAAATTTCATCGGATGCGGCAACCTGGATCTCATTTAGTTTTGAGATCTCCAAGCTCCCATCTCCCTCTAACCTGGCACCGAGAGCTTGTGCCAGTTCACCTAGTTTTAAAGTCAATGAAATAGCAAGCCCCTATTTCTGGAGCTCCTTTAAAATCTTTTCAGTAAGATCAAATTTTTCCTGGGCATAGAGAATGTTGCCAGCAACGACGTCAAAGATGAAATCGTAGGATCCATCTTCACCGACTTTTTTAATAGCAGTATTGATTTTCTGCAAAACTGGATCTGCCAAGGCTTGTTGCTTCTGATAGAATTCACCCTGTGGTCCAAGTTTTTGCACCTGGAACTGTTGAATATCTTCAGCAAGCCGACGCATGTCATTTTCTTTGGCGGCACGATTATTTTCGGTCATTAAAAATTTCTGACGCTCATATTCCTGCTGCATACTGTCCAGTGAAGCAGCCATATCATAATACTGCTTTTCTAGTTTACGACCTTCTACTTCCAGTTTGCTTTGTGCTTCACGATATTCTTCAAATTGGGACAGAATATACTCAGAATTAATGTATCCAAATTTCTGCCCGAAAGCTGCCATGGACAGTGTCACTAATAGAATTATACGGATCATGCTTTTGTTCAAAATGGTATCTCCTTAACAAATGTGTCTTAAAATTGCTGACCGAAAATAAAGTGATATTCCGGCGTCTTCCAGGTGGGTGTCGGATCGTTGTCAAACCCCCATCCAATATCAATACCCAACATGCCAAGCGGTGGCATGATAACTCTTCCACCAAACCCTACTGATCGTTTCAGATCAAAAAGGCTACTCGAATCAAAATTATCCCAAACGTTACCTGCCTCAGCAAATCCTATCAGATACATCATGGGATTTGGTGAGAGTAGGAAGCGCATCTCAAGCGTGTACTTGAATGATGCCATTCCGCCAAAATAAGCGTTACCCTCCAAAGTTCCAACAGATCGTTCAGCATAACCACGCAAGGCACTACCATAGATTAACCCGGCACCTCCCATGAAAAAGTACTCATCGTACGGGATGATATGAGTGGAATCATCATCTAATTGTTCGAGAATACCCCCTTCAAAATAACTCCGCATGGCCAACTTATCTTTCCAGAGAGGTGTGTACCACTCCAGGCTGGCTTTCTGCTTGAAGAAACTCTCATTTCCACCAAGAATTTTTCCACTGTAGACGGAATTAAGTGTGAGTACAGAACCGCTGGTAGGAAATTCCGGAGCATTTCTGGAGTCTCTTGTGATCGTTTGATTCAAACTAATACCTGAGGTTTGCTCGAGATGGGCAGGGTTGACTCGATCAAAAACACTCTGGTAGTAGACTTTCTCCAGGTCATACCTATCCACAGCAGCTCTGAAGGTCCAGCGACCACGAAAATAATTATCCGGCCATTGAAAACGACGCCCAAATGTGATTGATCCACCTGTCGTGTGGACATCGTAGGGTGTGGAGTAGCTCGAGGAGTAGCTTAAATAAGAAGAGCTACTTCCCTGACTGCGATCCTGATCAAACAGGCTGACACCCAGCAGATTAGGCGTATTGAATAACCAGGGCTCGACAAAGCTGATAGAAAGGGCTTCATAACTGTAGGCCCGTTGAAAGCTGAAAGAAAGTTGTTGTCCATTTCCTCTGAAATTGGGGAATTGCAGACCGACAGTACCGATAAAACCATCGCGTTCACTATAACCAGCACTTGCTGTAGCAGTACCCGTATTCTTCTCTTCTACTTCGAAGACAAGATCAATTTCATCATCATCATAAGGAATGACGTCTGGCACCACATTGCCAAAATAATTTAGAATCATGACTTCTCGTTGGGAACGCATGAGTGCAGTTCGGCTAAAGAGATCACCAGGGAAAATCCTAAGCTCTCTACGAATGACACTTTCTTTTGTCTTATCGTTACCCACAATATTTATATGACGGATATGAACAGGATTCATCTCAGCTATTTCAAGGGTCAGAGATACGGTATCAGCAGCCACGGGTAATTCAACAGGGTTGATCTGACAATAGAGATAACCTTTATCCATATAAGGACTTCTTACGCCAAGCTCAATGGCTTCCATAAGTTTTTCAGAGTTATACTGATCGCCCCGTGAGATGCCCAAAGCGGCTAAAATATCTTCACTCTCGAAGATGGTATTCCCGGTAACTTTCACTTCCCCATATTTATACTTCTCTCCTTCATAGAGATTGATATCGAAGTACATTTTTTTCAAATCTTCAGAGTAGTAGAGGCTGTCGCCCAGAATTTCGGCATCACGATATCCAATGGAATGCATGTACTCTTCAATCAGTCGTTCGTCTGCACGGAGATTATCTATAGAGAATTCAGTATCTGCCCAAAACTTCCACCAGCGTTCCTCTTTGATCGTATCCATCTTCTTTTTCAATTTACGATCAGATAGCTGGGTGTTTCCAGTAAAGCGAATCTCGCCAATAGAAACTTTTTTATTTTCAACAATGGAAAATTTGACTCCGCGAGAATTCTCTTTTTCGCCCTCGAATGTAGTGGGTTCTATCTCTGCCAGCAGGTAGCCATCATCGTAATACAAGTCCTGAATAATACGCTGGCTTTCATACACTATAAAGGGCGTAAGAGCCTGACCAGGATGCAGGTTCAAGGCTTCATCTATCTCATCGGTTTTCAGTTTTTTATTCCCCTCTAGAACAACCTCTGCCAGGCGGGGATACTCTTCCACAGATATAATTAAGAAAAGCCCCTCTGGGGATTCCCGATCTGAGAGAATTTTGACATCGGAAAAGAGACCCAGACTCCACAGCTGTTTGACACCCTCTGAAAAGTCTTCCTGGGTGGCTTCCATACCTGCACTTAAACCTGAGGCCGCAATAACCACCGCGGGAGTGGCTGTTTTTGTTCCAATTACATCAATACTTGCGATTTTGATTTTGACGGCCTGCTGCTGTCCCCAAGTAAAGGATACTAACAGAATCAAGCTTGCGATGTGTAAAATAAATTTTTTCATACTTAGACGAACGTGTTAGTGCTGTATTTGTTCACTAA
>JABIFX010000112.1 GCA_018650445.1 Fidelibacterota bacterium
AACAAAAAACGCTTCAGATGAGGAAGCGTATTAACATGAAATCGCAGCACCATGAGGTGTTTGCTTAATATGTTGGAGGCCCGGAAAGTGTCTCTTATTTTTTAAGCGATCTTGTCCGAATTACTTTGACGACTTACAGGTGATATGAATTTTTTGTATTTTCACAAATATCTTATCAATAATTATCTAACCACAATAATATCATAATCATATCCATCTTTGATAGGATAGTAAACATACCCGTTTGATCCAATTGCAGGTGTAAAAGCCATACGACCGTGCCCGTTACCATACTCTACTTGCCAGTTAAGATTTCCGTCTGAATCAATCGAGGTCATCTTATATGGACCCTCACTATAGCCAAAATATATATTATCATCTTGGTCACATATTAAATCGGTAGTAAGTCGATGTTCTCGAAACCATCTAAAATTACCTTCATTATCTAATGAAAATATTCCAGACGGACCATCGATCATGCTACCATTAAAATAAAAATTTCCCTTAGTATCCATTGTTTGAGAATTACCTGAAAAAAACCTCTCCATATCTATCTCTTCAGCTGCCACAGCCCAACGAACACCCCCAGTAGGTAATAAACAGGTAATTGTTGAATTACCTTCACCCAAATAAAGACATCCCGAATTATCTAAAAGAAAGGTATAGGTTCCACCGATTTTTTTATAGCTCCAGATTTTTTCACCATCTGTAGAAAGAGCATACAGTGAATCTGCCCCCATGACGTATATCACTTCACCATCAGGTGAAAACTGAAACTCTCCACTCATCCACCCAAGATCTGTGATGCTCCACCTCATTTCTCCTGCAGGTGTATATGAATTGAAGGTTGTACGATCACTACTGTGAACATACATGTTCCCCGATCTGTCGATTTTTAAATGAAGTGGTTCATAACCCAAATAAATGGTTTGATTTGCTATGCCCGTTTGTAAATCCATGGAAACTATAGTTTTTTCCTTATACAAAGGGACCAAACCAATATTGTTTGGTGTATGGAGAAGTGTGCTAACTGCTTCCATGAGTCTACCAATTTGTGTAAACCACATTGTTTCCCCATCCGGGTTCACATTGAATTGTGAACCATACCCAGAATTTGTAAAAAGTCGAAACACATTATTGTCTGTATCGAGGGATAAAGATGCCTCAGATTGAAAACCTTCCACAAAGTATCCAAAGACAACTTCACCTAGTTGACCCCCGGAGTACTGACTTCTGTTTGTTCCCTGGGGGTCATGGCGTAGCATTGGCCAGGGAGTATCTGCTATGGATGGCCATAGTATCTGCTTTTGTGGATACAAATTTTCTACATCATCGGGGACAGGATCATCACAACCAAACAGCCCAAGCATGAGAATTGCGAGTCCGCATAAAATGATGAGTTGTTTTACTTTGATCATATCGCCCCCACGAAGTTTTCTGGTTTTGCTCGAAGTTAGATCAGCGAACTGGTGAATCAAGCACTGAGCACATCACTTGCGGGGGAGAATAAAAAGCCACCCCTATAAACAAGGGTGGCTCTTTGGTAATCCTTATGAAGAAAAAAGGTCCTTAGGAACAGGCAGTCTCCAATAAAATGGCACAAACTTCATACGGATCCATATTGGCTGAAGGACGACGATCCTCCAGGTAACCTTTACCATCTTTCACGGTTTGTAGGGGAATTCGAATAGAAGCACCACGATCACTCACGCCATAACGGAATTCATGAATAGAACAAGTCTCATGCAAGCCAGTAAGTCGTTCCTCGTTATGGGCGCCATAAACAGCAATATGCTCCTCATGTTTTTTAGCCAACTTTTTGCAGGCAGCTTCCACCACATCGTAACCACCAGCTTCACGCATGGCTTTGGTGCTGAAGTTAGTGTGAGCTCCAGCGCCATTCCAATCCCCCTTTACGGGTTTAGGATGAATACTGGCATTAACGCCATATTCTTCCGCAATTCTATACAGTAACCAACGAGCCATCCATAATTGATCACCACTTTCCAGAGGTCCCAGAGGTCCAATCTGAAATTCCCACTGACCTGGCATGACTTCGGCATTCACGCCGGAGATGCCGATACCAGCCCGTAAACAGGCTTCCATGTGATCTTCTACAATATCGCGACCAAAGACCTCATCAGCACCTACACCACAGTAGAAGGGCCCCTGAGGAGCTGGATATCCACCATCAGGCCAACCCAGGGGGGCGCGACCCTGGAAAAAAGTGTATTCCTGTTCGATCCCGAACCAGGCTTCTTCAGCTTCGAATTTTTTGGCTACTTCAACGAGACGATCCCGTTTATTTGATTCGTGAGACTTGCCATCAGGGTAACAAACAGCATTCATTACCAGAATATTATCTCCACCTCGGATGGGGTCTAGATAGAATGATACAGGGTGTAAAGAGCGGTCGCTATCGTGCCCCTCAGCCTGATTGGTGCTGGAGCCATCAAAGCCCCATTCAGGAACTTGATCCAGCGAGGTTACGGGTCCATCTATAATTTTTGTTTTTGAACGAAGCTTGGATGTGGGTTGGTGTCCATCAATCCAGATATATTCAGCTTTTATTTTTGCCATGGAGAGATCTCCTCAATCGAAATGTTAATTTTTATTCTCGCACTTATCATTACATACAATTAACAAGCGAAATAAACCAATGTCAATAAATATTTAAGTATTTATTGTTAATTATTTAAATATGTAAGGATTTATATAATATTTAGTGAAATAGTTAGGTTGGTCTATCTATTGGCAGGCAGTAGAGCTTGTAAGTCGATTGATGTGGTTTCCTTGTAGGTGGACAAAACCAGATTGGATTGAGTTCTGTTCACTCCTGGCCAATTCTGAATTTCATAAAGCAGGTCTTCCAGCGCCTGTGAATTCCTGGCTCTGACCTTTAGAATATGAGAACCTCCACCGATGATGGAATGACACTCCAGAACGGCGCTCGATTCAGTCGCCTTTTCAACAAATTTATCATAGTGGTCTGAGTGCTCGCTGACAATGAATACAAAGGCAGTAAGATCTAAGCCCGCCTTCTTGTGATCCAGCACCGTTGAATAGCCTTTAATAAGGCCATTTTCAGTGAGTTTCTTCATCCTTTCACCGACGGCTGGTACGGAGAGTTGCACGATCCTGGCAATTTCGCTGGCAGTGGCGCGTCCGTTTTCCTGAAGTAATTCCAATATCTGGATATCGCGATCATTTATCATCTTTATCTCCTGAAATATTTTAAGTGCGAGGCAATATATCCTAAAAATTTTATTGAAATAAGGGAATATACATGACAATCAACTAAAATTCTTTCATTTATACCTTTAGAATAAGTGTCGTTACTGTGACACTTGTTCATGTATCGTAGTCTAAATTGGTTTAGAGAAATCATAAATATACGAGGCTTAAATATAAATGGAGATTTTATGAATTATAGAAAAGGGGCCAGGCTTACAGCAATTGCTATGGTCCTCAACATATTCATGCTCGGTTCAGTGGCTTTTGGTCAATACAGTGTGGGGCAGACAATTACTCAAGCTACCAGGGACAAAGTTGTGAGTTTCTGTGCCAACGATGCTGGCAATGTTACACTGGGGAGCTTATTGGTGCCAGAGCAGGGGGGTGCTACACGCGTCGTCTGGCTTAATTTTTTTGAGTCCTGGTGAGGCAGTTGCCGTGCGGAGGTTCCGCAACTGGAAACGATTCACCAAGCTAGAGCCGATGAGGGTCTCTTGATTGTCGCCCTGGGCAATAATTTCAGCTCATTAAACTGTCAGGCCTGGGCTGACCTGGGCGCTACGTATCCTGTCGCTGACGATCGTGGTTCAGGTATTTGGAGTGATTTTGGTACCGGGGCTATCCCTCGAAATGCCATTATTGATCTGAATGGCGTCGTACGATACAACTCAATCGGATATAATGAATCAGCTGTCACTGATCTTCTGGATGAACTACTCATAGTCACCGGAGTCGATGAAGAACAAGAGATCCCCAAACAATACGGTTTGCTCTCAGTTTTTCCAAACCCATTTAATGCTGAAACCCAAATCCAATTTGAACTCCCTCATTCAGGGCAGGTAACACTTTCAATTTATGACAGTCAGGGTCGGGTCGTCCGACGATTGCTCAAATTGCATCTGTCCGCTGGCTCACATCAGGTAACCTGGAATACCCGGGACGATTCAGGTGTAGATCTGCCAAGTGGAGTGTACTTAGCCACTCTATCGCATGATGGTGGACGAGGTACAAGAAAACTCCTCCTGTTGAAATAATGCATTCTCAATGGACTTGTCCATATACAAAGAAGCCCCTGAATTCAGGAGCTTCTTTTTTTAGGAGGTATGTGTACGTTAGGCGCGTGTCTATATTGCAAAAGAATCGAGATTCTCCTTCTCAATATCCTTGAAGTATCGATAGGTTCCATGTTTGAGTTCGTAAGTGGCATCCTCGTCACAAACGACCATGGATTTTGGATGAAGCTGTAGCGCAGAGGAAGTCCACATATGATTGACACCTTCTTCAATCATCTTGTATAGTGCCCGGGATTTAGAGTGACCGTTGACAATTAATACGACCTCTCTGGAATCGGTAACCGTACCGACGCCAACAGTCAAAGCCAGCTTCGGAACGGACTCAATATCATTCCCAAAAAACCGGGAATTGGCAATGCGCGTATCATAAGTTAGTGTTTTTACACGTGTTCTAGAATGAAGGGAGGAACCGGGCTCATTAAAGGCGATATGTCCATCAGGACCAATTCCGCCCAGGAATAGACGGATGCCACCAACTGATTTAATCCTGGCTTCGAAGGCATCACATTCAGCAACCAGGTCCTCTGCATTTCCGTCTAGAATATTGATATTTTCTTCAGGAATACCGATGTGGTTGAAAAGATTTTGACGCATAAATGAATGATAGCTTTCTGGATGTCCTTCACGAATTTTGACATATTCATCCATATTGAAAGTTATGACATTTTCAAATGAAACGTGGCCTTCTTGTACCAGCTTAACAATTTCCTTGTAGGTCCCAACCGGTGAAGATCCAGTGGGGAGTCCCAGGACATACGGATTGTCTTTTGTGGGGGCAAAATCATTGATGCTTTTAGCAATATAGTGTGCCGTCCATTTACTTAATCTCTCATAGTTGGTTTGAATAATAAGTCTCATTTTATCTCCGTGTTAAATATTGTTTAAGATGGTGAGCCCCTGGTTATAATTGCTCTCAACATCTTGTCTCATTTCATCCAATTGCTTTTTAAATGAGTTCGATTCAAATTTTCCGCGAACCTCATCAAAATCATCGTCCTGATGCCCATCAATACCAAAACCAATTCTCACATTGCCTTCGAATTCTTTGGAGGCATCCATTTCAACCATGTTGAGTAGCTTGGTGGAGGACACTTTCCATTTTTCGAGAACAGTTATCAGATTTTCAGCGTTGAGGTTCTCAAATCCAAACACCTGAGGTATGGTATTTATGACCCATAACCACTCGTCAAGCGCATAACTTCCATGAATATTTTGTAATTCTTGCTGAAGTGTCTGTAAGTCTATGACTTCGCTAGCCTTTATCCGATCTAACAAGCTGTCGAGACGGGATTGTGAGCACAACAAGCCGGAGATGTCCACCCAGGGACCATCTTCCGCGTCGTCGGGTTGACCCACAAGTTCACCAATGTTCTTAACTGGACTGGCCGTGAGTCTGGCGATTAGAGCGTCACCCAGATATTTCTCAAGGGCCATACGATAGTAGCGACTACAGGTTTTCAGAAGTAGGCGCTTGATGAGAATCCCCTTGTGGCTCACATATTCCTGACCCTTTTCAGCTCCGGCATACAGATCTAACAAGATGGATTGTCCACGCATCATTTTTTGACCAGTATAGGGAGATAGAACCTCAAAGTTGAGTTGATCCAATTTATCAATGTTTTTGCGTCCATCACGAGTTGGCCATTTCAATCCATCACGCATAGTACCAACAGTAAAAAAGTTCATCCCCGGTACCAGCGTGGATTGACCCCCGTCCTCGTTGACATAGGAGAAGGGGAAGTCTGAGCTGTCAAAGTTTGCATAATGCTTGCCCATAATGGCTGAAAAAGCGCCCACTCTGGAAGGCCACATCAGATAGGAAGATGATCCTGTTTTACCGCCACGTTCAATGATCCCCTGGTGCAAGGGTCCTAATTTGTACATGTGATTAGACTGGTTGGTACCACTACCAGCATTGAAAAAGGAAAACATGCCAGCGATTAGCAGTGTTGAGCGATGATGCGTGACGGTGTAGGGACCCCCAAATATGGAGCAGACTTCACTATGGAAGCCTTCCGAGTTACAGAACATAACCGAGTTTTCGGCGGAGTACTGTTTGCCAATTTTTGAAGCCTCACCAATCAGGGTTGATACAAGCAGGGCTCCATCTGATACATAGGCTCCCTTCTGAATGATGAAATCCTTGGCAATCACACCATCACCAACAAATGTGGAAGCATCTGGTGAAGATGCAATAGTACCTTCTTTCAGGTTTTGAATGCCCCTCAGAATGGCACCTTTTCCAATGTTTACGTTTACTATATTTTGACAGTGAAATAATTTCGCACCTTCACCAATGGTGGCTCTATCAGAGCGTACACTCCGGGCATATTTATCTGCAATCTCATCCAAAGCCTTGATCAAGACGGTATCATGCTGATACATGGTGGATAAATAAGCGGTTTGAGCGCTGGTCATTTCAGTGATTTTCAGTTCACGACCCCCGCCCTCATTAAGAACTTCAATTGAATGACCATTTCCAAAACTGGTTTCACCCTGGCAAACAATTGAACCTGCGTTTTCTATCAATACATTGTCTTCAATCACCAGGTTGGAAAGCCAGCCATTGATATTCGAAATATGGCAATTGTCCCCGATGTGGACATTATGAAGATTGGCATCAAATATTCCCGCATAGCGTCTTATACCGTCTTTGGGTATAAACTCTCCTTCAAGACGTCCGATGCGGACCTGGCCTCGGAAAATGGTTCCTGCGATACGCGTTGGGTCAAAGCCCCTGGTCACTTTTACCTTTGACCAACTTCGTGACCAACAGCCATTGCTTTTGAGAATCTTGATCGCTTCCGGTGTCAAGGGTAAGTATTGTTCAGAATTCATATTATGATTTCCTATTTAGTGATCACAACTTTCAATTCATATTTATCACCCCTGTAAATACCCTCGAGGTATTCCACGGGTTGATTATTCATTGAAAATGTTGTCCCATGCAGGTTTAAAACGGGGCTTCCCTTGGCTATTTCAAGAAGATTTGCGATTTCCTGATCAGCGAGGCCTGGCTGGATGACGTGGTCCGCACGAGAAAGCCTGATATGTAAATCTTTTTCAATGTAGTTATAAAGAGAAGCATCATCTGCCATACGTGGATTCAGAAGACCCTGACCGATGTCAAGAGGTAAGAAAGAGGTTTCAATGGCAAAGGGTGTTTCTTCTACATAACGCACCCTACAAATCCTGACCAGCGCTTCACCAGGCTCTTTCCCAAGACCTGTATATGCCATACCAAATGAGTCAAATGCTTCAACCATTTCAATATTGAGTACACGGGAATGATTTCGGTACCCCAGCTTGGCCATCTCAGAAGAAAATCCTTCCAGCTTGAGGAGCATTTGGGTATGTGAGGCTGCATTGACAAAGGTTCCTTCACCACGCTTGATGGAAATATATCCTTCGCGAATGAGCTCTTGACTAGCCTGTCGTACGGTCATTCGGCTGATATTGTATTCAGTGGATAACTCATTCTCGCTGGGAATTTGGTCGCCAGGTTGAAGCTTTCCCGAATTGATGAGCTCTTTTAAAATATCCCTGACCTGTATATAAAGCGGGATGTAACTGCTCTTGTCCAGATGGGTGTTCTGTAGAAGCCTCTCGCTACTCATGAGGGATCAACCTTCAGTGATAACTCTGTCAATAAAGCCTACAGCGTCACCAACTGTTTTTACACCCAGTGCGGCATCTTCATCCATCTCGATATCGAACTCTTCTTCAAAGGCAGCAACTAGTTCTATAGATTGCATTGAGTCAGCACCAAGATCCTCTATAAATCTTGAAGATTCCTGTACACGTGAACTCTCAACCTTTAACAACTCTGCAGCTACATTTTTAATTCGATCTAGAGTTGACATTTTTTGTCTCCTGCGTTATCAGTTTTTTGTGCTTAGTTTGAAGGTATCGCGAGCAATGGCCAGCTCCTCATTGGTTGGGATAATCATGACCTTAATTCTGGATGTGGCTCCTTGAATTTCACCTGCCACTCCGACATGAACTTCATTTCTCATTTGGTCAATTATGACTCCTTGTTGATCCATGTCTGAGAGAATTCGGTGGCGTATAGCAACACCATTTTCACCAATACCTCCAGTAAACACGATGGCATCAACTCGGTTTAACACAGCCATATAAGCACCGATGTATTTTTTTATTCGATAGGCGAAAAGATTAAGAGCCAACTCTGCTTTATCATCGCCGCCATCAGCTTTCAATTCAAGATCACGGACATCATTGGAGCTCCCAGAGATTCCAAGGAGACCAGATTGCTTATTAAGCAGGGTATCCAGACTATCAGTGTCATACCCTTTGCGATTGAGATAGAAAAGAATACCTGGGTCCAGATCACCACTACGGGTTCCCATAACAAGACCTTCCAGCGGAGTGAGTCCCATACTGGTATCAACGGAGTGACCATCTCTAATTGCTGCAACTGAAGATCCATTCCCGAGATGGCAGGTAATCAGATTCACAGAATATTTATGCATTCCCATCATCTGGGCAGCCTGTCGAGCTACATATTGATGGGATATACCATGAAAACCATAGCGTCTGATCTGGTATTCCGAATACAACTTCTCCGGTAGGGCATAACGGTAGGCCACCTCAGGAATACTATGGTGAAATGCTGTATCGAAACACGCCACCTGAGGAATATCGCCAAACAAGAGTCGGGCTTGATGAATCCCGGTCAAGTTTGGAGGATTATGGAGGGGGGCGAGATCAAAAACAGATTCAATGCCTTTCTCCAGTTCGTCATCGATAGACATGGAGCCACCAAAGCTTTCGCCACCATGAACCACACGGTGCCCACATGCATTGACTTCAGATAGAGAATTAATGACGCCACTTTCGGGATTGAGAAGCATTTTTTTGATGACTGCAAATCCGCCGGGATAGTCAGCAATTGCCTGGTTTTTTTGGGTCTTACCTCGAGGTGTTTTTAATGAAGCATAGGCGTCTCCTGAGCCAACCCTTTCCACAAGCCCCTCCGCCAGCACGTCCTCCTGAGGCATATGAAAGAGTTTGAACTTAATCGAAGAACTTCCGCAATTAAAGACCAGGATTTTCATGTCATGCTATCCTTTGGCCTGGACTGATGTGATGGCAGAAACGGCTATCAAATCATCAACACTGGCACCCCGGCTCATATCGTTCACAGGTTTTGCAAAACCCTGGAGAATAGGACCGATGGCCTTTGCGTTAGCCATGTACTGGACCAGCTTATAGCCTATGTTTCCCGCATCAAGATCGGGAAATACCAATACGTTGGCTTGCCCTGCTACGGAGCTTTCATGCACCTTCTTAGAGGCAACACTGGGGATGATGGAGGCATCAAGTTGAAGCTCTCCATCCATATCAAGCTCAGGGTTTATTTCCCGGGCTATGGCTAGAGCTTCGATGACTTTATCTGCATCTTTATGCCCGGCCGAGCCTTTGGTTGAAAATGATAAAAAGGCGATTTTGGGATCTATCCCCAGGAGGGTTCTGGCATTTATCCCAGAGGCGATGGCAATCTCAGCCAATTGTTGAGCACTGGGTTGAATATTTACTGCTGAGTCAGCGAACAGAAAGATCTTGTCCTGCTCACCTTGAAATTCAGGTATAATCATGATAAAGAAACTACTAGGTGTGGAGAGTCCTTCTTGAAACCCGACAGCTAGTGTTGCGGTTTGAATGACGATGCTGGTAGCTGTAGCCACACCTGCCACCATCCCATCAGCAGCACCCTGACCAAGCATCATTCCACCAAAAGATAAGGGTTTACAAACCAGCTTTCTGGCAATGGCTTCCCTGAGATCACGATTATCTGCATAAGCTTGAGCATAGGAATCAAGACGAGCATCTGTTTTACTATCGATGAGTTCAATTCCGTTTATAGCGCAACCATGTTCTTCGGCTACCATCTGAATTTGTTCAGGGTTACCAACAAGGAGAGGATGGGCAATCCCCAGTTCTTTTACCTGCACTACAGCCTTTAAAATCCGCGGATCAGTTGCTTCAGGATAGACAATCCGAGCTGGATTCTCCTGTGCCCGGGCAATGAATTTATCAGCAACATTCATAGGTAAACCTCAATGTTCAATTAGTGAGAGTATGATAACATGTCTAGACAAGTAGATCAAGCATTAGTTAGTAAACATTACAAACTAATTAAGATGCTAAGAGACCATCTAAAGTCCTTGTTTATCACAGAATATTCTGTTAAAAAGTGCTCATAGATTAAATGTATTAAATCATGAAAAAAAGTTGTCTGTTGAAAATGGAAGTTTCCAAACCTGAAGAGTTGATATGAAGCACAATTTCACCTCACCCATAGCTGCATTTTTTGATTTTGATGAAACCCTTCTGGCTGTTGATAGTGCAACTATAGGATTCAAGGTTCTCAAGGACCAGGGCTATCTTTCAAAGACATTCATCCTGAAATTGCTGCTCGGCGTACTCTTAAAAAAGCTTGGGCTCGTTGATGAGCAATACATGGCGCGAACATTTCTGAGTTTTTACAAGGGTCGAGAGTTTCAACTCTTTGTAGATTCAGCCCAACCTTTTTATGAGGAGCATCTTGCGCCTAATTTGTCAGCGGAAGTGACCCGGAAATTACGCTGGCACCAGGAGCAGGGACATCAAACTGTATTGGTAACCGGCTCAATTGATTACTATCTAAAACCGGTGATGGAAGCTCTCAGCATAGACCACTTATTATGTACTCACCTTGAAGTGGATGAGCATGGAATACTTACGGGGAGACCAAAGGGGCAAGTGTGTGTTGGGGAAGCGAAGGTGGCGCTGGCAAATGATCTGGCGAAACACCACGGCATTGATTTTTCCCAATCCTATGCCTATGGTAATTCAGAGAATGATATACCTATTTTAAAGCATGTAGGTTACCCTGCTATAGTCAACCCCACGAGAGGATTGGCACAATACGCCAAGCGACACAACTGGCCAAGCCTCTAAAGGATACATTGATCAGTCAATTGAGGATTGTTATCACCGATGTCTAAACTTTCAGATCAAATTCTCAACGAATTACTAGAACTGGGTGATCCAGAACGAGCTAGCCACTCCCAGCGATTTTTCAAGACCGGGAAAGGTGAATATGGTGAGGGGGATGTCTTTCTTGGGATTAAGGTACCACCCCAGCGGGCTCTGGCTAAAAGATATAAACAGGCCACCCGGCATGATGCCCTTGACTTACTGCACTCAAAGTATCACGAAGCCCGACTCACAGCATTATTTCTACTGGTAAATTTATTCAACCGTGCCGATTCCGTTGAGAAACAACAGATTTATGAGACCTACCTAAGCAATGTCGCCTATGTCAATAATTGGGATCTTGTGGATAGCTCTGCACTGCAAATTGTGGGGCACTTCCTTTTCGATAAGGATCGGTCACATCTTGAGGCGTTGGCCAGATCTGGAGATTTATGGGAACGTAGAGTTGCCATTATTGCGAGCTATTACTTTATTCGACAATTTGAATTTCAAGATACCCTCAAGCTCTCAGAGATTCTCCTCCACGACCATGAAGACCTCATCCATAAAGCAGTGGGGTGGATGTTGAGAGAAGTGGGGAATCGAAGTCGACCCACTGAGGAGACATTTCTAAAAGAACATTATCAGGCCATGCCGCGGACTATGCTGAGATATGCCATCGAGAAATTTCCTGAGGTGAAACGGCAAGCCTATCTAAAAGGGGATATTTAAAGCTGAAACAGAATGGGAACAAAAAGCTATTATTCCTCCTGGGAATCATCATTTCCTTAAGTGGAAAAGCATTTATTGATGAAGAGAAACCCTGCGGACATGCACAGGGAGGACAATTCCTCCGTGATATGCAGCCTACCTCTGAACAGCAGAAAATTGATATCAACTATTATGGTTTGAACTTTGATATGGATATCGCCACGACCTCGATGGAAAAGCAATTTCTCATCAGGTTTCTGGTTCTGGATACCACACTTGAAACCATTGAACTGGATTACTCAACCAATAATCTGGGCGTGGGGGAGATCACGGTGAATGCCGTCACTATAGACGGAGCCACCGTTTCGTTTACCCACAGCAATGACATGCTCAGCATACTGGCACCAGATAACCTTGTAGTTGGACAACAGATCACCATCGAAATCTTTTCAGATTGCGGTCCGGCTGGAAATCACGATGATCAGGGCTTTAATTGGGATTATGAGTTTGGACAACGGGCAATCTGGACAAATTCGCAACCCTATGATGCTAGAGATTGGTGGCCATCTGTTGATTTCCCCAGGGATAAACCTGACTCAATGGATATTGTAGTAACCATATCAGATTTTATGACAGTTGCCTCCAACGGTCGTCTCATATCGGAAATTGATAATGGTGATGGAACTAAAACCTGGCATTGGCATGTCGGGCACCCTATTGCCACCTATCTGGTGTCTCTTTCTATCTATGACTTTTATGTATGGGGCGATGAGTATATCGATGCCAATAATGATACACTCCCAATTATGTTTTATACTTATAGCCATCCTGATACTCCCAATCCATCATACATGACTACTAATTATCGTCTCCTTCCTGAAATGATCACCCTATATGCTGGGCAATTCGGCCCCTATCCATTTATGGATGAGAAATATGGTCATGCGGAGTGGGGTGAAAGCTATGGTATGGAGCATCAGACCCTTACCTCCATGGGAGATCCAACAGAACGCAGGGTTGCCCATGAGTTGTGCCACATGTGGTATGGTGATATGATTACTTGCCACAGCTATCATCATATCTGGCTCAATGAAGGATTTGCCCGCTATGCAGAGGCGCTGTGGTGGGAACACAGATATGGTTCGATAGTCTATCATGAGAAAATGGAAGAGGCCAAAAGACTTGATCGGCAAACAGGTACCATCTATGTAGAAGATACAGAGACAGACAACATATTTGACTGGTGGCTATCCTATAATAAGGGATCCTGGGTTTTACATATGCTGCGCCATATAGTTGGAGATGAAACCTTTTTTGAAATACTTCAGGCCTATGCAAATGATCCCGAGCTTAAATATGCCACCGCCACAACAGAACAATTTCAGATGGTTTGCGAAGAAGTCAGTGGCCTTGATTTGAATAATTTCTTTCAACAATGGATCTATGGCCCCAGTTATCCCCAGTATCAGAATTATCGGGCTCAGACAGGTGAGAATCTTTTGGTTCAGGTCACTCAATCAGGCATCACTTTCGATATGCCAGTTGATTTTCGCATAACAACCACGGCATCGGTGATCGATACGGTATTACGAATCAACGAAGGCTTCATGACCTTTAATTTTCAAATTCCACCAGGAGAAATAGTTACAAATCTGGTTATGGATCCTGATAACTGGATTTTGAAAACGTCAGAATACGTAGTTGGTTTAACGGAAAAAGGACTTGATAAGCCTGAAATATTTTCGCTTGGAGCAAATTTTCCCAACCCCTTTAACCCCTTAACGACCATTCCTTACAATTTGGATGAACAATCATCTGTTAGTCTGAGTATTGTGGATATCCAGGGGCGTGAGGTGATTCAACTGCTGAATGTATCTCAAGCCAGTGGTCGATATCAGGTAACCTGGAATGGTCAGGATAGGGATGGTAATCCCGTTGAAGCAGGTGTCTACCTGTGTCGTCTTGAGACGGAAACAAGGACAGCTATCTCAAAGTTACTGCTTGTGAGATAATTCTTAGATATGGAAAAAATCGAGCTCAACCCCATCGCCTTTGTCTCAAATGATCGCGATCATCTGAGAGATGATGATTGGGGTGAAGTTGTCTCAGAAGTTCGTCTCAGGGATGACCTCTCCAGGGAGCTGTTTAAAGGGCTTGAAACCTTCTCCCATGTCGAGATTGTTTTCGTTTTTCACCAAATTCCGGCTGATAAAAACGTACCTGACTCTCGGCACCCCCGCAACAATCAGGATTGGCCCAAACTGGGCTTGTTAGCGCAGCGTTCTTCATATCATCCCAATCCGATTGGACTGAGTACAGCAAAGATTCTAGACATTGAAGGTAGCGTCCTGAAGGTACAGGGTTTGGATGCTGTGAATGGTTCGCCCATTCTGGATATCAAACCCGTTTATCGGGAGTTTTTACCCGAGGACACAATACAGCCCCAATGGGTCTCAGAGCTTCTCAAGAATTACTGGAAAAAATCCTCGAAGCCCTGAGATATTAAGGGCTTTAGCGACCGCCCTAAAGCCCAACTCCGATGATAAAGCGCATCAAGCGATCGGCACTGGTATTCCCAGAGCCTGGAAAAAGAAATCCGATGGCAAACCATAAATCCTTTTTACCGTGTGAGAGAGTGGGACCCCAATAGAATTGATCGGTATTTCCTTTGGTTTCAAGACCAAGATTTAGCAGTGGGTGTACCAGGTAACTCAAACCTGCAGTATACTCAAATTCAATCTCAGTTTCAGCCTCATCATCAAACTCAAACTCCAGAACAGGGTTAAGTGAAATATTGAGCTTTTCATAATCTCGAGCCAGAATGAGTTTGGTTTCCAGGGCGGAATGGTCAAAGGATGCATTATTCTTGTATTCCAGATATATTAATGGATCTAAAGGCCAGCGACCCTTTTCACCGAGCCTAAATCTCATTCTCAGCTTAAACCCATCATAGGCAATGGCTGAATTGTGGGCTTGCTTGAATTTTTGATAAAGCCCCACATCAAAACGATCATTCATACCGATTTCATATTCGTATTGTAAAGTGGTTGTGGCCTGTCTACCAGAATCAGTATCGAGGTGCGAGAACTCAGTATAAGATTCTAGCTCGGCTTCTCCACGATGCAAGGTTTGGTATTCATAGGTCCAGACATAACGTCTTCCATCTGCCTGGAGGTTAAGGAGAGGAAGTAGGGCGGCTAGCAGCATCAGGGGTTTTAAGTTCATTTTAATCCTTTTAATATAATTGACATTAACATGCATCAAGATATATGCGAATAAGTCTCAATTGCAAATTATTTTTTCAAAAGAAAACTGAATAGTTGGCTGGGAAGCTGCTTTATATCTAGATTGTGCTGTTAAACGATATGTTTTTAGCTAGTCGGTGTTACACAAGAGCTCAACCCTGGCCTGCTCACCAAAAATGAGTAGTTGATCCGAGGATTGGAGCTTGTCATTCACATCTGGAATAATATCCCGCTCTGTGTTCCCCTCAGTACGTCGAATCAACAAAATATCAACGCCATAAGATTGACGGACATTCAAGGAACGGAGTGACTGATTGACAAAAGCCGAAGGGGCATTGATACGTGCCAGAAAAAAACCAGGCATCACTTCGGATTTCTCATGATATTGCTTCTGAATAAACTTCATGGAACTGGCCATGGCTTTGGCTGATTCAGCATGAATCAATAATTCCTGATATTGATGGACAATGGCAGTTCGAACAACCTCTCCCTGAAGTGACCGATTCTCATCAACCACTGGTAGTGCTTCCAAATCCATTTCAATCATTTTTCTCAGAACCTCATGGATAGGCGTCTGGTCCGTAATAACCTCGAACTTCCGGTTCATCATGTCTCTCACAGTGACATTGGTGGGGACTTCCTCATGATGATTCAAATATCTACGCATGGCTGAATGGGTGATGATACCGTTGAGTATTCCGGCCTCATCCTTCACATAAAAATTCAAGGCAGAACTGGTGGACAGTTTTTCGAGAAGTTCCTGAAGAGTCAGGCTGTCAGGAATCGTATCGATGATCTTACGTTTTAAATCCTTAACACTTATTTGATCAAGTACATTGATGTCCTTGCCTCCAAAAATGTCAATCCCTCGTCGCAGAAGTTTCAAAGTATAAATGTTAGAGCCATCCAGCAGTCGGGATGAAATCACCATAGCTATGATACTGGTGATCATAAGGGGTAGGATAACAGTATATTCTGTTGTCATTTCGAAAATGATAAGTACCGCCATAACAGGTGCATGCGTTGTAGCCGCAACCATGGCCGCCATCCCCACCAGAGCATAAGCACCGCTGCTGGCTGTTATCTCCGGGAAGAGGGCATGAATAATACTTCCCATGGCACCACCCAGCATGGATCCAATAAACAGGGAAGGTGCAAAGACACCCCCCGAAGCCCCAAAGCCCATGGATAAACTGGTGGCAAAGATTTTGGCTAACACCAAGCCGGCGGCGATCGTAAAGCCGATATTCCCGCTTAGGACAGATTCCATGGTTTCATAACCCACACCAAATATCTGGGGAAAATATACTGCGACACCTCCCAGTAAGGCTCCTCCCAGTAAACCTTTCAAGGCAACAGGAGCTTTCCAGGCATCAAAAAGATCTTCTGATTTATAGAGGGTACGTACAAATAGCCAGGCGACTACGCCTGTAACAATACCGAGAACAATATAAAAAGCGATTTCCACAGGCGAGTGCAATGTGTAGGTCGGTGGTACAAAGGCCGGAAAATCTCCATAAAGAGCCCGGCTGATGACTGTCCCAAATACCGAAGCTATAATAATAGGTCCGATAGCTGCCGCACTAAAATCACCTAGAATGACTTCAGAAGCGAAGATAGCCCCGGCAATAGGGGCATTAAAAGTCGCTGCAATTCCAGCGGCAGCACCGCAGCCAATGAAAGTTTTCATCCTGCGAATGGAGACCTGAAAGAGTTGACCAATGGTAGAACCAAAAGCTGATCCAATCTGAACGATAGGACCCTCACGACCAACAGAAGCACCGGTTGCAATGGACATGGCAGAAGCAAACGCTTTAATCACAACCACACGCATACGAATAAAACCATTTTGGGTAGCCACTGCATTCATGACTTCAGGAACCCCATGACCCTTTGCTTCAGGAGCAAAACGTTGTACAAACCAGGCCACCAGAGCTCCACCTGCCGCCGGGATGCCAATTTTCAGATATAGCGGTGCATCCATGACAACATGAATCAGAGCACCCTCTCCCCATAGCGAATGACGGAAAAAGTCGATGAGAGTTCTGAATCCTGCAGAAATCACACCAGCAAAAACGCCAATGAGCATGGCGATAATGATCACAAACAGTTGGTCAAATGATTTTATTTTAAAAAGAGCGTTCTGTAAGAGAACGTATCTAGCCCGTCGATGATTCAGACGTTTACGAAGTTTTCCGATACGTTCTGTGTTGAGAGTGGCGGACATAGATGTAAAATTCCCTTTCTGAAAACTCAACAATTTCGGGTCATGCTATTTAAACCATGAGTCAAGTCCTTGCAAGCCTGCTCTTTCCTCTTTAAACATTATTGATAAAGGGGAGAGCCGGGGAAATAGAGATATACGGAATCCACTTCAAGATTGTCGCGCTGTGATTAACTTTTCACACTTAAAAATAGAGGCAATGATGAAGGCAATTCTTTCAGCTCTTTTCCTTTGTGTCATCCTGAGTGACATTACAGCTCAAGAAATCGACAGCGTACACAGCCAATCAAACTATCGGCGGGCTTGGGATGCCGCAATTTCAAATGGCAAAATCAGTTCTGAAGAGCGGGTACTTCTGGATATCATGGTGGAATCCATGTTGTTGTCTACAGATAGTAGCAAAGCCTGGGAACAACGCTGGATGCCACGTTTTGATAAACCTCTCGACCAGTCAGGGCGGTGGCCACTCGTGCTACAGAATATTGCCATCGGTTCGGGTATATACGGCTGGGGTATACCCTATGTACTCCATGCTGATGATGGTCGTTGGTTTGTAGGTGGGGTAATGGTTTCAGCAGGGGGCGCTTTTTATCTGACCTACAAATACACCAGAGATATGGAGATGTCCCATGCTCGAACCCAGATGATGCGTTATGGGTCATTGCTGGGATTACGATATGGATTTGGTGTAAATCAGTTATTGGATTTAGATAGCGGTGATGGAGAGGAGCGGGAGACACTCTGGGCCTGGATGCTCATGGCATCGCTTCCAGCAGGGCATTATGGTGGAGAATTACTTTTTGATAAATATGAACCCAGTAATGGTCAGGCTTGGGCCTGGACGATGTGGACGGGAATAGCAGGGGTAACAAGCCGGTTAATCTACAACGTGGTCAACGATAACCCCGACCATAGATACGGTGATCAATATGAGAGCAGGAAAAAGGGCAGGACCTTCGTTGAATTGGTATCATATCCGATAGGAGCATACTACGGATATCAGTTGACTCATGAAAAACAATATACTTTTGGAGATGCCCTCATGTTGATGCAGGGTTGGGGCTTTGGATTTATCAATACTATGATGCTACAATCCATTCTTTTTGATGATGGGGATGAGGACACTTTTCTTCTGGTTGCTGGATTGGGAGCTGTGGGAAGCACCTTTGCATACGATAAGTGGATTGAGCAAGATGACTTCAGTTTTGGACAATCCACACTCATGCTGTTAGGCTCTGCCTCTGGAACCTTATTCGGATTTGGGACAGCCATCTTGTTGGATGTGACAGACAATGAGCCAATGCTGTCCATGGCGATGGCTGGTGGTTATGGCGGTGCATATTTAACTCGCCAGATACTTGATGTGAAGCCGGACGGATCTTTGGCAGAGCTGGGATCAACTCGGATGTCTATGTCACCTACTGTGATACCAACCCTGGGTTCAGATGAGAAAGTGGAACTCATTCCAGGAATTAACATGAGTATCTCTTTCAAATAAATATTCCCATATATAGGAACAAGAGATCATCCTAAATTGAGGGATGCTTAACTCGCAACCTTACACCAACAAACCACGTGCAATCATTCATCTTGATCTTGATGCATTCTTCTGCTCTGTTGAGGTCTTGAGAGATCCTACTCTTGCTGGAAAGCCAATTGTCGTGGGGGGGCGTAGCGAAAATAGAGGGGTTGTAGCAGCAGCATCTTATCCAGCCAGGAAATATGGCATCCATTCCGCAATGCCCATGATTGAAGCCAGCCGCAGGTGTAAAGATCTCATTGTAATCTCATCCCAACATGGTCTATATCGCATGTATTCAAAAGTAATCATGGGTATCCTCAGAGCTGAATCTCCCATCATCCAGCAGGTCAGTATTGATGAAGCTTATCTGGATTTAAGTGACGAGGTCAATCAATGGATTGAAGTCACTGACATTGCCCGTAAGATTCAGTTAAAACTCTCCAGAGATATTGGTCTATCGGCGTCAGTAGGTGTTGCGACCAATAAGATGATTGCAAAAATTGCTTCTGATTTTCAAAAACCCAATGGACTCACTGTGGTTCCACCTGGCACTGAAATCGACTTTCTGGGTCCCCTGCCTGTGAAGAAAATCCCAGGCATTGGCCCTAAAGCGAATGAACGTCTCGCTAAATATGGTATATACACTATTTCAGATATGTCAGTCATCAAGGAAGACGTCCTGAAGCAGAGATTCGGTAAATTAGGCGAGGCGATGAATCGTTGGTCAAAGGGTATCGATGATCGGCCTGTCCATGAGGATCATGAAACCAAGTCCATCAGCACGGAAAGAACTTTCTCTAAAAATATTGAAGATCAAACGGAACTGTTGGAGATTGTGGAAAAGTTAAGTTTCAAAGTTGGCGAGCAGCTCAAAAAGAAAAAATTTATGGCAGCCACAATTACACTTAAGCTGCGTTATGCTGATTTTACTACCTTTACCCGGCAGCATACCGTTTTGGAACCATTGGATGATGGTCTTGAGATTTACAGAATTGCCAGAAAATTATTAGTAAAGAATTGGATGCCCGGTGAACCGGTACGACTGTTAGGGGTTGGTGGCTCACATTTCAGTGAACCACATGGACAATTGTCATTGGGTTTGGATGTTTAATTCCAAACGAGGATTGCCTGCTCTTTGATCGGCTTGCTTTGTTTTGAATCCTCGCCTGAAGGATCAAATTATACTTCAGTATACCTGAAACACTCCTCGAGGTGATCATTCACCATACCTACTGCCTGCATATGTGCATACACTACTGTCGTCCCCATAAATTTAAATCCACGTACTTTTAAATCTTTAGCGATAGTAGTTGATAGCTCAGTGCTGGCAGGAATATCATCTAGAATCTTAAATTGATTCTCTAGAGGCTTTCCGTTTGAGAATCCCCAGAAATACTTGCAAAAGCTCCCGAACTCCTCAATGATTTCCAGGTAGCGTTGGGCATTGTTTATAGCAGCTCTGATTTTAAGCTGATTCCTGACAATCCCTTTGTCCTGGAGTAGCTCCTGAATCTTGTCTTCCCCGAACAGAGCTACCTGGTTAAAATCGAAATTAGCAAAGGCCTTGCGAAAATTATCCCGTTTATTGAGCACGATTTCCCAACTGAGACCGGCTTGAAAAGATTCCAGAATGAGGAACTCAAACATTTTTTGATCATCGAGAACAGGGACACCCCATTCCTCATCGTGATATTTCACATAGGTTGGTTTATTAAGTGGCACCCAGCCACAGCGGACTTTATCAGACATTATTTATATCTCCTCACCAATTAAATAAAATACCATCATGGATTTACAAAAAAAATGATTATACCCTGAAATTCAGCCATTAGGGTCAATAATATCCCTATTAGAGGGCAATCAGAGCATGCTTAGCGCACTCCATAAATCAATTAGCTCCATTTCTGTTCATCGCCCCCAAAAGCTCTTCTGGTCTGATAGGTAGATGTTTAATTCGAACCCCTACCGCATTATAGACAGCATTTGTTACAGCCGGTGCTGGCGCATTAATTGGAATTTCAGCTACTGCCTTAGCGCCATAGGGACCTGTAGGTTCATGAGAATTGGCAAAACGGACAACAAGTTCAGGCATATCCCTGGCTGTGTAGATGTGATAGCTATTGAAATCCAGATTGAGAAGACGACCCTTATCATCGAAGGGCATAAATTCGGATAGAGCCATTCCCAGGGCCTGTGGTATACCACCTTCAATCTGACCCTCAGCCATCTTAGGATTGATGATTTGACCAGCATCTGTCACGGATACAATTTTGATAACTCTCACCGTTCCAGTGAGCGTATCCACTTCCACCTCAGCAAAAGTAGCATTAAATGGTGGAGGAGAATCATAGCTCATATGGGATGCTGTCCCCATAATTTGCTTTTGTTCTTCGGTGTAGAAGCTCTTGATACAGATATCTTGAAAAGAAATGCTCTGCCCTTGCTCATCTTTTACAAAAGTCCCATCTATTTCAGCAGCTTGATTCCCCAACAACAACCGTCCCTGTTCAAGAATCATCGTTTTGCAATTTTCAGCGGCTTTTTTGACTGCTGATCCAGAGATATAAGTCGTGCTGGATGCATAAGCGCCGGTATCAAAGGGAGTCATATCAGTATCCGAGGAATAGACAATAATTTTTTCAACTGAAACCCCCAGGACCTCGGCTGCTATTTGAGCCAGGGCTGTATCAGAACCCGTCCCCAGATCAGTTGCACCAACTTGAAGGTTAAAACTGGCATCTTCATTCATCTTGATAAAAGCGGCGCCCATATCAATTCCTGGAATTCCAGATCCCTGGCCTGCTACAGCCACACCAATGCCCCGTCGATAACGACCACTTCCCGGTTCCGATCTGAGGCGTTCCCAATCACTGAGTTTGCGTCCTTCCTTCAGGCAAGCTTCGATTTCAGTGCTATAGAGCACCATGGGAAACCCCTCTCGACCTTCACCCAGGATTTTCGCAATTGGGATATCATCACCAACTTTAAAGACATTTTTCAAGCGCAATTCAATCGGATCGATACCCATGGTTTCAGCTGCTTCATCCATAAGACTTTCCAGAGGAAAGAAGGCCTGGGGAGCTCCATATCCACGATAGGCTCCACCAATGGGGAGATTTGTATAAACACCATCACCATTGACTCGAATACTCGCTGCTTTATACATACTGAGTGCTTTTTGAGCAGTAACAGACATCACGGTCAAGGCATGGGGTCCATAGGCACCACAGTTTTCAAGAATATTTAGATCTATGGCGGTCAAGATTTGATCCTTATCAAAACCCAGACGGAAGGTAACCAGTTCGGGGTGTCTCAATCGAGCCGCAAATAACTCCTCTGCTCTGGTATACTCAATACGGGCAGGTTTGCCGGTCTTCAATGTGACTGCGGCTACCAACTCTTCATTTAGGATTTCCTGTTTCCCGCCAAATCCACCACCAAGCCGAGGCTTAATCACACGAATTCTCCCGACGGGAATATCCAAGACCTCAGCAACAATGCGACGTACGTGAAAAGGAACCTGGGTTGAGGTTCTGATCACCAGCCGATTGTTCTCATCCAGCCAGGTGAGGGAAATATGCGGCTCAATGGACGCCATTTGAACAAAGGGCGTGCTGTAGGTGCCTTCGAAAACAAACTCTGATGACTCCAAAGTTTTATCGACATCTCCAATCTCGGCATCCAGATGAGCAGCCACATTATGTGTTGCATCATGGAGTCCAGTTTTATCAGGATTTGAGTGAATTATTATATCAGAGGTCATGGCCGCTTCCACATTAAACAGACAGGGCAGCTCCTCATATTCTACTTTTATAAGCCCTAGAGCCTGTTCTGCAATTTCCAGTGTTTCCGCAGCTACAAAGGCAACACGATCACCGACAAAACGCACCTTTGAATCAAGAATGCGCATATCACGAGGACCTGGTTCAGGATAACCCTGACCAGCAGTTGTGTAGTAGTGAGGCTTGAAATCCTTGTGAGTGAAAACAACTTCTACGCCTTCCAGCGCCTGGGCTTTTGATACATCGATGTTAATAATTTTTGCATGGGCGACTGGACTGTGTAAAATTTTAACATGAAGCAGATCGTTAAGCTTGATATCATCTGCAAAAACTGGGTTCCCCTTGACCAGAGCCTGACCATCAATGCGCTGGGTATCTTTGCCAATCACTTTCATGAGTCACCTCCAGCATTTTCCTTGTCCCGGGAAGCTTTTGTGGTGCTTAAACCAGCCTTGACAGGTTTTACATAGCCCGTACAGCGGCAAAGATTCCCGTTCAGAGCATCTCGTACTCCAGGTTCGTCAATCTCACCACCTTCCCTTTTCAGTGCCTCTACGGCTAGGATCATTCCAGGAGTGCAATATCCACATTGCGCTGCACCTTCATGGAGGAAATTGTCTTGAATATGATGCATTGTCTTATGATCTGAAAAACTTTCCAGGGTCTCAATTTTTCGTCCGCTAACTGTATGCACCAGGATCAGACAGGCGTTCACACTTTTGCTATCCATCAAGACAGTGCAGGCTCCACATTCCCCATGATCACAACCATGTTTCACGCTATAGAGTTCTCGGGAGCGTAATAATTCCATGAGTGTGGTTCCAGGCTCATGCTCGGTCTGAACAAGACGACCATTTAATTCAAATTGTACGTTCATCTTGCACCTGCCATTTCTTGCAAGAGCGTACCAACCACATGACGCTTATAAGCTGAGCTTCCCAGATGATCGTCACTAAAAGCCACCTCCACCTCATCCAGGAATTTGCGTACTTCGTCTTCCTGAGGCTCAGGTTTGGATTGATAGAAAATGATGTTGGCAATTTTACCTCCAACACAGACTGAAATAACGTCCGGCATATCATTGTACCCAACAATGATATAAGCTGGTGCTGAATCGAGCAGGGCGACACGCTCCAGCTTCACATTATGATTTGGGAGGATAATTTTGATGATGATGCCCTTGCCATCCCAGGCGAGTAATTCGATTGGAGTCTCAGAATGACTCAGGATTAATTTTGTCCCTGCAGCAAATAAAAAGACCAGCAGATCAGAATCAAGTCTCGATCTGGCAATTTCACCACCGATGGTCCGCTGGTTACGGATATTTTTAGAGGGACAGGAAGCCAGAATCACCTGGCTGAGATCTTCCTTACAAAAACTAAGAATCTGTTGCAAGGTGCAACCGGCGTCGATTTGCAGATCACCACCAGAGGTTCCAATCTTATCATCTATTAAATGATTAATATCTATGAGAGTGTGTACCTCATCGTCTTTTTGTGAAACGAGATAGCTTCCCCCTGCAAAAATTACTGAGCCCGATTCATTGAGCAGCACGGAGGCTTCACTCAGGGTGTCAGGTTTGATGATTTGTTCAATTGAAGACCACATAATTGACCTATTTATTGATGGTTTGAGAATTCGATTTTAGTTCGCTGGGTTGCCAGTTGAAGCATTTCAGCGGCGATCCGATTGTGTCTAGAGACTAGATCTGTTTCATTCACTTTTGAAACACCAGTTCCCATGATGATTTTACCCTGAACAATTAGACAATCTACTCCACGCTGGCGGGTAGTAAAGATAAGCGAGGCAATGGGATCGGATAGACTACCAGCCTGAGCCAAATCACTCATCTCAAACAGAGCCAGATCAGCTTGCTTGCCCACACTGAGCTGTCCGATATCATCGCGACCCAGGGCGGCTGCCCCGCCTCTGGTTGCCATGCGTAAGACATCCCTGGCGGTTAGCCAGTAATCTTGCTCCCTTAGTCGGGAGATGAGCATGGCATTACGCATTTCCAGCAGCATATCCCCTGAATCATTGGAGGCACTTCCGTCAACACCCAGACTCACGTTGACATTTACATCGAGGAGTTCACGGATTCGGGCAATCCCAGATCCCAGGCGCATGTTGGAGGATGGGCAATGTGAAATCCCAACCTGATTTTCACCCATAACCTTGATCTCATCATCATTCAAATGCACGGAATGCGCATACCAGGCGTTTGATGATACCCAATTCAACTCCTGCATGAGACCTACAGGTCGTAAGCCAAAACTTTTCAGGCAAAAAGCCTCTTCATCCAGTGTTTCAGCTAGATGAGTATGAATTTGAAGACCGTTGGTCCTTGCGAATGCTGCTGTTTGCTTCATCAATTCTGTTGTCACTGAAAAAGGAGAGCATGGCGCTAGAGATATTCGCGTCATGGCACCGTCTGAGTCTTCATGATATTTTGCCAGCAAGCGTTCTGTATCTTTTTGAATCACATCTTCGGTTTGGACCACATCATCAGGCGGCAAACCACCCCTGGATTTACCCAGGGACATGGAGCCCCGTGTAGGTTGAAAACGAACACCAAGCGCCTTGGCAGCCTCAATTTCAGTGTCGATCAGTTCAGGACTGGCCTTGGAAGGAAACAGATATAAATGATCAGAGCTGGTAGTTACACCGCTTTTCATGAGCTCTAACAAACCCGTTTGGGTACTGACTTCAACAGCTTCAGTAGTTAGCTCCCGCCAGACCTCGTAGTGATTGGTCAGCCACGAGAATAGCGGCTGATCCTGCATTAATGGAATGTTTCGGGTTAGGGTTTGATAGAGATGGTGGTGGGTGTTAATAAATCCTGGAGTTATCACCATGCCTGTAGCATCAATTACCTTATCAGCCTGAATATCCAGTGCTTCTGAGCCAATGGATTTGATGACACCATCTTCAATTAAAATATGACCACCGGAAAATTCATCTCTTGAATCATTCATGGTGGCAACTGCGAGAGGGTTTGAAATAAGCAACGAAGTCATGATTTTATCGATTCTTTAACATGGGGTGATCTTTAAGATTTTCATAAAGTACAATCATTTCAAGCGGTTCAAGGGTACTAAATTTTCCAGGTTCTGATTCCAATTTGAAGAAATTAAGCTTCTTTGACTCGCCATCAAAACTGGCTTGAGCTTGAGGAGATGAAAAAAGATAGTCTCCGTTTTGATGGATAATGGAGGCCTCGTAATTATCCTTTTTTGTCCGGATTGAATTATTTGAAATCAGATAACCCAGATTTGAATCCCGATAGCTTTGATCTGTAAGATGCAATCGCGGTTTATCAAGATAGGGATCTCCTGCAGTGGGGCAAAAGGTCGTGCAGTTTCCACATTCATTGCAGAAATCACCAATGTTCAAGACCTGTGGTTCCTGCTTGAGCTCAAGCTGCCCGATGACCTCAGCGATTTGCTTATCAGCTGCTATACTTAGTTCATGGATATCATAGTTCGCTGGATTCACCGTATAGGTGAGATTAGCTAGATTGGGACAGACTCCCACGCAAACACTGCAATAGTCATCACATAATAAGCAGCGGCTGGCTTCCATGATGGCTTCATCCGGAGTGAGGGTACGATGAATTTCAGGAAACTCTTTGGATGTGTCGGGGGCTGCCAGGGGTGGGCTAATACCATACTCTCTGACGGCCGCTTTATTCTTTAAATCATCTATGGAAATGAGACGAGGGGCATTTTTATGTCGAGTTGGAGATGCTTCGATACTGTGGAGTATGTGTCGGGCTGCGATCTGTCCATCTCCAATAGCATTGATGACGCTGGAGGCACCCCGCACGGCATCACCGCCGGCATAAACATGGGGGAGGTTCGTTTTACAGGTTTCATAATTTACCTGAAGATCATCCTCGCTAATAAAATCCACGTTAATGGCCTGTCCAATAGCCGGAATCACGGTATCAACGGGGAAATTCAGAAATTCACCTGCCAGGGGTACCGGTCGGCGGCGACCGCTGGCATCAGGCTCACCCAGTTCCATTTTCTGGCAATGAATCTCTTTTACTTTACTAACTCCTTCAAAACTTAATGGTGCGACGAGCTCATGGAAGGTGATGCCTTCTGCCAGCGCAGCTTCGATTTCATCAATATCAGCTGGCATCTCTGACATGGTTCTCCGATAAATAATGCTTACCGTAGCAGACTCACCAGCCAATCGAAGCGACGTGCGGGCTGCATCCATGGCCGTGTTACCACCCCCTATGATAGCAATGTTCTGACCCAGGTCAGGACGATCTCCCAATCTCACTTCAGCGAGAAAAACAAGGGGATCCAGGACACCGTCGAGGGTCTCACCCCTGACACCAAGTTTCAACGCCCGTTGTGCACCAACGCCAATAAAAATGTCATCACTTGACGCCTGGATTTGCTGATAGAGTTCAGGACCTACCGCGTTCTCAAAATGGAAGCGGACACCGAGATTTTTAAGGATATCGATATCAAGATTGATAGTATCGTCACTTAATCTGAATTCGGGAATAGCACCCGAGACCATGCCTCCAACAAATGATTTGCTCTCATATACATCAACATTGATTCCCTGTTTAGCCAAAAAATAGGCACAGGATAATCCTGCTGGACCAGCTCCAATCACGGCAACCTTCTGATCTCTCGAAGCTATTTCAGAACCCTCTACCTTTGCGATTTCCTGCTCAGTTACAAATCGTTTGATCTCACGGATTAACAGGGGCGAGTCATAATTATTTCGAGTGCATTTTAATTGACACAAATGGTCACAGACATGACCTGTTACACCAGGTAGGGGATTGGTCTCTTGAATAGCTTCAAAGGCTTTTCCAAAATCGCCTTGCGAAGTATGATAAAGATATTCAGGAATGTTTTGATCCGTAGCGCAGGCATCCACACATGGAGCTGAAATACAGTCAAAAGCTCCTAGCTTGCGATTGGTTTTTATTGAATCAAAATGATGACTATGTTTGTGATAGTGTGGATTATGAATGACTCGTTCAGCATAGAGCGTCAGCGTATTTAAGCCAGCCTTATCGATTTCCCGATAAACATCATCAGTTCCCATAATAAATTGATCCAGGCTCTTGGCTTCAGCTGTCTGCATGGCTTGTTTTAAATTGCCCAGGTATTGACCAAGTCGTGTATAACCACCTGGCTTCAAAACATCTGTACAGGTTGTTACAGGACGAAGATTACATGCCAGAATATCAGCCACGTTGAAAGCATCTGCGCCGGCAGAAAAGGAAATATCTAGTTTCCCATTGAAGTCATTTTGCAGTTTTGCTGCGAGATTAATACTGATGGGGTGAAGCGCACGACCGCTGAGGTACATCATGGTTTCATTTTCAGGAAAAATGGGTCGGTGATTTTGCACTTCCAGAGTATTGGTCAATTTCAGACCAAATTCCACACCTGTATCTGCAGCGTGAGCTTGAAGATTGGTAATGAGATTCAGGGCATCTGGATATTTTAAATCGTGGTCAAAAGCCTCGTCTGGTACAACGGAAGCTTCATAGCCCAGATCGTGATTTAATATCTGTCGAAGTTGTTCTGGACCCAGCAAAGTGGGGTTCAATTTTACAGCAGTATGATATTTTCGTTCTTTGATGAGGTAGGTGGCGATACGCTCAATCTCATCAGGAGGACATCCGTGCATTGTGGAAAGGGTGATATTATCCGTCATCCGCGCAGGAATATTCAGGTTTTTGATATTGGGGTAGATTGATTCGATGAAATTTAATTTTTCATTCAGTAAATCTTGACTGTTCTCCATGCGGTCCATGAAATGTTGGACATTGGGTTTCATAATCCCATCCAGGTCGTACCCTACACTCATGTTAAAAATCACACCAGGTCCCTGATCAGAATTCCAGCCGAGATGATCTTTCAGGACATGAATTGCGATCCAGGCATTGAGATATTCATCAAGGGATTGCTTTAGCTTGAGCTCCTGGGACCACTCACAGTTATAGCCTTCATCCTGCATGTCAATACAGGGTTTGCTAACCTCCAGCTCATCAAGCGTCTGAACTGTCTTAAGCTCCATGTAACGGGCACCGCACAACCAGGCAGCTATGATGTTCTGAGAGAGCTGAGTATGTGGACCGGCGGCGACACCAATGGGGGTTTCCAGCATCTGCCCATAACGCTGCATGCGAAAAGGGTCGCTTTCATCAGGTGTGAAGAATAAGTCTTTTTGAATCCCAAACAGCTGATCGCTTTTGAGCTCTGATAACATCCACATGATAAGATGTTGAATGGAAACAGGATAGAGTCTATCGTTCATCGTTTATTTCTGAGCCTCGTTGGATACGGGCAATCTTGAGTAAAGTTTTTCCAGATAAAACCACATCCATCTTCCCCAGGCCAGTCCTGCTAACGGGAAAGTGATGAGTGATACCAAGGTGAAGGTCAGACGAAGTTCTGAGGGTTGGAATAACCAAAAGTATATGAGTATCATCACCCACGTTGACAGACCGAATCTCAAAATTCCATGGTTGATTATGTAATTCCACTTCCCCTTTTTTCTGATCTCAGACCATTTTTTCAGGTTTGACTCCTTACCCATTGAATTGTCCTTTCAAAAAAGCTTGGACCAAATTGATTACGACCTGTTTTCGATATTTTGCTGTTGCTCTAATATCATCTATAGGCAAAATATCAGCCTCTATCAAAAGGGGCCAGTCGTCTGGTTTACTGGATTTATCAATAATCGTACTGGTCAATTTATCCAGATTGACAACGGTGGGTGCTACCGCTCCACAAGCTATTTTCAGATACTGATAGTCCTGACCTTTTTTAGAATAAACAAATGCAAGATTTACCACTGAAATGGCCATGGATTGACGGAGACCTACTTTTTGAAAGATTGATTTATACCCACTTCGTTTTAAGGTGATGGACACCAGGATTTCACTTTGCTTTAAGCTCGTTTTTCCAGGACTCAGAATAAATTCTTGAACAGTCAGTTGTCTCTCACCATCTGGCCCAATCAGTGTGAGTATGGCATCAAAGGCATAAAGCGCAGGCAATAAATCTCCTGCAGGAGAAGCATTGGCGATGTTACCACCAATAGTTCCTCGGTGACGGATTTGAGCTCCAGCAAAATCATGGGCGGCCATATATAGAGCGTTAAATTCAGCCTGGATTAATTGATTCTCCTGAATAGCCTGGATACTGGTCAGTGCACCAATCTGCACAGACTCGTCTTTGATGTTAATATGGTAAAGATCAGATAGCTTTTTTAGATCGATCAAGTGATCAGGTAATGCTTGTCCCCTTTCATAACGGGGCATCAAATCGGTACCACCGGCCAATAGGCTGGAGGAGTGACTGGAAAGGGTTGAACTCAATTCAAGAAACTCACGAATGGAGGTGGGTTGATGAAATTTCATTCATCAACCCCAGCATTTTCAATGGCGTCCACAATTTTGTGATAACCCGTGCAGCGACAGATATTGCCGGATAATTCATACTTAATTTCATCTCGGCTGGGGTGCGGATTACGTTCCAATAGTTTTTCACCGGTGAGAACCATACCTGGAATACAAAACCCACATTGAACGGCATGGTGGTCTTCAAAAGATTTTTGCATTGCTGATAGTTCCTGGGTATCAGCTAAGCCTTCAATAGTTATGATAAAAGCCCCGTGGACTTCCACAGCCAAAATGAGGCAAGAATTGACAGTCTGCCCGTTTAGAATGACTGTACACGCACCACACTCGCCTTCCCCGCAAACTTCTTTACTCCCCGTGAGACCCAGATCCTCTCTCAGAAAATCCAAAAGTCTTAGATGAGTTGGAATTTCTCGCTTAACGAGTTCACCATTGATGGTGACTTCGAGTTGAAAGGTATGAGGTCGGGGATGATGCAACATGCTTAATCCTGAGGATTATCCAGAAAGATTTCAACGTCCGCAAGGGTTGCAGATACTGATTCAATGGGTCTAAGAAGTTTTTGAGCGTTTGCAGTATCCTTTAGTCCTGATCCGGTGATGAGAACAACAACGTGATCATCCGGCTTAAAAACCCCTGTTTTAAAGGCTTGCATAAATCCGGCATAGGCAGCTGCAGCAGCAGGTTCAGCAAATATGCCTGTTGTTTCAGAAAGCAGCTTTTGTGCCTCTAGAATGTCAGCATCACTTACCCGGAAACCCCGACCACCGCTTTCAAGGATAGCTCGTCTCGCTTTACCACCATCACGGGGTTGGTCAACACTGATGCTGTCTGCAATCGTATTCGCTGATACTGTCTGGATCTCACCTTCATCTGAAAGACTGTCCACAATGGCAGCTGATCCCTCGGCCTGAACGGCGTGTAAGGCTGGCATAGATTCTATCCATTTAAGTGATACTAGATCAAAGAAACCTTTATACACTCCTGAGATGATGCAGCCATCTCCTACAGGAATAAAGATATGATCAGGAACCTTCCAGTCGTTTTCCTCAGCTATTTCTAAGGCTACTGTCTTTTTACCTTCAGCCAGAATTGGGTTTATACCAGTATTGCGACAATAACTCTTATGTTTCTGAGCCCATTCAAATGCCAGATCAAACGCAGCATCATAATTTGCATTTACAGGAACCAATTGAGCACCATGCTGAAGGATTTGTGTCAATTTTGCAGGTGGGGCAGTAGCAGGAGCCAGAATTATGCTCTTCATGTTGTGATATGCAGTCAGTGCAGCTAGTGAAGAGCCTGCATTGCCAGTAGAGGCGGCAATAATTTTATCCTGACCCAGTTCTCGAGCATGTTGAATAGCCAACTCGCTGGCCCGATCCTTCAGAGAGCCAGACGGGTTGCGTGTATCATCTTTAATTTGCAGTCGTGCAATCCCGGTCTTCTTTGCAATGCGTGGAAAATCCACCAATGGAGTGCCGCCAACTCGCAATGATCTATTCTCGGGAGCTTCCCTTACAGGAAGTAGTGGGAGATAACGCCACATAGACGCATCATGATCATTATTCAGCGAAAGGGGACTACAAGACGCTGCGATTTTGCCATAATCATAGATAAAATCCAGATTCTTTCCGCACTTTGGACAAGTATATGAAAAGGGCTCAGCGGGTACCATCCACTTACACTGGTAACACTGCAGACCAGTAATCGCTTGTGGAATCAATGTATCCTCCTTCTGCTTGTCACGGGACTAGACATATTTTTTCAGGAGGCCAGTCTTATCATTAAAAGCTTCAATTTTCTCATCCCATTCATCAGCCAGATGAAATTTGGATGTCCAGTAAGAATCATCATACCATTGTGCATCCAGTTCTTCAACGGTTTTGCCCTGCTGCTCAACCCAGGTAAAATATTTCAGATTGTGCATGCGTTTTTTGTCTCGGTAGTTGAGCTCAAGCACGCCTTCATCATCTATTCCCTGCAAATAGCGCTCATAATCAATGTGGGCTCGGATTTCACTATAACTGCCATGCTCTTGATTGAGCTCTGCAAGTCTAGATTGATACATTTCCATTGAATCTGTAGCGACGGTGAAGACCACATCATGCTCATTGTATTCGTAGTATTTGACCATCTTGATAGCACCGGCAATATTGGCGATACTCGAAATGCCCAGATACTCCAATTTTTCAATGAGATCAGGATCGATACCCTGTGCTTTCAGTAGGTCATGTCCGACTGGCTCGTTAAAAAGACGGATCAAGTTCATGGGAATATTGTCATCAACTCCAACGACCATATCCATATTCTTCATGTTATGAATCCAGGGGACATGTTTGTCACCAATACCTTCTATTCGGTGGGCGCCATATCCATTTTGAAGTAATGTGGGTACTTGCAATGCCTCACCGGCTGCCACATGCAGACGAGGAAACTTCTGGCGTAGATAATCAGCTGATCCCAGGGTTCCAGCTGATCCTTGAGTCAGGAATAAACCGCTAAATCTTTGCTGTCCTGCGGTGATCTGGTTAAAAACTTTTTCCATGGCTCTACCAGTGACTGCATAATGCCACAAGGCATTGCCAATTTCATCAAACTGGTTCAAGGTGACAATCTCATCCCCTCGTTCAGCCTCCAATTGCTTCACCTTATCATAGATTTCTTTTACGTTGGCTTCTCCACCCTCGGTTCGGATGATTTCAGCACCAACTTTTTCAAGCCAATCATAGCGTTCTCTCGACATTTCTTCGGGGAGCACAGCAATTGATGGACAGCCCAACAAATAGCCATCGTAGGCGCCACCTCGACAATAATTTCCCGTTGATGGCCAAAGCGCTTTCTGGCGTGTTGGATCAAATTGACCTGAGATCAATTTTTCTACGAGAGGTCCAAAGGTGGCTCCAACCTTATGGGCTCCTGTGGGAAAAAACTTACCAATAAGAACGATGATCCGAGCTTTGACGCCGGTTAATTCTGGAGGGAGTTCGATATAATTGACATCACCAAAACCGCCACCCTTGCTCACTGGTTCATTTTGCCAGGTTAAACGGAAAAGATTCCGAGGATTCAGGTCCCACAAACCAATATTTGACAGTTCTGACTTGATGCCCTCAGGAATCAAATCTGGGTCAGCCATCTGCTTATAGGTTGGTAATATGATATTATTTTCTCTGCAGCGTTGAATCGTGTTTTTAAGAATTTGCTCAGTGTTCATATTTTTCATTCTTTCTAAAGCCGCTTTCTACGCGGATTGGTTTGTCCTTTGCTAGGCTAGTTTGTCTAGAGCCGCAAGCGGATCTTTTTGACTTGTAAAAAACATCATAGCAGCGATGATAAATGGTTTATAACTGGCTTCCAGATAAGTATCTCTGCGGTACTTGTCGAAAACTGAAGCACTCACCTCTCCCTGTTCGCAGCTCACTCCCGTGATATCTGCTGGCAGACAATGCATGTATAAGGCTTTACCGCCTTTTGTGAGTTTCATTTTGTCTTCAGTACATTCCCAGTCAGTGAATTTTGCGTTGTTAGCCAGACAGCTCTGTTCGAGATCTTTTAACCCGACCTGATCACCTTCTTTTAACAGGGTAGTTCTTTTTTCCATGACGTGGAATGGCGCCCAGGATTTTGGGTAAACGATATCGGCACCGGAAAATGCCTCATCCATGTTATTGGTGGTCTGAAAAGATCCACCTGAGACGTGTGCTTGTTTATCTGCTAATTTAACTACTTCTGGAATGAGGTTATAACCTTCCGGGTGCGCCAAAGTAACATCCATTCCATAGCGAGTGAGGAGACCAATGATACCCTGAGGGACAGATAAGGGTTTGCCATAACTGGGTGAGTAGGCCCAGGACATGGCTATCTTCTTTCCCTTCAAGTTGTCCAGGGATCCAAAATAGTTTCGCAACATCGCCAGATCTGACATGCTCTGCGTGGGATGGTCAATATCACACTGTAGATTTATTAAACCGGGTCTGTTGTGTAAAACGTCTTCATCAAATCCAGCCTGAACCGCACTGGAAACTTCTTTCATATAACTATGACCTTCACCCAGATACATATCGTCTCGAATGCCGATGACTCGGGTCATAAATGAAATCATATTGGCTGTTTCACGGACCGTTTCTCCATGGGAAACCTGAGATTTCTCCTCATCCATGTCAGATACTGCCAGACCCAGAGCATTGGCTGCCGAGGCAAAGCTGAAGCGTGTCCGTGTTGAGTTGTCCCTGAAGATTGAAACTGCTAAACCGGAATCAAAAACCAGATTTGGTTTGCCCTGACGATGTCTCTCCTTCAAGAGTTCTGCCATGAGCAAGGTTGCTTCCAGCTCAGCCTGTGTTTTATCCCAGGTGAGCAGAAAATCGTGACCGTAGTTACTTAAATCTAGTGATTTAATTTTATTTAAATATTCTTTCATGATGCTCCTCATAAGTGTGTGCTATACTTCGACAGGCCTGTGCTGAGCCAAGTCGAAGTGCTCAGTAAGACGCACACGGATTGTCTCCCTGAAGGCTCTCGAAGGGTGCAGACAATCCTTTGAGTGTTGTTCCCAGCATTATTTTGCCTCAAGTCTTTTCAAATATGTTAGTGGTATTGCTGCATACATCGCTGCAGCCTTTACCAGGTGATCTTTCCAGGTTTTTTCGTTGGGAGCATGCGCTTCCTCTTCAGCTCCAGGACCGAATCCAATACAGGGCACACCATATTTTCCCATAATAGCAACACCATTGGTAGAAAAAGTCCATTTATCAACCACAGGCTCTTCATTGAATAGCCCTTTGTAGGCATCCGCCAATGATGTGGTCGCAACATGATCTTTTTCAATCAACCAGGTTGGGAAATAGGCTTCAGTTCGGTAGCTGAAACCTGTATAACTTGGTCGCTCGTAATCGTACATCTCCACCATTGCTTTTCCAGCCTTCACCGAGGGAAGATTCTTGATCTCATCCATTGCTGAGTCAGCAGTCTCTCCCACGGTTAGACGACGATCTACTGAAATAGAACAACCATCAGCGACGGCGCAACGTGAGGGTGAGGTAAAAAACACTTCAGATACTGTCAAGGTACCTTTCCCGAGAAAGTCATGGTCTGCCAGGCGGGTATTTAATTCTTGAAGCTCCAGAAGGATAGGTGCCATTTTATAAATAGCATTGTCACCTCGTTCTGGTGCTGAGCCATGTGCACTGATTCCTGAGGTAGTGACCTTGATTTCCATGCGTCCGCGTTGACCACGATAAATTCTGCATGAAGTTGGCTCAGTACTCACCACAAATTCAGGTTGAATCTTCTTATTATCCATGATGTACTGCCAACACAACCCATCACAATCTTCTTCCTGGACTGTACCGGTTATCACAAGCGTGTAGTCAGCTTCCAGACCAAGATCTTTGATGATTTTACCGGCGTAAACCATACTGGCCATACCGCCTTCCTGATCTGAGGCTCCGCGACCCATTATGATTTCATCATCTTCATAACCCTCATAGGGATCCACTTTCCAGTTTTCAAGATTGCCGACACCCACTGTATCTATGTGTGCATCCATGGCGATGACATGCGAACCATGACCAATAGTGCCATAAATATTGCCCATCTCATCAATCTCTATTTTGTCAAAACCAACTTTTTCCATCTCTTCCTTGATGCGCTGAATGGCAAGTTCTTCCTGGGTACTTTCGCTGGGGATGGCAATCATATCTCGCAAAAACCTGGAAATCTCAGGGCGATATTTTTCTGCCTGGTTTAGTATCTGTTGGAAATCAATAGTCATATTTTTTCTTTCTTGTTATTATGTTCATTATACACCTATAGGGCCTTCATAGCTGACCAGAGGCGCTTGCTCTGTTTGCGGGCATTCTCACGAATCCGGGACTCATCCATACCTACCATTTGCTTGTTACGTAGACGAAATGTTCCCCGAGTCATGACATCTGAGGGTTTCCCAAAGCCAAAGAGTAGGTGAGAGCTATAATTGTCAGCATTCAACTCTGTTCGAGGATCATAGTCATAAAATACCAGATCGGCCTGGGCTTCTTCTTCAATGTGCCCTATTAATTTTCCGAATATTTTTACGGCAATATCTGGATTATTCTGAAAGAGGAGCTCCAGATAGTCAACTGGTAGACTCTCTGTGGCGGCTCGGACGAGTGTACCTTCTTTGGCTTCCTTAAGCATGTTGTTCTGCATACCATCAGTCCCTAATCCAGGTCCCATGGATTCGATAATCTCTGTCTCCAGTACGCCAACCTGATTATTGGCATTTGAAGTCGGATTATGAACGAGTTTACAGCCATGTTTTAACAGCATGTGGCGATCTTCGCGGGTCATAAAGATACCATGAATAATCAGAGACTGATTAGAGAGCAGGTTAAAATCATCCAAGCGCTGAATCACTGAACGATACCCTTTCGCCTGGGCATCCTTTTCGTCAGCAAGGTCCTCAGCAACATGAATATGAATACCACAATCCGAGCAGTCCTGCAGAGCTTTGCTCACACTCTCCAAAGATTCATCTGAAAGTGTAAATGAAGCATGCAGTCCCAGGCGTGGGGAGATGTAAGGATTCGAGGCATATTTCTTTATGGCACGAATGTTTTCCATTAACTCATCTTTAAAGTTTGCTGTACCGTTTCTGTCCGAGCATTCAAAACAAAGACTAATATTTACACCAAATGTTTCTGCTACACTTGCCAGAAGATCCAAAGACCCATCAACGAAAAGTGGACTTGCATGATGATCAATGATAGTTGTGGTACCATTTTGAATGCAATCCATGAGTCCTGCTTCAAAGGAAGCCCGTGTGGATGCCTTGTCCAGTCCACGGTCCAATTTCCACCAGACCTCTTCGAGGTGCTCAACAAAATTACTTGGTGATTTCTGGGGTGGATGCATTCCCATGGCCAGCGTTGAGTATAGGTGGGTGTGAGCATTGATAATTCCAGGCAAAACGGTTTTGCCTTTCATATCTAGAATTTGCCCTTCGAAGTTGACATGGGCAAAACCACGACCGACAAATTTGATGACTTCATCTTCAATGAGAATTGAGGCGTGCTCCAGAAATTCTCGTTCACCAAAGGGATCAATAATACGTAAATTGTGTAATAAGAGCTGTTCCATCTCATTCACCTACCATATCTAAAATGTGTTCAGGCCTTATGGGAATATGAGTAACTGATTTCCCCATAGCGTTACTAACTGCATTGGCTATAGCTGCAGCTGTTGGAATGATGGCGGGCTCTCCGATACCTTTAGCACCCCAGGGACCCTCAGGTTCAGGATCTTCCACCAGAATTGATTCGATTTCACCCACATCCAGGGCTGTTGGTAAAAGATAGGTTGTGAGATTATCGGTTAAGACTTTTCCTTCATCAACTTTAAAATCCTCTGTTAGTGCCCAACCTATCCCCTGGGCAGTACCCCCTTCAATTTGAGCTTCCAGGCCCGCAGGGTTAATTGCTCTTCCCACATCATGTGAAGCCCAAAGTTTATCCACCTTTACTTGACCTGTGAGGGTGTCAACTTTGACTCGGGCAATATGAGTAGCATAGGAATACGTGAAGTAGGCTTCACCAACTCCGCTTGCTGCATCATAATCAAGTTCTGGAACATGCCACCATCCCAACACATCCATAGGTCGGTTGGACAAATAGAGATAGTTGCTGAGCTCCGCAAAACTCAGTGTTTCATTATTCCGAATATTGCTTACCTCACCCTGCTCAATAGTTATTTCTTTCAGATCGCACTGCATGAGTTCGGCGGCGGCTTCATTCAGGATGGGTAGTAATTTGCTCGCTGCATCACGAATTGCGTTTCCTGTCATCACAACGTTTCTACTGGCAACCGCGGGTCCACTATCTGGTACCTGGTCTGTATCGGTTGGCAAAACGGTAATTCTCGAGGGCTCCACTCCCAAGGCTTCAGCTGTCATTTGCTGGACGACGGTGAGTGCGCCCTGTCCCATTTCGATGAGACCAAAAGCGACTGAAATGGAACCATCCCGATGAAGCTTGATCTTGACACCACTACCATCCATAAACCAGCCGGCAGCTCCGAGACAATTACCATAGTGAATCAGTGAGACCCCATAACCAGTTTTCCAGCGAGCATTATTGATTGATTCACGATTTGTCCAATCACATGCATCAGCCGCAGTTTTTAGTGTCTCTTCGGCCCCGACACTGCTTATTAAATGGTGACCTGTGAGGGTTTGAGTGTCTACCCTCACAATATTTTGTAGACGAAATTCAATAGGATCCATATTCAGCTGTGTAGCAATAACGTCCATCATCCGTTCATGACCAAAGGCTGCTTGAGGTGAGCCAAAGCCACGAAAAGCACCAGTCGGGGGTAAATTGGTATAATAGGATTTTGATTCTACTGAGATATTGTCAATCACATAAGGTCCCAAAGCCTGCATGGCCGAACGGTAAGAGACCACAGAGGATAAAGTGGCATAAGCCCCAGCATTTTCTTCAAGCTTGATTTCAGCTGCCAGTAACTTTCCGGATTTTGACACACCCACCTTGTAATGCATTTGAAAGGGGTGACGCTTGCTGGTAAGTTGAATATCAGTGGCTCTATCATATACCATTTTAATGGGTCGTTTGAGAATCAGAGCTGCGAGCGCCGCTCGAGTGCAGGTTTCTGAGGGAATATCCTCCTTGCCCCCGAATGCTCCACCAGTGGGTGATTGCTCTACCCGAATTTTTGAGAAGGGGATTGCCAACGCTTTCGAAACAGCTTTTTGAACATAGAAGGGACACTGAATTGATCCCAGAATTTCAATGCCACCCTCAGGGGTGACTTGAGCAATGCAAGCTTGCGGCTCTAGATAGTAGTGCTCCTGAAAAGGTGTTTCAAATTGAGCCTCTATGATGTGGTCTGCTTCTGCGAAAGCTTTATCCAGATCTCCACGTTTCACCTGATGTTGACAGGCCAGATTGGTCTCGTGTAGGAAATTATCTGTGGCATCACGACTTTCATTGATGGAGAACAGGGGAGGGACAGGCTCGATATTTACGAGAACTAATCGAGAAAGACGCTGAGCTGACTCCGCTGTTTTGGCAATGAGAATACCCACACTATCGCCAACATATCTAACCACATCATCGGCCATAAGCGGTTGGTCTTCCAGAATAACACCGACTTGATTTTCGCCTGGGATATCCCTGGCTGAGAAAAATGCGATATAATCAGGATCATTTTCAACCGCCCGAGTATCAATTCCCAGGAGCTTTCCATATGCTACTTGGGAGAATACCGGAGCAGCATGGCGCATATCTGCTTCCTGAATATCGGACAGAAATTTTATTTCACCCCTTATCTTACCTTTAGCATCAACTCGTTTAAGTCGTGTGCCCAACACACTCGTGGATTTGCTCATTCGAATGCATCCATAAACTCAAATGATTTACCATCAAAGAGTCCTTTGTCGCTGAGCTTGATGTCAGGAATAACCAGGAGAGCCATAAAGGACAAGGTCATGTAGGGTGCACTTAACTGTGAGCCGATCTCTTTCGCAAGATCGTCCATCTCGCCATATCTTTTACCAACCTTAAAGGCATCGTCATTGCTCATAATCCCAGCCACGGGTAGTGGTAAAACATGATCACCTCTACTGGTGACGGCCGAAATGCCTCCTTTGTTCTCGATGATGAGGTTAATGGCTCTAGCTAGATTTTCATCTGAGGTGCCTACGGCGACAAGATTGTGTGAATCGTGAGCAACTGATGAAGCAATAGCCCCTTCCTTTAAACCAAAGTTACGAATGAGAGCCACAGCTGGTTTAGAAAGCGCATAGCGATTTAAAACAGCAATTTTCAAAATATCCTGATCCATATTCGTTTTGATAAATCCATCTGAATCAAGATCCGGACTCCACAGGTATTTTTTTGTTACGAGCTGGCCATCAATAACATCAATCACCGGTACTTCAGGTAGGCTTGTTTTGATTTTAAAAGCCTCAGCACTTTGCAGTTCCGCTTCAAAGCGATTCACAGCAAGAACAGGCGGAGATACAAGCTTGGTGGCACCTTGTTCAGCTACCAGATTCGCACCGATATATGTTTTCAGGACATTGAAGTCTGTCAGGTTATCTACTATCATCAGATCCGCAGGGTCATTTGTTTGCAATAACCCTACATCAAGTCCATAGGTTTTTATGGGGGTAACCGACGCACTCCATAAAACCTTGAGTGGATCAACGCCTGTCGCGAGGGCTCTTTTAACCATCAGGTTGATATGACCTTCTGCCAGATCGTCGGGATGTTTGTCATCGCTGCACAGCATACACTCTTTAAAATGCTCATTGAGGAGGGGCATCAAATCATCCAGATTGCGGGCAGCAGATCCCTCGCGGATTTGCACGCGCATACCCAGAGATAGTTTTTCCAGAGCCTCCTCCAGGCTAAAGCATTCATGATCTGTGGTAATACCCGCTTCGACATACTTCTTAACTGCCTCACCCCGTAGTCCCGGTGCGTGTCCATCAACGACTTTTCCTGCTGCTTGAGCAAGCTTCAATTTTGCTTTTACATCTTCTGCATCATTCAAAACACCAGGTACATTCATCATCTCCGAGAGACTTACAATATCATCACGCTGCAGTAAGGTTTCGATTTCAGGTGCAGAAAGTTCAGCGCCAGCCGTCTCAAAGGGAGTCGCGGGTACGCAGGAAGGCGCGCTGAAATGGAACTTGAAGGGTGTTTGACCGGCGTTTTCCAGCATAAATTCTACACCACGAATACCTAAAACATTGGCTATTTCGTGGGGGTCAGAAACCGTGGCAACCGTACCGTGAATTACGGCGGCTCGGGCGAATTCTGTGGGAACCAGCATGGAACTTTCAATATGAATATGTGCATCAATGAGTCCCGGAAGGATGCACTGCGTTTCCGAAACGGATTCTTCAACAACAGACTTGATTCTGCCGTTCTCAATATGGATGGTTCCGGGAAAAATGCGTTGATTTATTACATCAACAATGCTGCCAGAGAGGGAAAAGGAGTTATATGTCATGGTCTAAATCTCAAGTACATGGATATGATCAACTCTAGTCGGTTTCTTTTTGAGCCGGTCTATAATCTAGTATTATTCAGGAAGAATTAGAAAGAAATCTTGGCAGACATTGCATATCGTCAATTAGAGAACTTATCTTTAATCAAGAAAAAAAATGAAACTCACACTCTGATTTTTTGAGATCAGTCCTAATATAGGAAGCACCATTAGAGAGTTGAAATTGATATAGCCGAGGAATTACTTTATGTTAAGTCGTTTACCTGTTGGTATGTTTGCAAAAGCACTTGCCCCCAGACTGAAATATTTACCCGTTGTTACCCGTGCTGCCTGGCGCAAGCATCTCCACGTAAATAAAGATTTAAAGGCGGAGAAGGGCATTGCCAGTCGTCCCCCTTATCAAATCAGTCTGCGAATAACCAATCGTTGCAATCAACGTTGTGCCATCTGTGGTCAGTTTGGTGATAAAGGCTATATGAATGAGGGGGCCGGTGATCACCTGCTTTCAGAATTGACTTTTGAGGATTATAAGAAAATAGTGGACGAGACCGCTCATTATAAGCCCATCTTCTATATAACTGGTGGCGAAGCCCTGCTCTATAAGGACCTGTTCAAACTGACAGCCTACATCAAGGAAAAGGGCTGTTATGTGTACGTTATCACCAACGGAGCAGCACTGGAGCGCAGTGCCAAACAGATTGTGGAACAGAAATGGGATATGCTGACCTGCTCGCTGGATGGTCCTGAGGAAATTCATGATCAAGCCCGAGGTGTTCCGGGTACGTTTAAAAGAACCTCCAGGGGCATCAAATTGCTGCTTGAAGAGCGCGGGAAAAAACCTGATCCCTACTTCTTGATCTCTGCGACTGTTTCCGATACCAACCAGGATCACCTGGAAAGTATGTTCGATACAGTTGCCGAGTTGGGTCCAGATGGCCTCATCCTGTATCTATCCTGGTTCACAACCCAGGAGATCGGTGAAAAACATGCCGATATTCTAATGAGAGAAATGGGGGTGAAAGCAGAGACCTGGAAATCCTATATCGGTCAAAATTCCACGATCAAGGCTGAGCAAGTAGAGCAAGCCATTGAAAAGATATCAAAAAAGAAATATCCTTTTGGTTGGTTTCCAGTACCCTTCATTGATAGCGAGAAAATTATCCCCTACTATGAAAAGCCTGAGGACTTTTTAGGGTTCGGACCCTGTGTCGCCCCCTACTTGATGATAGATATTATGCCCAATGGAGATGTTGTAACCTGTCGCGATTATATCGATGTCAAAGTAGGCAATATTCAGGAAACCCCCCTATTGGAGCTCTGGAACAACGACAGATTCCGTGAATTTCGCAACTTGCTGAACAAAGAGGGTGGCGTCCTGCCCCAGTGTAGTCGTTGTTGTGGTCTTATGGGATTTTAAAATATCTACCGATCCTGCTTTCTGTAAGCTTCAAGTCACAAAGATTCCAAAAATATATTATTGTCTAACCTGAGTCATTGTTTTAGCGTCAATCATAAATGCACGAGCATGTCGGGATGAGATTCTTTAATTAATTTAAGGATGGAGCAAAAATAAATGATCACCCTGGAAAAATTTGAAGCAGGAGATATGCAGAGACTGATTGACTGGGTGCCAGATGTTGATTTTTTACTACAGTGGTCAGGTCCAAAATACGTGTTCCCTCTGGATGAGAAGCAACTCTCTGCCACACTGGAATTGACCAGACCTGATAACCCCCCTCATTTTATGTTTAAAGCTATCTTAGCTGGTGCCACTATCGGTCATATCGAGGTTATGGGAGTGAACTATGTTGAGAAAAGTGCTGTGCTTGCCAGAGTACTCATTGGACCAAAACAACATAGGGGGCAGGGCTGGGGCAAAATGATGATACGACAAGCCCTCCATTTCGTTTTCGATGATTTGGAGTTGGAGGAGCTGGATCTGGGAGTATTTGCATTTAATAAATCTGCGATTCAATGTTACAAGCAATTTGGCTTCAAAATTTATAAGACGATCCCAAACCGTGAAGATTAGAAATGGACACTTCTCAGGATGAAACTGAACTGGAGTGATTGGCAGAAATAACTTATGCTAATTGACGGGGTCAATATGATAAAAATTGCTGAAAGTGGGCAACGATGAAACTCGGAACCAGGGAAAAGGTAAAGAACATCAAATTGATTGATATAGAAGAAGCAGAAATTCGGAGATTCCGATTCTAAGAACAATTCTTTTTACCAGTCTGGCCTTGATTGCATTCGCGGCAAATTCCGTGCTTTGTCGCCTGGCATTGGGTGGCGGGGCTATCGATGCAGCCAGCTTTACAGCGATACGACTTTTCTCAGGCGTCCTCACTCTATTTCTACTTTTGGTGTTACAACGTGAAAAATCACTTATTCCCCGCAAAGGAAACTGGACCTCCAGCCTCATGTTATTTTTATATGCCATCACCTTTTCATATGCTTATATCACTCTGGATACAGGTACCGGGGCTTTGATTTTATTTGGCGCAGTACAGATAACCATGATCCTCATTTCAGTTTTCTCAGGCAACCGTCTGCATACGAGTGAGTGGGTGGGCATGGCTCTGGCGTTTGGAGGGTTTGTGTATCTTGTCTTGCCTGGGGTGTCAACACCATCTCCCCTTGGGTTTTCACTCATGATGTTTTCGGGAATCGCCTGGGGAATATACACGCTCAGGGGTCGGGACTCTGAAAATCCCCTCCGGGATACTGCTCACAATTTCATGAGAACCATACCACTTATCGCTATTCTAATCGTTGTTGCCCTTAATCAAGCGCATTATTCATTGGAAGGTGTTATTTATGCGGCGCTATCTGGAGGGTTGGCTTCAGGTTTAGGCTATAGTATCTGGTATGCAGCATTAAGAGGACTATCAGCTACCCAGGCTGCCGTCATTCAATTACTGGTACCAGTCATTGCCGCTCTGGGAGGTATTCTGTTTGTCGCCGAAGTGATTACCTCAAGACTGACCATCTCTGCCCTCATGATTCTTGGTGGAATTCTGATAGTAGTTTTAGGGAGATACTTTTTTGTCTACCGCCAATCCAATTGATTTCAGAGATCCCACACTAAATCCCACTTGTATCGGATAGGTTCAGGGATAGTTTTCCTAAGAATATTCAACGCTAATAGTTGAACTGCTGGTATGCTTGTATCTTGGGGGATATAAGGATAAATCATTAATGATTAAAAATATCAAGCCCCTGGGGTTCATGTGGGAAACTAGAGACCCCTTTCTTCTCTGTGTTCATCACAATGATGCCTACCCGGCGGGTAATGGTAAAATGGGTCCAGCCGCATCGTTATCTGGACGCAATATCGGTCAAGATTTTGACCGAAAAGATGGTTGGAACATGTATCATGGTAGTCAGATACCAGGATTCCCAGCCCACCCCCATCGTGGATTTGAAACCGTCACAGTCGTACTTGAAGGGCTTGTAGATCACCATGATTCAGCAGGTGCCACAGGTCGTTATGGGGACGGAGATGTGCAGTGGATGACCGCTGGAAGTGGTTTACAGCATTCTGAGATGTTCCCGTTAATAAAAGAAGATCAACTTAATCCTTTGGAGCTGTTTCAAATTTGGCTCAACCTGCCAGGTATTTCAAAAACAGCCAGACCTGCTTACAAAATGCTCTGGTCGGAATCCATCCCAATCATTCAGAGTCAGGATACACAGGGGCGGAAAATTGAGACTCGTGTTATCGCCGGAAGCATTGAAGATATTTCAGCCCCTGATCCAGCACCAGATTCATGGGCGGCTCAATCAACCAACCAGGTAGCCATCTGGGTGATTACCCTGGATGCTGATGCAGACTTTGTTCTCCCTGCCTGCGAGGAAGGAGTAAATCGAGACCTCTATTTTTACGAAGGGAAAACGCTAAAAATCGCAGAGCAGAATATTCCTGAATACCATGCCGTTGAAATTTCTTCTTCAGAGGAGATCCACATCCAAAATGGTTCGGTGCAATCCAGACTGCTTCTCCTGCAGGGGCGACCCATCGGAGAACCCGTGGTTCGTTATGGACCCTTTGTTATGAATACTCAGGCTGAAATTCAGAAAGCATTTGATGATTTCAGGGCAACAGAATTTGGAGGGTGGCCCTGGGACCGACATGATCCCATAAACCCAGCTGATCAGGGCAGGTTTGCCAGGTACTCGGATGGATCAGAGGAAATCAAAGACTCCTGACGTTTTCGGAAATACGAATTTTATGATTTCCGCTATACTTACGAAATCGTTCTGCTCAAGGGCTGTTGAAAATTAATAATTATTTCCTTCCTGGTACCAAGCTTCATAGAGGAATAAAGGGGAAATAATATTATACTCTGCCCAAATCATGAGGTGTATTGAATGAAATGTCCCTACTGTGCTGAAGAAATCCAGGATGATGCAATACTTTGTCGTTATTGTTCAGCCATGAAAGAAAATGAACTCTGGATACCACCGTCTTCAAGTGGCAGTTCTGAGGTCAGCGGTATCATGGGTCCGCGCTTTACCATGAGATTCGCAGGTTTCTTTTTCTTTGTCTCCGCTTTGGCGGAGGTCGCTTCAATTGTCTCTCCAGTTTCCCTGTTTGGTGCCGAACGTAGCGGGGTTATTGCAATGATATACCATCTCTTGTATGTAGGCATATATGGGGGCATGGGGCTCGGTCTGTGGACAGCAAAACCGTGGGGATTTCAGATGATATTCACGGGTACCATGATCTATTCGGTTGATAGACTTCTCTTCTTAATGTATGGTCAGGCTACATCCAGCCTTTTAAGTGACTACGGTGAAATGATGGGAGCTGGGGGCCAAGAGTTGGTGGCGCAAGCATCTGCTTTGACTGTTGTTGCCACGCTGCTGGCCTGGTGGGGCTTCGTAGCCTATGTTTATTTCAAACGAGATTACTTTCAAAAACCTTCAGAGTCTTAAACCCTAATTGAGGTAAATTTAAAACCCATGGATCCTTTCAAGACAAAGAAAACCAAAAAACCTTCCAAGCGTCATCAACCACGAGGGCTGACCATTTTATTTGAAGATAACGATATTCTGGTTGTTGATAAGATGAGTGGTCTCCTGTCGATGAGTAATGCCAAAACCCGTGATAGAACAGCCTATTTTGCCTTGAATAATTATGTCCGCAAGGGGAACCCAAAATCTCGAAAACGAATCTATATCGTTCATCGATTAGATAGAGATACTTCAGGTGTTCTGGTCTTTGCAAAAAGCGAGAAGAATAAACGTTATTTGCAGGACGAATGGAAAAACTTCAGTAAAAAATACTATGCTGTTATCCATGGGAACCTCGCTGAGAAGGAAGGTGTGCTTTCTTCGTATCTAGCGGAAAATGTGGTTCATAAAATGTATTCCACTGAGGATCAAAAGGTGGGCAAGCTTGCCAAGACCGGTTATAAAGTTCTTCAGGAATCCAAAAGGTACAGCATGGTAGAAATTGACCTGATCACCGGTAGAAAAAATCAAATACGCGTTCAATTTGCGGATATTGATTGTCCCGTGGCTGGAGATAAAGTCTATGGGGATAGTGCTAAGGGCATCAAGAGGTTGACCCTGCATGCAGGCTCAATCAATATCAAACATCCCGGTACAAAGCAAAGAATGACCTTTGAAGCTAAGATCCCGAGTTACTTCCAACACCTTTTGAACAAATAATTGCAAGGGGCCTTGACGTGGATGTTGCCATCATAGGGGGGGGAGCAGCAGGCTATTTTTCTGCCATATCAGTTAAAGAAAATTTCCCCGATGCTGACGTAGTTATTCTTGAGAAGACACGTCATCCCCTGGCCAAAGTCAAAATTTCCGGAGGGGGCAGATGTAATGTCACCAATGGAAATACATCCCTCAGTAAGCTGGCCAGCGCTTATCCACGAGGAAAATCTCTCATGAAAAGAGCCTTGAGAACATTTAGCACTTCGCATACAATGGAGTGGTTTGAGTCAAGAGGTGTGCCGCTTTTTATCCAGGACGATATGCGTGTTTTCCCCGTATCCCAGGATTCAAGCAGTATTGTTGATTGTCTTCTGGATCAGGCAGAAGCTCAGGGCATAATCTGCGAGTTTTGGTCTGGGATTGAGACGATTTCACAAAAAGGGAAACAGCTCGAGTTGAGTTTTTCCAGACAGGATTTACTTCCCCGGAGTTTTGATAAGGTCATCATAGCAAGTGGCGGAACACCCAGATCCGAGAGTCTGGAATGGTTAAGAAAACTTGGTCATGAGATCGTTGAGCCGGTGCCTTCCCTCTTCACCTTTAATATGCCTGATGAAGCCATTGTGGAATTAACAGGTATTGCCGTAGATCCTGTGCTGGTCAGTATTCCAGGAACCAGTTTGAAAACAAGAGGCCCTTTGCTCATCACACACTGGGGCTTTAGTGGACCAGCTATTCTGAAGCTTTCAGCTTTTGGTGCTAGAATCTTTAATGAAAAAGACTATAACTTTGATATCAGGGTCAATTGGCTGGATCAAACCAATCATGAACTCGTTTTAGATCATTTAAACGACGTGATGACGGAACATGCTCGCAAGCTCTTGCCCAATATTAGACCCTTTGGTTTGCCAGATCGATTGTGGCGCTACTTGTTAAATAAAAGCGGACTTCCGCTGACAAAGAGATGGAGTGAGCTTGGTAAAAAGGGACTGAATAAATTGGTTACTGTCCTCACAAACGACTCATTTTTAGTGTCTGGAAAAACAGGATTTAAGGATGAGTTCGTGACCTGTGGAGGTGTGAGTCTGGACAGTATCGATGGTAAATCAATGCAGAGCAAGGTGTGTGAGAATCTATATTTTGCCGGGGAAGTTCTGGATATTGACGGTATTACCGGCGGATATAATTTTCAAGCAGCCTGGACCACAGCTTTTATTGCAGGAAAGCTCAATTAAAGCTATCTCGAGATGTAGGACGAATTCAAGAATTGGGTTAACTGTCAGTTCAGACAGTATGACAAAGGGGAACCGATGAAAACAACACGCAGAGAATTTCTCAAATCCGTAGGAATGGGTACCACCGCTTTGATGGCACCAAATTTATTCTTGAATTCATGCATGAAGAAGGATCGCCCCAATATTGTTTTTATTATGAGTGATGATCACGCCGAGAGGGCTATCAGCTGCTATAATGACGCATTGATCCAGACGCCCAATATTGATCGTATTGCATCTGAGGGGATTCGATTCCAAAACAGTTTTGTCACCAATTCCATCTGCGGACCCAGCCGAGCTACATTATTGACAGGTAAGTATTCACACCTGAATGGGATGTTGGATCATAGCTGTACGTTTGATGGCAGTCAGCTCACCTTTCCTAAACTACTTCAACAGGCAGGCTACCACACATCGATTGTGGGGAAATGGCATCTTAAGACAGAACCAACCGGATTTGATTATTGGAACATTCTCAAAGGTCAGGGTCAATACTACAACCCTGATTTTACAGTAAATGGTGAAAAGCAGACCCACATCGGTTATACCACTGATATAATCACTGACCAGGCCCTTGAGACGATGGACAAGTTGGATAAATCAAAACCGTTTTGCATGCTTATTCACCATAAAGCGCCCCATCGTAATTGGATGCCGAATCTGAAGCATCTGGACGCCTATACCGATGAGGAAATTCCTCTACCAGCAAATTTTCACGATGAATACATCGGTCGTATTGCAGCAGGTGAAGCTGATATGCGCATCGATGACATGTATCTCACTTTCGATATGAAGCTCCACTCCGAGTCAATTGAAGAAGAAACTGGGTCCGGTGGTAAGAGCTCTTTTACCCAAAAAGTCACTGAGACCTGGAAGAGGACCTACAATCGAATGACGGATGATCAGAAAGTTGTTTGGGATGCTCATTATGATAAAGTAAATGAGGAATTTAAGCGTCTCAAACTTACGGGTGATGAATTACTAAACTGGAAATATCAGCACTATCTCAAAGATTATCTCCGATGTATCATGTCAGTTGATGAAAATGTTGGTCGTGTTCTTGACTATCTTGATCAAAATGGTCTGGCTGAGAACACGCTGGTTGTCTACACATCAGATCAAGGTTTTTACCTTGGTGAACATGGCTGGTATGACAAACGATTTATGTATGAAGAATCATTGAGCATGCCTCTGGTAATGCGTTACCCTCAAGAGATTCAGCGAGGTCAAGTAGTGGATAACATGGTTATGAATCTGGATTTTTCATCTACCTTTCTTGATTTTGCAGGGGTTGCAATTCCAGCCGAGATGCAGGGTCATTCATTACGGGGTATCGTCAGGGGCAATGCACCGGATGACTGGCGCAAATCAATCTACTATCACTACTATGAACACCCCCATGGTTGGCACGATGTGAGACGACACTATGGTGTTCGCACAGAACGCTATAAGTTGATTCACTATTATGAGGAAGACGATTTTTGGGAACTGTTTGATCTGGAGAAAGACCCATCTGAGATGAACAATGTCTATTTAGATCCGGCTTATACGAAAATCGTGCAAGAGACAAAACAAGAATTGGTCAGGCTTCAAAAACTTTACGGTGATATTGAAATAGACAAATCCTAGCTAGGGATTATTTGCTCAAAACCTCTTGGTGTAGGCGTGGCAATAGGGTGTGCCACCTGATTTAATATAGTAGTCCTGATGATAATCTTCACCCTGGTAAAATTCAACCGCTGGTGTCAGTGCAGTAGCAATATCCAATCCTTTATCTTCAAGCAGTTTAATCAACTTTTCAGCAGTGGCTTTCTGATCATCTGAGAGATAGAAAATTTCTGATCGGTACTGGGTGCCAATATCTGGCCCCTGCCCATCGACCTGGGTGGGATCATGGGTCTCAAAAAATAGTCTGACTAAAGTTTCATAGGTTACTTTTTTTGGGTCAAATGCAACCTCTACAGCTTCTGCATGTCCTGTGGTTCCAGTACAAACCTGTTTATAAGTCGGGTTGGGTAGAAACCCCCCGGTATAACCGACGCTGGTTGAAATGACGCCATCCATTTTTTGAAGTTGATACTCTACACCCCAGAAACAGCCAGATGCAAAAATTGCTTTTTCCATGTTGATCTCCACAGATTCAAAGTTCAATGAAATTGAGTTGACACAATGTCGGGTATTCTTGGGTGTAAATCCTTCTCCTGAAAAAACATGACCGAGATGACCCCCACAGTTGGAACAAAGAATTTCTGTTCTGCGTCCATCAGCATCAGTCACCCGTTTTACTGCACCAGGTATTTCATCATCAAAACTGGGCCAGCCGCACTGAGCATCAAATTTATCACCAGAATGATAGAGGGGGGCATCACACTGTTTACATGTATAGGTCCCCGTTTCATCATGATGTTCGAATTTTCCACTGAATGGTCTTTCAGTACCCTTATTTAAAATCACCCTTTGCTCTTCTGGGGTCAATTTATTGTATTTCATAGGCTCCTGCGCTTGATTGCAGTTAAAGAATAATAAAATTAAACTAAGGATGAAAATAGAATTTGACATCCGTTTCGGAAACCACGCTAATCTCATCAAGTGCTCCTTCATACCTTAGAGTTGTGAATATACATATCCTGTCCAACGAATTGTGATAATTTTTGTTCCTTATGGTTTATCTTCTCGCTAGGATTAAATACAACCTTTCCACCAAATATTTAGATATTACGATCAGAGGAAGACAATATGAATATAGAGAAATTAAAACAAGCAGAGGCAAAATTTTTCAACATGTATCCAGGTGGCTTTGAACACCCCGACATGGTCGCTATCGGTAAAAAGCATAAAATGGATAAGATGATCACATCTGTTCAAGAAGCATTTTCAGAGGATCAATTTGGAAATTCTAAAGCCATTGTTCAAACCATGAGTAAGTTTGTGAGTCGTTCATCCATGGTCAGCCTCTTCGAGAAACCCAAATTTAGAGATTTTGTAAAGAGTCTCCATAATCAACATGAGACAATCCTGGCGAATGGACTAAGAGAAATGCTGTATGGCAATCAAGAGCAGGGATTCAACATGATGCTGGATGTCCTTATCACCGGGAAAATGGCAAAGTGGTCCCTTATTTCTATGCTCCCGGTTTATCATAAACCATTTGAAGAAGTCTCTGTTAAACCCACAACGGCCAAGGGCGTGATCCAACAGTTTGAATTGAATACCCTGGTTTATAAACCACGGCCTAGCTGGGAGTTTTATAAAGAATTCAGGTCTATCATAAATGAGATGAAAGCCACGGTTGATAGTCGGCTGTCACCCAACAATGCTGCTTTTACTGGATTCTTAATGATGAGTTTGGAACATTAAGTGTTCGGGCAATGATGACAATAAATGATTCACTGGCTCAGCAACCCTTTTCCTATCAGACCAGCAAGGATGGAAAAGTCAGAATTTTCAGGTCAAACAGACTTGCTACCACGCTGCGTGGAAAGGAAGCACTTCGTTTTCTCTCAAAGATTGATTCAACCGATGAGGCAGGCTCTCAGTTGCTAATGGCCAGAGTTACAGGCCAGTTTAAATTTGGGAATGAAAAAGAATTGAAGACAAAATAGAAAACCGCCCCTCAAGGACGGTTTTCAAACGCCAGACCCCGAAATGATCCTGCGTTAGTGGAAGAATCTTTTATGTGTGGATCAGTCGAAATGGATCTGAATACTGATCTCTTCTCCTTTTTTCTCCATCTCTTCAGGGGAAAGGTCTGAATTGGCCGTATAGGCTTGAATACATTTTTGGCCAGTAACTCCTTTGATCTCATCCCCATTGACAAAAAACTTACCCTTTTTAATTGCGATGGTCTCAATTTTTTGAGGAGGGGTAGCTCCACTTTCTCCCAGAATGTTTTGAATGGTCTCGGCCAGATTATCCAATTCAATGACATGCTTAATTGATTTGTAGTGTTCCTTTTTTAAAACAGCATGTGCTGATTCAAGGGCTTCAAGATGAACGATGAGGGAGTCAAGACCTTCCAACCCTTCGAGGGGAGGGAGTTCTCCTAATTCAATTTTGAGATCCATCTCTTCCATAGCGGGGTGGAGTGCTGCCAGGGGGGCGAGTTCGGTCGCGTCCTCAAGGTATTCCTGATATTTGTGGAATTTTTTCTCATGCATCTCCTTCCCATTATCCAAAACTTTCATAATCTTTTTGGTTATGGGGTCAAAATCGATGATGATCTTGTTCTTTTTGAAAAAACCTGATTTTTTGATGACGATCCGAGCAGCCTTTCGCCCATGCCTGGGCATTTTGCGTACAAAAATCTTTGTCGCTGCTGAATCAGAAACTTCACCATCCTGAGTGATAATGACTTCCTTGTGAATATCCTCACCATGGGGTTTTCTGTGGATAACGACCTTTTTTTCCTGGGCTATCGCTGTGAGAGCAAATAGACCGATAAGCATGATGATTAGTATATGTTTCTTTGATGTCATGTTAGACTCCTTCTTATGTTTATGGAGGGGAAGATAGAGAAAAAAAACAGCGAATGAGATTAATGGCATGAACCCCCTGATTCCTGGCTCTGAATCATTTGATTTATACAATATCTCGTTAATGCCTTGAAAATGGCCATTGGTGTCAGAGATAGCTGGATTGAGCGCCTTAGGGGTCGACGAAACGCGAAAAAAAGATATATTGGGTCACTATGTTACGTAAATGGATTGAGCCTGTCCTACTCATACTCCTTTTTGGTGTTGTTTATTTTTCACCGATTCAATCGGCCACCAGACCGGTGTTTTATGGCGAGTTCAATAATTTGGACGGAAGCTTGTATGCTGTTCGCATCTTTGATATGCTACTCTCTGTTGCATTGGTTATGTTGGTGGCACGAACCCTAATCCCCAGGCGTTTAAACATAAATAGTCTTCTACAGGTTGCCGGGTTATTTCTGGGTTTGCTACTGCTGAGTTCAGGTTTGGAATGGGTCTGGGACCAACTGACTCTGAGGGCGTTCAATTTGCCTACTAGACCGGGAGAAGTGTCTGATAAGATGTTGCTGACCTCCCGCAAAGAGATCTTGAATTTGACTATCCTCTCTGGAAATGTGCTGGTCATGGTTGGCGGCATCTTTTATGGACTTATGCGCGACCGTAATCAACAGATGCACCGCCAGGAACGTCTGGAACTGGAAAATCTGGCAGCCGAAGTGAAATATCTACGTTCCCAGATCAATCCTCATTTCCTTTTTAACACCCTGAATAACATCTATGCCATTACCCAACGCCATGATGACCAGGAAGGCAGTGATGCATTATTACGTCTCTCTGGACTCATGCGCTACATGCTATATGATAGTGAAGGAGACTTGACTGGCCTCGAAAAAGAGATAGACCACTTGCAGAATTACATGGATCTTATGTTGCTCAAGTATAGCAAGGACGATCCACCAAAAGTTGAGTTGGTGATTAACGGTTCCCCAGATGCTATTCAAGTGGCACCACTCATGCTTCTACCATTTGTGGAAAATGCCTTCAAACATGGAATTAACAATCAAGGGAAAGGGTGGATCCACATCCTGCTGAACACCTCAACGGACAAACTCAGCTTTTCTGTTGAGAATTCACGCTTCCCGGAACGACATGCATCCAGTGACCATAAGGGAATCGGTCTTGAGAATGTGAAACGACGATTGGAACATCACTATGCCGATAGGCATAAGCTCTCTATCGATGAATCAGCGGATAAATATAGTATAAAATTGGAGATTCAAGTGTGACCAGTCTGGTAAGATGTATCATCGTTGATGACGAGCATGGTGCTATCGAGATCCTGGAAAAGTATGTTTCCAAAGTAAGTTGGCTACAGCTGGATGCCACCTTCAGTGATCCCCTTGAGGCTTTGAACCATCTTTCACAAAACAGCGTAGATCTGGTCTTTATGGATATCAATATGCCGGATCTCAGTGGTCTTCAATTGTCCCGATTGATCCCTGACGACAATACGGCGGTCATTTTTTGCACTGCGTACTCCGAGCATGCCGTGGAAAGTTATGAGATCCATGCCCTGGACTACTTGCTAAAACCCATTCCATTTGATCGGTTTCTAGCAGCGGTTAACAAATTTTCAAGGCGGGAACCTGAGACCCCAATTCGTGATAGCAAAACGGGAAAAATCAATCATAAGATATTCATCAAGAGTGGTTCACAGATTCACCAGGTGGATACACACAAAATCTCGCTCATTCGCAAAGATGGTCATTACATCATTTTCAAGATCGATGGCAAGGAATTACTGTCCCGGATGACATTTGCTCAACTACTCGATCTGCTACCAGGAGATGAATTCATACAGATCCACCGTTCCTATCTGGTGGCTATCCCCAGAATTGAGGTGATCCACAAACAGTTTGTGCAGATTGATGGGAAGGAGATACCCATCGGCGATTCCTACAAGCACGCGTTTTTCGAGAAGGTTAAGTTTATCGGGAATTGATGGAATAAAAAAGGGCTGTCAATTGACAGCCCTTTTCATAAGTCTTTGGAACGGAATCTACTTGGTTTCACCCATGGCAGCTTCTAATTCCTTAAAAGCCTGTGAAGCTTTGAATTCAGCATAGAGTGCTTCTTCATTTTTAATTACATTTACCACAGCAGTGCTAACGGCATCTTTTTTCAAACCAAGTTGAACATAAGCAATCCAGGAGCCACCAGACTTTTCATAGGGATATCGTTTTAACACGGTAACACCATTCAAGGTATTGTCAGTAACTGTTTTTGAGGTGGATTGATAGAATTCAACAATCTGAGTATTCTCAGTCATGCCTGCTTCCTGGGTAAAGCTTTTTACCTGGCTTTTAACGCTGGCTGAAATGCGCTCAGAGAGCTCAACTTTGCCGGCCTGTTTGGCTTTGTCAATGGCTAGATCCATTTTGCGGGACTCACCCATTCCAACGGCATAGATATACATATCATCTTCTTCAGGGGGATTGGTAAACCAATCTGGTAAATCAGCTGGGCCCTTGGGATTGTTTGCATCTTTGGGCATGTCGATGACTTCTTTTCCACCTGAACAGTTAAGCATGACCAAAGCGGTCAGTACAATTAAAAAACTTAGTTTTACTATCTTCATGTTTCCTCCTAATTATTCAAACTCACTTTGGCGAAGCGATTTGAATATAAGTTAATTCTTCCTGATATCATGAAAAAGTTGGTAATCGGTTTTGTTCCTGACTAATTTCCAATCATCGAGTAAACCTCAATATAAACAGATGGGATTATTATGCACAAGACATGCCTTGTGTTGTTGGCTATATGCTTACATGCCAATGACATACGTATCTCTGAAGTGATGTCAAATCCTCAGGGATCAGAATATGAAAATGAATTCGTAGAGATATTTAATGCCACAGATCATGTGATACAAATCAATGGCTGGGTTCTCAGCGATGGAAATGGAGTAGATACGATCTCCCATTTATCAGGTCCAATTTGGATTCAACCCTCGCACTATGCTCTTATCGTGGATCCCGGATATATTTTTCTTACTGGACCATATCCTGATATTATAAATGATTCTCTTTCTATCTACACTATTTCCACAGATGCAAGCTTTGGAAGTGGAGGGCTTTCAAATGCAGGTGAATCTGTTATCATTCGCAGTCCAGATTCGTCTAGTTCAAGTGAAATGTCATGGACGACATCCACTGACAATGGGCATTCCTGGGAGCGAGTCTCCATCACCACGGCTGATTCGCTTAGCTCCTGGCTCCAGTCAATAGATATTAATGGGACTCCTGGGTATCGTAATTCAGTCACGCCGCCCCTGATAAATCTGAGTATAACTGGAATCGAATACGAGTCGATATTGGATACTGAACCTGTTGAAATAATACTTCACATCAAAAACCTGGGGGAGTACCTGATATCTCATTTCTCTGTTTACGTTTATCGTGATGATAATCAAAATGGTGAAAAAGATGAGGAGGAGTGGGAAATTAATGCTCACTACAATTCAGAACTGATTTCCCAGGAAGAACATAGAATTTCAATGACCTTGTTTCCACTCGCTCCAGGGTTGCATCAACTTGAAGCCAGAGTCTTCGTTGAAAACGATGAAGTTTCAGAAGATGATTCCCTCAGGTTTGAAATAATAGGATCATATCCCAAGGATATCATCAGCATCACTGAGGTAATGCATAGTCCCTCACCAGATCAACAAGGAGAGTGGGTGGAAATTCAGAATAGAAGTGGGGAGGCTGTTTCTTTGCAGGGATGGACGATGTCAGATGCGAGTCAAACTCGACACCCCATTAGCGATAGTCTTCTATTTATTGAACCGTTTGAATATTTATCCCTGTGTGCTTCCTTAAATATGGCAAATTATTTTGGTCTGGAGCCCTATGAGCTTCTTGAACTCAGCTCGTGGCCAAGCTTAAATAGCTCATCTGACTCCGTTCGATTATTTGATGCAAGCGGCTATGTCGTAGCTTCAGTCTATTATCGAGGAAGTTGGGGTGAATCTGCTACCTCCCTGGAACGGCGTCATCCGGAGATTTTTCCTCATAAGGAGATAAACTGGACAGCCAGCACCCAGATCGATGGTGGAACCCCCTCTAGCATGAACACCCGACATCTGCTTCCTGTCGAAATTCGAATTGATGACATTCATGTAGAGATACCCACACCGATTGGTCCAAATCAGGCTGAAGTATTTATTGAGTTTCAAAATCTGGGAATCGATACTCTGTATTCCTTGGAGCTTGAATCTGATGCCGATATCTACTGGTATGGGGCTTTATCTAGTTTCGGATCAGATTCGCTGATATTTACCAGCGCTCCCCTCTGGCCGGGTTATAACGAAATTCCAATCCGCTTGATTCATGAAGGTGAGATTCTGGCTGATACCTCAGTTCAAGTAATATTGGGTTATTCACCTGGTCAAATAGCAATTAATGAGATTCACTATCTTCCCCATGAGGACCAAGTCGAGTTTCTCGAATTTGTAAATATCAGTTCAGTCGAAATGGATTTGAAGGGTTGGAGCTTTAAAGATCGCAGTGGAGCACGGGGTGAAGTGATTTCTAGTTTCCTAATTCAACCCGACAGTCTGTTTCTATGGACCGGTGATGCCAGCAAACTGCTGGATTGGACGCCCACCTTTGCCAAGACCTGTGAGCTATCATCCTGGCCCAGTCTTAATAATAGTTCGGATTCAATTATCATCATGGACCCCCTGGGGTATCGAATGCTGGAGCATGCTTATCTCGCACCCTCCAATGATGAACCAGGCAAAAGCCTGGAGCGTCTAGCGCTGTGGAAAGCTCAAGCATTAGAGTCCAGTTGGTCGATATGTCAGGATCCACTTGGAATAACTCCTGGTCGGCAAAACTCTATGCTAATACCACCCCATAACCTCGCTGTCCAGGATTTGGTGATTCTAGATTCGATTCTGTGGAAGGATACAGCCTTTTTCGCTCGGATTTCTATTATAAATGCTGGGGTGAATCTGGGGGATAATGCTGTACTTAATATCAAAATACATCATAATGGAACTCAGATAGGGGGATGGTCTGAGTTGCTGCCACCTATTGAGGCAGGGGATAGTTTAGCCTGGAATATTGAACTTATCTCAGAAATCTCTGGCTGGGTGTATCTTGAAGCTGAGGTTCAATTTGAGGGGGATGAAATACTTGGGGATAACTCGCAAATTCAGCTATTATTTATATCTGAAAACACCCCACCTTTTGTAATAAATGAAATCATGCCACTGCCTATGAGTGATCAGAATGAGTGGATTGAGATTCATAATAGAAGTGCTTATACCATGGATATACTGGGGTGGCTCATAGCAGACAATTCGGGATCAGGAGTAAGTATCTCCGATACCAGTCTTCTGGTGGAAGCTTATGGGTATTTGGTGATAGGGAATGATCAAACTCTGGGTCCAGATATACTCGGTGGGGTTTATCAGGGAATCCAGCACTTTCCCACACTGAATAATTCTGAAGAGTTGATCACTTTATCTGACCCACAGGGAATCCATATGGATGAAATGTCCTATAACTCATCTACCGAGTTGGTAGTGGGACGCTCGATGGAACGAATTCGACCAGAGGCTTCAGGCCAGCATCCCGGAAATTGGAGTGTGTGCATTGACGATCAGGGCTCAACTCCTGGAGCTGAGAACAGTCTCTTTCTGGATATCCTTCCATCAGAGTTAAGCATTGACCTGGACCCCAACCCCTTCACGCCCGATGGGGATGGTCATGCGGATCAAGTTGCCATTCAATACGAATTGCCATTTGAGCATGGACTGATGTCAGTAATGGTATTTGATATGGCAGGCCGGAAAATTGCAGAACCAGTGCAAATAAAACCTGTAGGTCACCGGGGACAGGTGTTTTGGGACGGGGATGCAAATTATGGTGGAAAGGCAGTGACGGGGCTCTATATCATGAAGGTTTTATTTGATGACCAGGCTGGAAAAGTGTGGAGTTGCCTGCAGAAAGTATATTTAATCCGTTAGCGATTCAACTTGGTGAAAGCATGGTAATGCATATTTTAGACCTATTGCATTAACAAACCTTGGGAGTGAAAAATCGTAGTTGAAAATACCAGTGGTTATTCAATCTGGCTCATTCCAGCAAAACCAGAATTTGAATACTTCCAAAACTTGATCACGCACCTCTCTGAGCGAGGAGTAGCGCCAGAATTTTCTCCACATATCACCTTGCTTGGTCAATTGACCCAAAACGTGGATTGGATTAAGGCAAAGTTAATTGATTTCACTCAAAACATAGAGCCCTTTCAGCTCAGTTTTAGTCATATCGGGATGTTCGATCAATTCTTCAGAAGTATCATCATGCACACCCATCTCAATCCAATTCTTGATCGTATACATGTCAGGGCGATGGAGCAATTTGAGGTAAAGACCAATAACACCTTTGTGCCACATCTGAGTTTGCTCTATAGTCATCTCGAACTAGCCAACAAGAAATTGTTGATGGAGAGTATCGCCATTGGATCCCCTCTCACCGTGACCATAAAAGAGGCTGTACTGGTTGAAACGAATGGTGCTCCGGGTCAGTGGCAGGAAGTCATTCGAATTCCATTTAGCTGACATAAAAAAAAGCCCCGGCTTCCCGAGGCTTTTTCATAAATCAATCTAGAACGATTTACTCTTCTTTGAGGGATTTCACAAGCCCGGTAACAACGGCCTTGGCATCTCCAAAGACCATCATTGTCTTATCATCAAAGAACAGTGGATTGGCTTCACCGGCAAAACCAGCACCCATGGATCGTTTGACAAACATGACGGTTCGGGCATAATCAACATTCAAAATAGGCATGCCGTAAAGCGGGCTGTCTTTTTTGGTCCGGGCGGCTGGATTGACAACATCATTTGCACCGATAATCAAAGCCACGTCTGTGTTCTGGAATTCATCATTAATGTCATCCATTTCGTAAAGCACATCATAGGGAACGTTGGCTTCTGCCAGCAAGACATTCATATGACCGGGCATTCTACCTGCCACAGGGTGAATGGCGTATTTGACGTCAATTCCCCGGGCTGTGAGCATCCCAGCCATTTCATGTAAAACATGCTGAGCCTGAGCAACAGCCAGACCATAACCAGGAACGATGATAACTGATTGGACAGTATCCATAATCATGGCAGCGTCTTCGGCAGTGTAACGGGTCACAGTCTTTTGCTCGCCACCGCCAGTACCAGCGTCACCGGTGCTGTCATCTGTTCCCACAGCACCAAAGAGTACATTGAAAAGGCTGCGGTTCATGGCATCACACATTAACTGGGTCAAAATCAAACCAGATGCACCAACCAGAGCACCAGCAATAATGAGTACATTATTGGACAGGACAAAACCAGTTGCTGAGGCAGCCAGACCGGAATAAGAATTCAATAGCGCAATAACTACAGGCATATCTGCGCCACCAATTGGAATTACAAAGGTGATACCAAAGATTGCAGCGGCGGCAATAATAAGTAGTGGCCACATAGGTATATCGGGAGCCATGACATACATGACACCAAAGATCACAACACCAATCATGAGTAAAAAGTTAAGTATCTGATGCATTGGCAGCACGATGGGTCGACCTGGCATGAGACCCTGCAATTTAGCAAAGGCGATCAATGAACCGGTCAGTGTGACCGTACCAATAAACAAACTCAGAATGAGAGTAACATTCACATCCAATGTCACTGGAAGCGTGGTTGGCTCAAGATATTCTGAATAAGCCACCAGGGTCGAGGCGATACCACCAAACCCATTGAAAAGGGCTACCATTTGTGGCATGGATGTCATTTCGATTTTTTTGGCTACGACGCCACCAATGAGTCCACCAACAACCATACCGACAATGATTTGAACGGGACCAGCTATGCCAGAGACCACCAGTGTGATTACAATAGCGATGGCCATAGCCATCATTGCATATTGGTTACCCCTGCGGGCAGTTTTAGCTGAACCAAGATACTTCAATCCTATAATAAAAAGTGCTGAAGCCAGGAGATAGGTGAACTGTTCTAAATAGATCATCATTAAGCTCCTTTCTCAGTCTTTTTATCTTTCTTAAACATGCCCAGCATGCGGTCTGTTACCATAAATCCACCAATCACATTGATCATGGCGAAAGCGATAGCCAGAACCCCGAGGACGGTACTTACTTTCCAATTATTGGCATTGGCTGCCAATAGGGCACCCACTACAGTAATACCAGAAATGGCATTTGAACCAGACATGAGGGGGGTATGCAGCAGTGGTGGAACCTTTGTAATCAACTCAAAACCGATAAAGACGGCGAGAGTGAAAACATAGATGGATACAATTAGACTTTCCATTATGCGTTCCCTCCAGTTATAGATTGTTTAACAAGATCATTCTGAATCTCTCCAGCGTGAGTGATGCAAGCTCCTGCAGTGACTTCTTCATCGAAATCAAGGGAGTTGTCTTCATTCTGAAAGATGTTTTTGAAAAGGTTGAGGAGGTTTTTTGAAAACATTCCACTACCATTGATGGGCAATGTAGCTGGTAGATTCAAAGTACCAACAATGGTGACACCATGTTTAACCACAGTCTTGCCAGCCTCTGAGAGCTCACAATTTCCACCACCTTCAATGGCCAGATCAACGATAACTGAACCAGGTCGCATCATTTTTACCATTTCCTCAGTGATCAGGATGGGCGCTGCCTTACCAAAAATTTGAGCTGTAGTGATAATAACATCAACTTTGGGCAAGCGTGCGCCAATAGCTTCTTGCTCGGCAATCAGGAAGGCATCGGACTGTTGCTTCGCGTATCCACCCGTTGTTTCAACATTCTCTTCTGGAACTTCCATATGGACAAAAGTGGCTCCAAGACTCTTCACCTGCTCTTCGACGGCAGGCCGTGGATCAAAAGCTTCAACTCTTGAACCCAGACGTTTGGCTGTGGCAATGGCCTGAAGACCTGCGACCCCAGCGCCTAATATAAATGTGGTAGCAGGTGGTATAGACCCTGCAGCTGTCATAAGCAGAGGAAAGATTTTCCCCAAATGGTTGGCAGAGATAAGTACTGCCTTGTAACCAGCCAGGGTAGCCATAGAGCTCAGCGTATCCATGCTCTGTGCCCGAGAAATTCGAGGAATAAACTCGGTTGCAAAACTGGTAACCTTTTTTGCATTCATGGCATTGAGGGTTTCATGATTGCTCAGGGGAGCGAGATAACCCATGTAGATGGCTCCATCCTTCATCATTTTAACTTCATCAGTACTGGGTGGCTGAACTTTAAAGATGACATCTGCTCCTGCAAAAAGCGATTTCGCATCATCAACTATACTGGCTCCAGCCTTTACAAATTCATCATCTGAAATGAATGAGTTTGCTCCGGCATTCTTTTGTATGATGACTTCATGCTCCAAGCGAGTAAAGGCAGTAACCATTCCGGGTACCATCGCAACGCGGGTCTCTCCAGAAATTGTCTCGAGGGGTATACCGATTTTCACTGGGTCTCTCCTGTGTTGGTTTATATTACAATATTAGTATTATTTATCATGACGCCAAGATATCTGAACACTTGCCCCTGACAAGAGGAGTTTTTGCCATTTTTATTGTTGTTTTGTACCGCTTCAAAGGCCGGGAATTGAATTTAAATTTTGGTGCCTTCGATCATGTGTTGGATCGCACGTAAAATGTCACGTCGGCTGATTTGGCCAATGACCACATCATCTTCTACAACGGGAATTCTACGATACACATTGTTCAAGAAGATGTCAGCCACAGTAAAAATGTCCATATCCGGACCAATGCTCATTACAGCCTCGGTCATGTATTCGCTGACTGGACCAGCTGGTGCATCATGAAAGGCACCGTTTGCCAGCGTGCGTAGACAATCTTTTTGAGAAATAATGCCAACGAGTCGACCATCACCATCCACTATAGGTGCACCTGAGATTTCAGATTTCACCAATTCATCTATAGCTGTGTATATATCCGTTTCAGGAGTAAAGACAACCAGCTCTTTTGCCATAAAATCACGAACACTAATCTTATCCATTGAAGTCTCTCGCCTCCCTTTTCGGTCAATTGACATCTTATCTTTTCGAGCGTCTTATTTACAAAATATTTCACCAGTATCAAATACTTGTCTTAGCAAGAGCGTGATGGCGGGGACAGAATTCGATCGTTCTAATTCAAGCTGAAAATCCATGATCTAATGTTCTTTTTAAAACCACAATGATTTGAATCGCCAGCCCTTCAGTGTATCTTTCAAGCTATGACAGCGCAACAACCTAAGTGTCCTAAAGTTACTGTGATTATTCCCCATTGGAATGGGATTGAAGTTCTCGAACCCTGCTTGCGCTCAATAGAATCCACAAAGTATGATCACCTGGAAGTTGTTGTAATAGATAATGCATCATCAGATGATAGTGTTGCTTTTGTCCATCGAGAATTTCCCGATGTTAAGGTTATTCAAAATTCTGTAAACATGGGGTTCGCCGGTGGTTGTAATGTTGGACTAAAAGAAGTTGAATCAGAGTATTATCTCGTTCTCAATAATGATACAACACATGACTCGAATTGGATCAACCCTCTGGTTGAACAGATGGAGACGGACACAAAAATTGCTGCTGTGCAGCCCAAAATTATGTCTGCTCAAAACCCCGAAGTTTTTGACTATGCTGGAGGTGTTGGTGGGCTGTTGGATGTGCTGGCTTTCCCCTACGCGTTGGGTCGGATTTTTACCACTACCGAGAAAGATGACGGCTATTACGATACGCCGAGAGATATCTTTTGGGCCAGCGGAACTGCCTTGCTGATACGTCAAACAGCCCTGCAGGATGTAGGTTTATTTGACGAAGATTTCTTTGCCCATATGGAAGAGATAGATCTGTGTTGGAGATTTCATAACGCAGGATGGCGGGTTGTGAATGCCCCTAAATCCAGAATATTCCACCATTCTGGTTGGACTTTACCCCCCGATCGTTACCAGAAAAAATATTTGAATCATCGAAATAATCTGATGATGATCGTCAAAAATTATCCTTTTGCCTATCTCGCTGCCATTTTACCTGCCCGTATCGCGCTTGAGGGGGTGGCTTTTGTCTTTTCAGCCTTGATTCGCGATTGGAAACGGATGGCAGCAATTACCATGGCGATTGGTTGGAATTTTCTACACCCATTTCTCCTGATAAAAAAACATAAAGAGGCTGGAAAAAAACGGAAACCCCAGGCCGTTGCAGCAACTCTGCGCAGGATGTATGGAGGCTCCATTTTCTTCCAATACTTTATACGTGGTCAAAAACGAGCCCGAGACATCGAAGCATGATGCCAGCAACTTTTTTTGCCTTTATGGGGGCTGTCTTTGGAATCCTTACTGTCGCCTTAGGTGCTTTTGGTGCTCATGCATTAAAAACGACTCTGGATAGCTATGGATTAGGCATCTGGGAAAAGGCAGTTTTCTATCAAGCGATTCACTCCCTGCTACTCCTGATTCTACCAGCTCTTTCAAACTACTTAACCCCCAAAGAGCTGAACATTTCAGGTTATCTGATTATCATTGGCATTCTATTGTTCTCAGGAAGTCTATATATCCTGGCTATCAGCGGGAAAAAATATTTTGGAGCGATTACGCCAATTGGTGGCGTTGCATTTATTACAGGTTGGTCATGGTTAGCCTATGCCCTCTTTAAGGCTACTTTTCGATCATGAATGAGGTGCGTCCCTGGCGTCGATCCGACTTACCCTCTATTCAAAGGGTCGCCTGGGATACCTGGGCTGATGCATACGGAGCATTTGTGCCAGAAGATGACCGAAAAGAATTTCATGAATCCTATTATGCGCTTCAAAAACTCCAGAATTTGTATGATTCTAAAATAGTAGATGGATGTGTCGCTCTGGTTGACAAATTCATCGTAGGGTATAGCAAAACCTATTGGAATCAACAGGACCACCAGTTTTTCATTACATCGCTCTATGTTTTACCATCATATCAAAAATTGAAGCTGGGAAAGCGTATGATGGAATACGGTATTAATATCGCCAAAAAAAATTATAACGTTGATCGTGTTTGGCTGGGTGTCATGGTTGAAAACCTGCCTGCCATTGACTGGTATAATCATCAGGGATTTATCTTTGAGGATTGCAAACCATTCACCATTGGAAAAACGACCATAGAACATTTATATGGATACAAACTGATCTAAGTCAGCTGTATCCCTCAGGGAGGAAAAATGCCAATTTTAATATCAGGAATCTCAGGAGTCCGCGGAATCATTGGTGATGGTTTCGATGAAGAGGTCGTTGAAGTTTATACAAGAGCTTTTGCTCAACTCATGGATAAAGGCCGTATTGTTATCGCTCAGGACAGCCGACCCTCTGGAGAAATGTTCAAGGGTATCGTTGAAAAAACCTTAAACCAATTGGGCTGTGAAATTATTGACTGTGGGATATGTCCCACACCTACAGCTCAGCTGATGGTAAAAGATCTAGATGCCAAAGGGGGAATCATCGTGACTGCCAGCCACAACCCCATCGAATGGAATGCACTGAAATTTGTAGGTGATGAAGGTTTGTTTCTAGATTCGGAAGAACACAAACAACTTCAAATCGAATTGGCTAAAGCTAATGCAGCTGGTCCACTTAAATCTCCGTTGACCGGCTCAGTTACCAAGTTAGATGATAGAATTGAGCGGCATATTGAGAATGTGATGGCTCTGGATCTTGTAAATGTAGATGCTATTCGCGAGTTACGACCCAAGGTTGTCATTGACGCCATCAATGGCGCTGGGTCAGAAGCACTGCCAGCCTTCCTGGAAAGAATAGGCTGTGAAGTGATCCCTTTAAACTGTAATAATGATGGAAATTTTGTTCATACCCCTGAGCCTCTCCCTGAAAATCTTATGGAACTACGAAAGACAGTGAGCCGCACGGGAGCTGATATTGGAATCGCAACTGATCCTGATGCTGATAGACTGGCAGTCATCGATGCTGTTGGAAATCCGCTCGTTGAAGAATATACACTGGTGCTGGCTGCTTACCACGCCCTCCGCCATGCTGCTGAGGATGATCGTCGACCTCTGGTTACTAATTTAAGTTCAACCAAAGCGCTGGATGATCTGGCTGAACGCTATGGCCGAAGGGTTTTAAGAACACCTGTCGGTGAAATTCATGTTGCCCGTAAAATGCAGCAACTAGATACACTCATTGGAGGGGAGGGTAACGGTGGTGTTATTCTAGCTGAATCTCATCTTGGTCGTGATTCACTGGTCGCTTCTGGTCTCATCCTTTCTCTCATGGCTGAAACCAAGCAATCGATACGTGAAATTGCAGATGATCTACCCCGCTATGAGATGGTTAAGGACAAAATCAATGTTCAGGGATACCAACCAGCAGATATTCTCCGGTCTCTAGCGGAAAAATATGCCAGCCTGGTTCCAAACCTTGAAGATGGGGTGAAGATTAGCTGGAAGGATCGCTGGGTACACTTTCGAGCCTCAAATACAGAACCTATTGTCCGTATCTTTGCCGAGGGATCCAGTCAGACAGTGGCGGCTTCCCTGGTGAATGAATTTAAAACGGAGATTCAGGATTTATTATAGCGATATAATCCTCCCACATGAGGCTAGTATCAGTATGGGGGTTAGCATCCCATGAAAAAGTATCCGGAATTAAATACCGAACGGCTCATACTCAGGGGTTTCCAGCCAACTGATGCTCCCCATATCCAGGAGCTCGCTGGCGCATTTGAAGTTGCTGAAATGACGCTCAATATTCCCCATCCCTATCTAGATGGTATGGCTGAAACCTGGATGAGTTCACATCAATCAGAATATAATTCAGGCAATGGAGTTGTCTTTGCCATGATTGAATTGCACTCGGGAAAATTGGTTGGCGCTGTTGGTCTTACAGTTACAAAACGATTTAATCGGGCGGAATTGGGTTACTGGGTTGGCAAGCCATTTTGGGAAAAAGGGTATGCTACAGAAGCATCAAAAGCGTTACTTAAATACGGATTTGAGGTGATACGGTTGAATAAGATTCATGCAAGCCACATGACTCAAAATCCGGCTTCTGGACGTGTCATGCAAAAAATCGGCATGGAGTCAGAAGGTGTCCTCAAACAACATGCCCTTAAATGGGACCAATTTGTTGATCTGGCCATTTATGGGATAGTGTCCACAGCCTGGCAGGCGCAACAGACACAATGATTTGATATGCTAGAGCCTCACTACAATACTGTTATTATTGGTGCTGGACCGGCAGGACTTATTGCAGGTGTTGAGGCTTTCAACCCTAATCATAGCGTAGTCATCCTGGAAAAAATGCACAAAACAGGTCTCAAGTTGCGCATTTCAGGCAAGGGGCGCTGTAATATTACCAATGAAGAGAGCATGCAGAGCTTCTTGAATCGATTTGGCAAGAAGGGTCGTTTCCTCAAGTATGCATTTTCACAATTTTTTAATCATGATCTGCTCAAATATATAAATGATATGGGGGTTCCTACAAAGCTGGAGCGGGGAGGGCGATACTTCTGTGAGAGCGATCGAGCGACCGATATTGTGGTAGCTTTTGAAAAAAAACTAAGTGCATTAAATATCCCTATCGCCATGAAATCACATGTGACGGGTATTAAAAGAAATGATGATGGTCAATATGTTCTAAAGGTAAAACAGGGAGAACACTTGACTCAGGTATTGGCGGATCAATTGTGCGTATGCTCTGGGGGCTTGGGATACCCGGCAACTGGATCAACAGGTGAGGGATATGCCATGGCTAAAACTTTTGGCCATACCATCATAGATACGGCTCCATCTCTCGTACCGGTCTTAACTGCAGGCGATACTGCAAAACGAGTGATGGGTTTAAGCCTGCGTAATATTTCACTCTCAATTTGGGATGAGGGTAAAAAAGTCACTGAAATGTTTGGGGAAATGATGTTCACCCGGAAAGGTGTGACAGGTCCCATTATTTTGACCTTAAGTGAAACCCTGGTGACCATGCTGAACTCCCGCAAGGAAGTTCAAATCAAAATTGATCTCAAACCAGCTTTGGATCATAAGAAATTGGATCAACGACTGCTTCGAGAGTTGTCAAATAATAGTAAGCAGAATTTTAGAAGTTTGCTGAAAGCCCTCTTGCCGCTCAAAATGATCGACCTTTTTGTGGATTTGCTGGAAATAGATCCAGCTAAAAAGTTGCATCAAGTCACAGGAGAAGAGCGTAAACGCTTGAGAATGCTCTTGAAAGAATTTCCCATGCAGGTTATTGGTCACGACTCCTATGACCATGCCATTGTTACATCTGGTGGTATTTCACTGAAAGAGATAGACCCCACAACGATGGAATCAAAATTAGCGTCAAACCTGTATTTTGCTGGTGAAGTAATTGATGTAAATGGCGAAACCGGTGGTTATAATTTGACCTCTAGTTGGTCAACAGGATTTCTGGCCGGACGGTCAATGCGAAATAAAGACCTTGGGAGATAGATCATGAGTAAAAATAAACGATCTGGTCTGTTCAAATTATTGTTGGGCAAGGCCTGGTTTCGACTCACAGGATGGGAGTTTAAGGGTGAGCTACCTCCGCAGGGTAAATTTATTCTGGTTTGCGAACCCCATACCAGTAATTGGGATTTTATTCATCTCCTGGGAGTCATGTTTATCCTGCGCATTAAGATTTCCTGGCTGGGAAAGCATACTCTGTTTAAGAAACCTTTTGGTGGAATTATGAAATGGTTGGGTGGTATACCAATTGATCGCAGGAGCACCCATGGTGTGGTTGATCAAATAGCAGATCATTTTGCAGCAAATGAAAATTTAATTATCGCTCTGGCCCCATCAGGAACTCGCACCAAAAGGGATCATTGGAAGTCCGGTTTTTATCATATGGGGTTTAAAGCCCAGGTTCCACTTTTACTGGGTTATGTAAATTTTGCCACCAAAACAGCTGGGACGGGTCCGGCGTTTATTCCATCAGGTGATATCAAGAAAGACATGGATTTCATCAGGGATTTTTATGTTGATATCAGGGGTGATCATCCTGAATTAGAATCAGACATTATTTTGAAAGAAGAGCAAGAAGGCTAAACCTACCGCTCACCGTTCAGGGTATTTGATAACTGTATTATCTATGGCAGGCATATCCAAAGCCTTGAAGCGTTGGATAAAATCCTTTCTCCTTCACATTTATAAAAGGTGATGATCCGCAAATGAGAAAAAGTCATTCCCGCCTACAATGAGATGATCAAGGATTTCTACATCAATGGAAGCCAGCGCAATTTGCAGTTTTTTGGTAACAGCTCGGTCACTACCAGAGGGGTTGAGTGAGCCTGAAGGGTGGTTGTGAACCAGAATGACACTGGCCGCATCATAGCCCAAGACCTTTTGGATGACTTCCCTTGGGTAGATAGCAGAAGTGGTGAGTGATCCAGTAAAAAGCTCCTCCATTTTAATAATCTGGTTTTGACCATCCAGGAATATGACCATAAAAATCTCACGATTTCTTTCACGTAAGTTATGGGTTAGATAGTCCTTCACCGTTTTACTGGATCTCAGATAATCTTTGCCCTTCGTTTGCTCGAATAAGTACCTCCGGCCAACTGCGTGGGGAAGTTTGAGCACAAAAACGTTGGCCTGTCCCATCCCTTTTACATCGAGGAGAACTGAGGTGGGAGCTTCTAATACTCCAGCCAGACTTCCAAATCGTCGGATGAGTTCTTTGGCCTGAGGCTTCATGTCTTTCCTGGGGGTTGTCAGAGTGAGCAAGAGCTCCAGGACTTCATAATCATGGAAGGATTCGATCCCATTTTGGAGAAATCGATCTCTTAATCTCTGTCTGTGGCCCGAACTAGCTCCAGTCTTTGCTTGCATGACATACTCCTGAAATTGGTAAATTGGATATTAGTGCTTAATAGCACGAGATAATTTATTCGACTGAGTTTGGGTTAGCTGTTCAGGTGTTAAATTAGAATTTATTTAAGCAAAATGTACGTCTTTTTAAAAATAAAGCAGCGGGCTGGCAAAGCAGTCGGACGGTTCTATTGATTCTTAAAATGAAGTGCGGCTTTCACAAAATCTTTAAACAGGGGATGCGTTTTAGCTACTCTAGATTTGAACTCAGGATGAGCCTGAGTTGCTATAAACCAGGGATGATCGGCAATCTCAACCATTTCAACCAGCTCATCATCCGGGGAGGCTCCTGAAATGATCATGCCTGCTTTTTCCAGCTGATCTCTATAGGCATTATTCACCTCAAAGCGATGACGATGACGTTCTGAAATATTTCCTTCACCGTAGGCGTCGAAAGATTTGGTCCCATCCTTCAGGACGCAATCATATGCGCCTAAACGCATGCTGGCGCCTTTGTGGGTTACATGATGTTGTGAGAGCATGAGGTGAATGACTGGATGGGGAGTGGTTTCTGAAAACTCTTCAGAGTCTGCTTCGTTAAGACCCATCACATTCCTGGAGTATTCAATGACTGCCACCTGTAAACCGAGGCACAATCCAAGAAATGGGACCTGCTTTTCTCGGGCATATTGAACCGCCCTAATTTTGCCTTCGATACCTCGCGAGCCAAAACCACCAGGAATTAAAATTCCATGGACATGCCCCAATACCTTTTCCAAACCGGAATCAGACTCCAGGTCTTCGGCATCCACAAATTCAATATTTACCTTACAGCGATTGTCAACCCCGGCATGAATAAAGGATTCAATGATGCTCTTATAGGCATCCACCATGGCTGTGTATTTACCGGCTACAGCCACTGTGATTTCATCTTCAGGATTTAAAATGCGATGTACAAATTGTTCCCACTTTGAAGTATCTGAGGCAATGTTTTCCATATGGAGTTTTTCCATAACAATACCAGCGAGGTGTTCTTTTTGCAGCAAAAGAGGAACTTCATATATGGATTTTGCGTCAAGACCCTGGATAACAGCATTGGGCTTTACATTTGTGAAAAGGGCTAATTTCTGCCTCACATCATCAGATAGGTCGTGTTGTGTGCGACACAAAAGTATATCTGGTTGTAAACCAATCTCTCTCAAGCGCATGACGGAATGTTGACTGGGTTTTGTTTTTAGTTCTTCGCTGGCTTCAATGTACGGAATAAGGGTGACATGCAAGATGATGACGTTCTCACGACCTCTGGCCTGTTGGAATTGTCGAACGGCCTCCAGAAAGGAAAGACTTTCGATATCACCAACCGTACCACCAATTTCCGTGATAACTACATCAAGATTAGGATCAATTCGTTCCGGTTTTTCAATTCTCTTGATAATTTCATCAGTTACATGAGGAATAATTTGAACAGTTCCACCCAGATAATCCCCGCGACGCTCTCTTTCCAGAACCTCATAATAGATACTACCGGCCGTGCTGTTATTGGCCTTGGTCATGTCTGCATCAATAAATCGTTCGTAGTGGCCTAAGTCCAGATCGGTTTCAGTCCCATCATCCAGGACAAAAACTTCTCCATGCTGAAACGGATTCATCGTGCCGGGATCAACGTTCAGGTAGGGATCCAGTTTCTGGATAGTTACTTTCTTGTTCTTAAGCTCTAGCAACATACCAAGGGAAGCAGCCGCAATACCTTTTCCAAGACCGGAGATGACACCCCCAGTTACAATAATGTGTTTGGCTTGATGCGCTTCCATAGTGTCCTCAAATATTTCTTTTTATTTGCCGTATGTTGTGTGGTGCTTGTTTTGCTGGTGGTGCCAGTGCCTGTGTGAGAGTGTTAGGACTGATATTTTCCACCTTGAAATACATGGTCTAGCGCTTGCGAAGCTTCCATCGGTTTATAGCATAACCTATGCGGGAAGGTGCGTCTAAGAGGTCGGAAATGCGGGGGAATTTCAGCGTCACATGAATGCCAGCTCTCATGTGAAGCAATATAGCAAAAGGTCTCCCAAGGCCAAGCTCTTTCAATTAAAAACAGGGCAAAAATTGTTGATCTTCGCACCTATATTATTCGCTAATTCAATTTGAGGAAACTATGGGACATATTGTCACTGAGCACCGAGATTACCGCCTACTTCAGCAACGTTTTGACCGTCACATAACAGGCGCACCTGCATCACCAACCTTTACAAAAATATTAGAGCTTTTATTCACTCCTGATGAAGCCCGGCTCGTACGTCGTTTCCCTACGATTCCAACTCGAACCTCTAAATTGGCCGAAAAGCTCGGGATGGATGAGGAAAAGCTGAATGACCTGATTCAGGATTTAGCCCATCGCGGACTGGTGGTGGATGTCGAGCGCAAAGGTCGTCGCTATGTTGCCCTCCCGCCAGTGGTCATAGGTTTTTTTGAATATACATTTATGCGATCCAGGCCTGATGCTCCTATGGCAGAAATTGCACGATTATTTGAAAAATATATGCTGGAGAATGATCGCTTCAGTCGAGCCGTATTTGAAGGACAAACCCAGGTAGGGCGTTCATTACCCAGGGAGGAATCTCTGCCCCAGGGTGATCATATCGAAATTCTGGACTACGATCGGGCATCCCATGTAGTCAAAAATGCCAGTTCCCATGCAGTCTCATTGTGTGCCTGTCGCCATAAGGCGGAACATCTTGGAAAAGCATGTGACCACGAGCAGAGTAATTGTCTCTCATTTGGTGGGGCCGCGGATGTCCTGGTTCATAATGGCCTGGCCCAGCACATCTCAGTAACTGAATCCATGAGGCTTCTGGAAATGAGCAAGGAAGCTGGGTTAGCTCAGACAGGAGACAATGTTCAGAACGACCTGAGCTATATCTGCAATTGTTGCGGTTGTTGTTGTGGTATGATGGAGGCTATCAAAACTTTTGATATGAACAATGCCATCGTGTCATCCAGCTGGATCGTTGAGATCAATGAAGAAACCTGTACGGGTTGTGCGAAATGTGAATCTGCCTGTCCTGTGGATGCCATTGAAATGGTGAAATATGAAAAGAATGGTCGCAAAAAACAGAAAGCAGTTCGCGATGAGGATGTATGTCTCGGATGTGGTGTCTGTCCAACTTACTGTACCTCAGGTTCTGCAACGATGAAAGCGCGTCCGCAGAGAATCTACACACCTGAAAGCAGTTTCGATAAGTATGCCGCAATGGCCATAGAGCGCGGCAAGCTGTCAGATCTGATCTTTTATGACTATGACGGATTTAGTCATCGAACCCTGGGTAGGGTCTTAAGTGTACTTGAAAAGACATCCCCGGTTAAAGCACTCATGGCCATTGAACCACTAAAATCAACTTTCCTGAATAAACTGGTGAGCCGTCGTAGCAGGTAGCCCACATATTTTTACAAATCTATACATGTATGTCTAACAGTGTAGATCAATATATCAAGGATCAGTCTCACTGAGCCAAAACCCTCGCTGAAAAGCTTAAACTCTAAACAACCTTGTATTTCATCTGAATAAGGTAGATATTAATAAATGACTCATGTGGTCATGTATTTAATCAAATTAAGGAGTTAATGATGAGTCAAGCAAATGTAGTTGGCTGGTTTGAAATTTATGTCAGTGATATGAATCGAGCCGTTAATTTTTATAAAGCTGTGCTGCAACGCGGTGAGTTCACGGATTTCAGTTTTGGTGAAGAGGAACTCATGGGCTTTCCATGGATAGAGGATGGTGCCTATGCATCTGGAGCTTTGGTGAAGAGCAAGGATGCCTCCCCTGGCAAAGGCGGCACCATGGTGTACTTTAACTCAGTAGACTGTAATGTAGAGGAGAGTCGTGTTGTTGAAAATGGTGGTAAAATTATTCAAGCTAAACATGCTATTGGCGAGCATGGATTTATTTCGCATATCGAGGATACTGAGGGAAATGTAGTGGGAATCCATTCAAGACAATAGGGAAGAAATCTCATATGAACAAATTTAAAACCGAAATAAAATGGGGGCTCATCTTTATGTGTGTTACCCTGTTATGGATGCTTCTGGAACGTCTCACTGGTCTACATAGTACTCACATAAATAAACATGCGATCTATACAAATTTTTTTGCATTCATCGCCATCGCAGTTTATGTGTTTGCGTTAAGGGATAAGCGATCCACTGACCTGGATGGAAAAATGACGTATAAGGAAGGACTCAGAAGTGGTGCAATAATCTCAATTATTGTTGGCGTTCTTAGCCCCTTTGGTCAACTGATTACAGCTTACATTATTAGCCCAAATTATTTTGAAAATGCTATAGCGTATGGTGTTGCTAATGGCTTGAAGTCACAGGCAGATGCAGAGGCATATTTTAATCTAAAAAATTATATCATTCAGAGTACCATCTTTGCCCCGGTTATGGGAGTAATAACCAGCGCTGTTGTTGCATTTTTCCTGAAAGCAAAACCAGAAACTTCAGAAATTTGACTATGAAAAATATACTAACCCCGATCGAGCATTTAGTTTCACCAGATGAGCAGGGAGCTGATTTTGTTGAACTGTTCTTTGATCTGGTTTTTGTCTTTGCCATAACCAGGATTACAGGCATAACAGCAGAACATTTTAGTGCTATAAGTGTAGTCCAATCCGTATTAATCTTCTGGCTGATATGGTGGGGTTGGACACAATTCACCTGGGCGTTAAATGCTGCCAACACCAGAATAGCAGAAGTCAGGATGGGTGTCTTAATCGCGACAGCTGTAGCCTTTGTCTTGGCTGCTTCTATTGGGGAAGCCTTCAGTGATAAAGTGTTGTGGTTCGCTATTCCTTATGTAATTATCAGAGTGTTGGGCCTCGGATTATATATTCGAGTTACATCGAATCATAAAGATCAACAATCTGCAGCCACTGTGTTCGCACTTCTTTCAATCACTGGTCTTGTTGCCGTAATTGGCGGAGCCATGGTATCTCCGGCCCAACGAGTTATATGGTGGCTCGCAGCCATCGTACTTGATTTGATAGCAAGTGGAATTGGGGGGCGCTCAGATGGTTTCAAATTGCGACCAAAACATTTCGCTGAACGTCATGGTCTGATTGTCATCATTGCCCTGGGGGAATCCCTCATTGTAGCTGCTAGTGCAATCGATATTCAAGAGCGAACACAGGCACTGATGGTGAATGGTGGGCTGGCAGTTCTGGTTACCTGCCTTTTATGGTGGAGCTATTTTTCATGGATTAATGAGCATCTCGAAGATCATTTCACAAAAACAAAGAGAGGTGAGCAAGGTCGAGTAGCAAGGGACGCATACAGTGTGATGCATTTCCCTCTGATATGTGGTATTATTGGGATGGCCATAGGATTTGAGAAAATTATCAGCCACCCACATGATGTGCTCTCCTTGCCAGTAGCATTGGCCTTGGGGGGTGGTTACGTACTTTTCGTGACATTCACCGCTGCTTCAGTTTGGCGCATGAGCAAATTATTTCTGGTACCCCGAATGATAATTGTCTTGATGTCAGCTGTTGGTATTGCTTTATCAGTGGGGCAACCCCCTGCTCTAGCATTTTCGATTATAGCCACAGGTTTAACTGCCCTCATCTTTATTGAGTGGAAAAAGTGCAGACACTCATAATCTGGTATTAGACCAGTGATTGAAAGAAGTGCCCTACCAGTATTTACTGTATTTTATAGATTGAGTATCCTGCCCATAGGATTGTTTACCTCTACTTACTAAGAGCTTTAACTATATTGTTGCAGAGTTAATTTCTTGGCAAATTCTTACGAGGGGAGGCAATATGCCCAGTGATTTTTCGCAACAAGCACTGACACATCTACGCGATGGTTCAAATTTCCAGTGGTACGTCATTCCACTACTGGCATTTGTGTTTTATGTCTATGCCGTTGAGATGGAGAAAAAAAATTACGTCGCTGTTCTAGCTGGTTTGGCTTTCTGGGGGATGGACTGGTTCAATGAGATCATGAACTCAATCATTTTTAAGCTTGCAGGTTGGGCGCCGCTCTGGTGCGCACCAGGTGATACAGCATATCTCATTCTCATAGGGCTCAATATTGAGATCATGTTTATGTTCGCGGTGTCGGGTATTATTTGGACAAAATTTTTACTTCCTAACAAAAAGGATAAGATTCTTGGTGTGCCTAATAGGTGGTTCATAGCCATTGCTGGCTCCATTTTTTGTGTATTTATCGAGATACTTCTCAATGCAGTGGACGCCCTCACCTGGGATTGGGCTTTTTGGGATGCAAATACTCCCTGGCTCATATTTCTGTTTGGCTATCTCACCTTTTTTGTGGTTGCCTTTTGGGTCCATGATATGCCAACCATGAAACAAAGATTGGTCACTGTAGGTGTCATCTGGGGCTTTGATCTACTGGCTGTGTTGATTTTTGGTTTAGGATTGAACTGGCTTTGATAACGTTGTAACCAACACACCCTATTCTGTGTGAATGTCTTTCAGTAGTAGTCTGAGGAGAATCGAAAGCATGTATTATTTGTGTCACGCCTTCATTATCCCCCTGATCGTGATGGGGCTATCCCTGGATCTGGTGGGTCAGGATTGGGCAAATCTGGAGCGTTTCCAGAAGGAAAACCTGAGCTTGAACGCTCCGTCCTCTGGAGAATCAAGAGTTGTACTCATGGGGAATTCCATCACAGAAGGATGGCCCAAGTTCTATCCTGAGTTTTTTGAATCCCCTCAATATATCGCCAGGGGTATCAGCGGACAGACCACACCGCAAATGCTGCTGCGTTTCAGACAGGATGTCATCGATTTAGAACCTGATGTGGTGGTTATTCTGGCAGGGACAAATGATATTGCAGGGAACACTGGACCCATGACGCTGGTCGAGATTCATGGGTACATCGTTTCCATGTGTGAGTTGGCCCATGCGAACGAAATAAATATTGTTCTGTCATCAGTTTTGCCAGCTTACGAGTATCCCTGGAAGAAGGAGGTTCAGCCAGCAGAGCAGATCGTGGAGCTGAACAAAATGTTGCAGAAATACGCCCTGGCAAATGGGATCACCTACCTGGACTATTTTACTCACATGGCGGATAGGAAAAATAGTCTGAAGGAGAAGTACACATATGACGGGGTGCATCCCAATAGGGCAGGCTATATCAAAATGTCAGAGCTACTCAAGCAGGCACTCAAGGAAGCAAGTAAGCGCCCCTAAGCGATGAAAAAACAGGGTCGGTTGAATCATCCTCGCTTCTCGGCCGTGACCACGAGGGTTTTACATCTTTCATCAAATTTCAGTCATTTAGGACCCGTTATGGGTTTTTCAGGGTATGCAGATCGGCTATATCCCATACCAGACACCATTCAAATCAAAAAACACTGATTTGCTCTCATTTTCAGATATGGTTAGTTGCGAGGTTGAACTCGTTTATACTAAACGAAATGAAAATAACAACATACTAAATATTAATTGGATCAAACTATCACGATGAATGCTTTTGCTCAACTCGGCCTAAATGATGACATTGTTCAGGCTATACAAAAACTGGGTTTTGAAAACCCAACCCCTATTCAGGAAAAATCAATTCCACACTTGTTAACCTCAACTCAGGACCTGGTAGCATTTGCCCAAACTGGGACAGGAAAAACTGGAGCTTTTGGTTTACCAGCCGTACATCTCTCAAAGCCTGAAGATAAAAGAACCCAGACACTCATCCTTTGCCCGACCAGGGAACTCTGTATCCAGATTTCAAAGGATTTGAATAATTTCGCAAAGAACATTAAAGGTATCGGAGTCGTCCCGGTTTATGGTGGCGCCCCTATTGACACTCAGCTAAAAGCGCTGAGAAAAGCTGCTCAAATCGTAGTGGCTACACCTGGCCGAGCGAAAGATCTAATTAAGCGAAAACGACTGCTTCTGGGGAATGTAGAACGGGTCGTTTTAGATGAAGCAGATGAGATGCTTAACATGGGCTTTAAGGAAGACCTGGATGCTATTCTGGCAGAGACTTCTGCTACGAAACAGACACTCCTGTTTTCAGCGACCATGTCCAGAGAAGTGCAGCGGATGACCAAAACATACATGGACAATCCCATTGAAATCGCTGCAACAAAAATGAATACAGGTGCTGTAAATGTTAAGCATATTTATTATATGGTTCAGGCCAAAAATAGATATGAAGTCCTAAAGCGAATTGCCGATTCAAATCCAAACATTTATGGTCTAGTCTTTTGCCGCACCAGGCAAGAGACAAAAGATACGGCGCATAAATTTATGCACGACGGGTACAATGCAGATGCCTTGCATGGTGAATTGTCTCAAGCACAACGTGATGAAGTGATGAAAAGATTTCGATCCAAAAAAATACAGATTCTTGTTGCTACTGATGTTGCTGCACGTGGACTGGATATTAACGATCTCACTCATGTGGTTAACTACAACCTGCCCGATGATTCAGAGGTTTATATCCATCGAAGTGGTAGAACTGGGAGAGCAGGAAAGAGTGGTATCTCTATTGCCATCATCCATACCCGTGAGTATGGAAAGATCAGGGCCATTGAAAATAAGTTCAAGTTAAAATTCACGAAGGAGCTTGTTCCCACAGGGAAAGATATTTGCAGCAAACAGCTATACTCTTTGATTGATAAAATCGAAAAAGTTGATGTTGATGAAAAACAAATTGGGCCCTTTATGCCAGCCATCTATGAAAAGTTGGAATGGTTGAGCCGGGAAGAACTTATTAAGCACTTTGTGTCAGCAGAATTCAATCGCTTTTTAACCTACTATAAGCATGCTACTGATATCAATGTTTCAGCCGACGCCAAACCGCAACGTGGGGAGCGGCCTGGTCGACGAGATCGAAACAAGCGGGGCGACCGGGTGGATAGCCAGCGCGAGCAAGGTCCCCATCATAAAACGTTCACCAGATTGTTCATTAATCTGGGAATGAAAAATGATTTAACACCAACACGACTGATTGGATTAATAAATAAAACTTTAAACTCCAATGAAGCTGATGTAGGTGCCATCGAAATCATGAAGAAATTCGCCTTCTTCGATATTGAACAAGGCGTTGTGAATACACTTGTTGACAAATTGCATGGTCAGGAACATGAGGGCGTCAAAGTTCAGCTGGAAGTTTCCACAGAAAAGCCAACTCCCCTGCCAACGAAAAAGAAAAAATTCTCCAAGCAAAAAGAATATGGAATGAGTAAGAGTGGTAGACGTGGTAGCCGAAGTAAAAAGAGCGGTATTAGCCCGCGTCGAAGTCGTAAGAAGTGATAGTCTAGTATGACCTTTCAACAGTTAGGGGTTATTGACCCAATCCTAAGGGCATTGAATTCTGAGGGCTATACAAATCCCACTCCCATTCAGGAACAATCCATTCCAATTCTATTGCGGGGTAAAGATCTCCTTGGATGCGCTCAAACAGGCACCGGGAAAACGGCGGCCTTTGCCATACCCATTCTCCAACACTTATACCTCAAGCATCAAAACATGCAGAACCATCGAGGCCACCGGAAAATTAAGGCTCTCATAGTTACCCCCACTCGGGAACTGGCTATACAGATCGGTGAGAGTTTTAGTGTATATGGTAACCATACCGGCATTAAAAATACGGTCATATTCGGTGGTGTAAAACAGGGAGCTCAGACCAAAATTCTCGACCGGGGTGTGGATGTACTTGTTGCAACCCCTGGGCGTCTCCTTGATCTCATTGGACAGGGATTTATCAGTTTAAAGGATGTTGAATATTCAGTTTTAGATGAAGCAGATAGAATGTTGGATATGGGATTTATTCATGATATTCGCAAATTGATAGCATTATTGCCAGCCAAGCGCCAATCCTTGTTTTTCTCTGCAACCATGCCTCCAGATATTGTGGCTCTATCCCGAAAGATTCTCGGAAATCCTGAAAAGGTATCTGTGACACCAGATCAAACTACAGCTGAGAAAGTTGAGCAGGCTGTATATTTTGTCAACAAGCCAGGCAAAACAAAACTCTTAATTCATCTATTAAATACCCTGGCCATGGAATCGGTTCTGGTTTTTTCACGGACAAAACACGGTGCGAATAAAATTGTAAAACTTCTGGATAGGGCTGGAATTTCGGCAGAAGCTATTCACAGTAATAAATCACAGACAGCTCGACAAAGAGCCCTGGGGAACTTTAAGAAGGGGGATACCAAGGTTCTGGTTGCTACGGACATAGCTGCTCGCGGTATTGATGTTGATGATTTATCTCATGTAGTAAACTATGATCTACCCAATATTTCAGAGACTTATGTGCACCGCATAGGAAGAACTGGGAGGGCAGGCGCCAGTGGTATTGCACTCTCTTTTTGTGATGTAGAAGAAAAAGCATTCCTCCGCGATATCGAAAAATTGATTAAACAGAAAATAGAGGTCGTGAGCGAACACCCTTTCGTAAACTATAAGCCTGAGCAAGCTGCTAAAGATGCAGCGGTACCATATGGTCTCCGGAAAAAATCGAAACCTTCAAACTCTGGAGGTGGGGGTAGTCGACCAAAACGTCGTAGACCTTCAGGGCGTAGAACACCTTAGTTGATTAATAATGAATTATCGATGATTCATTATGCGAAATAATCTAAAAACGACTAGACTATACTGGTAAACCACTAAGGGGGAAATTCAATGAATTATTTAATGAAGGTAAGGATTTAATTATGGCAACGATATCACTCAGGGGCAACCCTGTAAACACTGTTGGTGAACTTCCTGCAGTAGGTTCAATAGCCAAGGATTTTGAGCTTGTAGGAAAAGATCTATCCCGAGTATCAATGGCAAAATTTAAGGGCTCTCGGTTAGTGTTAAATATTTTCCCTAGTTTGGATACAGGGACATGTGCAGCTTCTGTTCGATATTTTAACGAGCTGGCTGGGAAACTACCCGACACAAAGGTTCTATGTATTTCAAGAGATACACCTTTTGCCCAATCCCGCTTCTGTGGTGCTGAAGGTCTCGAAAACGTGATCACACTATCTGATTTCGAATCAGGTCAATTTGGTAAAGATTATGGCCTCCAGGTTATTGATAGTGTAATGAAGGGATTCCTATCACGAGTTGTGATTATTGTGGATACTGACGGGAAGGTAACCTATACTCAGCAGGTGCCCGTTATCTCAGATGAGCCGAATTATGATGAGGTTGTGGCCGCACTGGGATAAGCCATTTAGTTTTAATTGGCTTACAATTAACCGCCTCACTACTACCATGATATACCATGGGAGATAGTGAGGCGGTTTCTTTTTCATAAAGTATATTTATATAAAACATAAAACTATTGAGACTTAATTGATGACATTAAGAAGTTTTATTAAAAGAGGTGCTTTAGCATTAGCGGCTACCGGTCTTCTTCTCACTTCAAGTTTTAGCCAAACATGGTCGGGAGATACTTTACGACTAAATGCAATCTCTTTTGAGGACCCAAGTCCTGTTGGTTGGAATGCCCAATATAAGACTGTAGTCAATTTCCCTGATGACGATACTGAGTGGTCTCAAATTATTATGGTGCAGATTGAATCAACAATTGGTGACACTCTGGTGACATTTCCCCCAGATTTCGGACAGGAATTACTCCTTAACTTTATTGTGGAGTAAGAGACCGCAGAAGAGGATCGCTCTGAAATATTTTCTCCGTAGCACCAAGACGTTCGCTAACGAAGGTTTCAATTTGCAGCGAAAGTTTAGAGATGGCATCCTGGGGCATTGCCAAAAAGGTTGTGAGGTCATCAACTTCATTTACTACTGTAGATAGACTTTTCTCAACAAGATCAATGGCTTCCGCGAGGATTTCATAATTGGGACCATGGGCACTGGGCACATTATATATGGCAGCTTCAGTTACAGAGTGTACGCCAGCACCAAAACCAGCTCCGATAAATGCCAGGTCCGCATATTTATACAGGTCGGCCAATTGACCAACACTATCCCAGATGATCACAGACTCATCTTTAATTTGCTCAATTTCAGATTTACGTATTGATTTAATCCGTTGTCGGTAAAGCTCAGTCTCCCAGGGGATGAGATCTCGTTCGGCAGTTTCGTGAGGTACAATAATATGCATGAAAGCTTTGTCGCTTGGGACCTGGGCGATAGCATCTGCAATAATCTTTAGATCGGTATCACCCACGGAACCATATACAACGACCCGTCGGTCAGAAGTCAATTCCTTAGTTATCAACATTTGGGTGTTAGTTTTTGAGCGTTCATGTACTTGATCGAATCGCGAGTCACCCACTACATCTATTTGTCCAGCATATATCTGCTCCAACATTGATTTGAGAGTAGTAGATCCAGTATATATGTGATTGATTTGATTAAAAACTAATGCATTGATCCCACGTGAGCCTGGAAGCAGTCGTTTCGAGTTTTGATAAAGATTGGCATTTATGAGAATGTTTCGAACCTGATTATTATGAAGCGAGAGTTGAAGATTAGGCCAAATATCGTGCCTCGTATTGATGAATAAATCGGGTTTTAGATGTATAACGAAGCGATTCACTCGTGTGTATAGATCCCAGGGGAGAAAGCTCACTCCATCAAAAATTTCATTATGTGAGGCTTTGTAGAAGATGGTAGCTGAGGTGAAAGTCTGATAGATGTAAACATCCAATTGAGAGAGTCTGGCCAATACAGGACGCATCTGTTCAAACTCACCTGCGGAGGCAGCATGGGTCCAGATAATTGGCTTTGGATTAGACTTAACTTTATCGTTGAAACGTAAAACTCTGGCAGTTATATCTCTCTGCCCGGATAAACTCCCGGCAAGCTTCTCATTAAAGTAGGCACTTACCCATATAAAGGGTAAGGCAATGTAAAGAAGAAGATTGTAGAAGGAATAGAAAATAGTTTTCATTGCTGAGATGCTATAATAAGATCAGCAAACTCTCGAAAGGCACCATCACCCCCCGCTCGACTTAATAATATGTCTGGCTTGAGAATGTGGAAAGCAGGGGTACTAGATGGTGTAGCCGTGAGACCTGCTACCTGCATAACAGTATAGTCATTTAAATCATCACCGATGTAGGCTACTTCAGAGGGTTGCAGATTGTATTTTTCCAGAAGAGATGAAAATACTTCAAGCTTATCATGAACCCCGAGAAATACATCCTCAATTTTAAGCTTTTCAGCTCTCCGGGCTACGGGCTGAGAGTTTTCTCCAGTAATGATAGCTGTTCTAATGTTGGCCTTCGTTAAAAGAGCGGTTCCCATACCATCGTAATAGCTAAATGCTTTTAGTAATTCCCCGTCTCCTGTGTAATAGATTTTTGCATCTGTCCAGACCCCGTCTATATCCGTTACCACCAATTTGATCTTTTGAGCTTTGGCCTGAAGTTGTTCAGATATCATTTGAACTCCTGTTTACCAGTTGATGTCTTCATCCTTAAGTACAACATCAGCGGCTATGTCCTTGATAACCATTTTTCCCAGGAGTTCATCCATCCGAGCAGGTGAAATACCAGTTCCTGGGCCCTTTGTTGTAAGCATGTCTCTCGTCAGAACAGTACCTGAGGAAATGTCTACCTGAGAAACAACGCTTTTAGCTAATTTCTTGAATATAGGCGCTTCTGAATCCTGGACTTGCTTGGTAGAGCCGCCCATGGCTGCTTCAATATGACGGATATCCCGAACCAGTTTTGAAAATCCACCTGGCTCAAGCGAAGCAGCATGATCGCCACCCTTCATGGTACGATCCAGGGTGAAGTGGCGCTCCACAATTTTAGCACCAAGAGCAACAGCTGCTTCGGTAATGGCGATACCCAATTCGTGCCCTGAGTATCCAATTACGGCATTTGGGAATTTTTGTTTGAAGCTATTGATTACCCCTAAATTAACCTCTTCAAATACCGATGGATAAGTTGATGTACACTGGAGTACGCACAGGGGTACATCATAGGGTTTAATTGCATTTACTGCAGTTTCTACCATTTCCATGTTAGCCATGCCGGTAGATAGAATCATAGGTTTATTCTTTTTTGCCGTATGTATAAGCAGGGGTATGTTGGTCAAATCTGCTGAAGCCATTTTGAAAAAAAGCACGCCCAGAGTATCCAGGAAATCGATACTTTCTTCATCCCACCCAGAAGCAATAAAGTCAACTTTGTGTTCAGTAGCAAAGCTCAAGAGTTCCTGATAATCACCCTCAGAGAGCTCCAGGGCTTTTTTATGCTCACCATAGGTTTTGCCAAACGAATTGCGGTTGTCATAGGGCATCTCAAGACCTTCCTGGGTCAGGATGCGCTTAATACTACGCTTTTGAAATTTTACCGCATTGGCTCCGGCGTTTGCTGCTTCTTGAATCAGCTTTTTTGCTATTTCTACATCACCTTGGTGATTGATACCAATTTCAGCAATGATATAGGTTGGCTCACTATTACCTACACGATGTGAACCCAGTTGTAAAGTTGGCAAAGCAACCTCCAGTATTTTAGTAAAACGATCTATTATTCTAAGTTTTCAGCAATTTCTTCCAGCAATGTAAAATCGCTCAGTGTATCTATCTCAGGGCTGTATTCCTCGGGGAAGATAGTATATCCTATTTTCCCACCGAGTCGGTTCTCTCTGTGGATGAAATGGTCCAATAAAAAAATATAAACGGAACCATTTTCAACATATCTGATATCAGATTCTGTCATATCCTGACGTCTCGGTCGATTCATGAAATCATACTCGGCATGTGCTTCCAGCCCATCAACCCGCCAGAAAAACCTATGGGTGGGGGAGATGCTGAGTAATGAATCAAAACCTTCAGCTTGAAACTTTTTCAGAGCTTTGTCCAGGGAGTCCTTTGGTCGTAACGGACTGGTGGCCTGAAGTAAAACAATGGTTGTTGGATTCAAATTCTGTTCTTGCCACCATTCAATTGCATGTGAGATAGCGGATTCGGTAGTAGCCGTATCACCAGCAAGTTCCGCTGGTCGCGGAATGACCTCAGCTCCATTGTCTCTTGATATTTTTGAGATCTGCTCATCATCGGTAGAAACAAATACACGGTCAACCAAAGTGGATTCCAGGGCATACTTGATAGAGTGGCTAATCAAGGGTTGTCCCAGAAACGGTGCAACGTTTTTATGAGGAACACCTTTGGAGCCACCACGAGCTGGAATTATACAAAAAATTGACATCTCGCAATATATATGGAGAGATGCCCATCACAGCCCACAATTTTGCCGACTTACCATCTGATTCAGATATGGACAGGATGGCCCGAATCAGCACGTGTCCATATCATTCACCCGGTTTATGTTCAAGCCTATGAATAATAGAGTTTATTTCATTCTCGCAATTGGACTTTTGGGTGTCAGCTTCGGAGGTCCACTTGCTCGTTTTCTCCCTGAGATGGCGGCCCTCACTATCGCATTTTGGCGGATGGCAGGTGCTTCCACCATGCTATGGACCCACGGTATTATCCAGCCTCAGAAACCTCTGGAGACGGCTAGATTCCCTGCAATAATAATTGCGGGGATATTCCTGGCCCTGCATTTTGCTTTTTTCTATTCGGCTGTCAAGTTGACATCAATTGCAAATGCCACCCTCTTTGCAACCATGGCTCCGATCTTCACTCTTATTTATGAACGGTTCGTTCTTAAGCAAAAGCTGCCATTAGCCGCATTGTTGGGGCTGTGGATCGCAATTTTTGGAGCATTCATTGTTCAGGGTTCCGAGTTTGATTGGGGAACCGAGGTAACCACAGGGAATCTCTATGCTTTGGCCAGCTCAGCCTTCATGGCAGTTGTACTTCTTATTGGCCAACGAGTACGCAGGGATGTTACCAATATTATGTATACGCGTTGGCTTTACATGTTTGCTGCCTTGACTCTGGTCGGTATAATCCTGGGACTAGGTATCGATATAATATTTTTATCAGGCGATGTTAAGTGGTTATTAGGTCTGGTAATTTTACCCACACTGGTGGGGCATAACAGTATGAACTATGCCGTCAAGTATATACGGCCCACCATTGTCGGAGCTATGCCATTCGGGGAACCTATTTTAGCATCGATTCTAGCCTGGTTGTTTTTTGGTGAAATCGTTGGATGGAATGTGGTAATCGGTGGAACAATTACCCTCTCAGGTCTGGTCCTGCTCACGTTGAAACGAGGACATTAGGCAGTCAGAAGCTTTAATCCCCCCTGCTGGATGAGAGTCTGAACAAATGCCTTCTCTCCACTCACATCATGTTTGGCAGCTTTTTTAATAAGTCCCTGCTCCTTGAGCCAGCGCTTAAAGCGACTGTCAAAATAGTGAGCGGTTGAACCGACAAAAAAATCGAAACCGTGCAGAGTCACGTCAAGACCCAAAAGGTAACAGAAATAAATGGCAAAGAATCCGGTTGTTGGTCGATTGAGACCACATTTTGATTCCATCTCAGACATGATCTCAAATGGTAAAAGTGCATAATTTTTTGTCCCAAGTCGTTTTTCAATACGAGGATGTATGGCATTACCTTTGTGCTTTAAAACCACAGGGGGAATCATTACTAAAATATTGTTGGGGATGTCGAGACGTTTTTTTAATCCCTGATTGGCACCATTGACCCAGATATCCGTTCGAGATCCAACACGGGATTCCATGTTGCGAGTAACGTAATTGTTGATGCGAATGATCTGATCAAAATTGTCAATCTCTTGGCCCAATTCGTGTTCGGCTGCACTGGGTCCATTTCCAATGATGAGGATTGAAGCATCTTTTAGTAACTGATACTCCCGTGGTAGATCGTTTAAGCTAAAGCCTGTCATGGCTGGATCTGCTTTGTAAATGGATCCATCATCGAGGGCGACATTCCATTCCTTATTGGGGGTCCGCCAATCCTTGCCATACTTAACTCCCTCGTAAAGAGACTTGGCTTGTATCTCAATTTAAAATAGAGATCTCCCTGGTTGCATTTGGGTTTTAGAATGATGCCAGATATGAAGAACTTACAAGCGAAAAACATGACTCTAATCGAGGAAGTAGGGAACAGGAAGATCTTCAGTATTACGGAGAAGGAATTGATCACGCCTCGCCTAATTCGCTATTGGCCTTTTCAAGATCTTCGGTGAAGTCTACCTCAATACACAAGACATCCGAAACATCGACAGGATAGATTTTCAATCCAGCACCGATGGCGAATTCAATGCCACGTTCAAAATAATCGTCATCCTCACAACGTTCCAGCATCTCAATGAAGCGTGGAATATCACTTGACATGATTTTGTTAATCCCCACAGATTCACCCAGGGCATTCTTTACAGTTTTGGAGACCTCATTAATGGAACCATCAGGCGACAGCGTATATTTCACTTCCTCTTCAGCCACGGAAGCTGTGTTTACTGCCATGCATGAAGTCTTTGATTCGATGATTCTAGTCAGAACTTCAGGATCGAAAACCACATCACCGTTGAGCCAGATGACATCATCTGCTCTGACTTTGCGCAGGGCCTTCAGCAGGCTTTTTGAAGTATTAGTTCTATCATAGATGTTGTTAAAAACATAGGTCAATTCAGAAAATTCTTCCATGATAAGGTCCTTTTTAAACCCAATCACAACGAAAATATCATCTACTGACACAACTTGTTTTAGATATTTAACCTGTCTGCCCATAATCATCTCCCCTGTGGAAAGTTGGGTCAGAGGCTTTGGACGGGGATTCCCAAGTCGGGAACCTATACCAGCTGCTAGAATTATTGCTTTCACATCACACCTTTATTTTTCATAAACCTTAGGCTTTAAAAACTCGTTCAAGATGAAAATTCCCGACATAAGTCCAGGACCTGATTATATAATAAAGCAAATTGGAATGACAAGGTTTCACTAGCATTTAGTGTGTCACTTGCGAGACCGAGCCATCCTTCAAATATTGTTCAATCATGTGGCTGATCCGACCCGATGAATTGCCATCGGCTTTCCAACAACTTTGCTCAGCCCAGTATTTTCGTTGTTCGCCGTATTTTTGTGGGTGGTTGAGAGCATCCCGGACTGCTGATTCAAGCTCATGGGACCCTGCGGTATGCCCCATTATCCAATCTTCATCAATATAGGGAATCTTAAAAGGACGCACAGAACGATCCGTTTGCTGCTCCCTGGCCAGGATATCCTCAGAAACCCAGATCCCAGATTTTCGGCTTTCCACCTCAGGAAAACATCCTGGGTAGGCTGGCAAGATGAGTTGGACAACGGGCTTGTCTAGAATAGAAGCTTCAGCCAATACAGAGGAAATATCACTGATCACTACATCGGCAAGATGCAGGAACTGATTTATGTTGCCATCACCTGGTTTTACCGCGCCGTATTTTTTTGCCAGGGGGTAATCAGCAGAATGGGGAATGATGAGAAGGTTTTCAAGAGATGTGAGGTGTTTAGCATTGTGAATGCCTGCGTTCTTATTCTTCTTACCACCCCAGGAAGGAGCAAAAAGAATGACAGGTTTTTCAGGATTTAAGCCATACTTCGAACATAATGTGCTTCTATTTATATCTAAATTTACAAGCTCATCCACCTTGGGATATCCTCCGAGGAGCCCACGCTCAAACTGTGGATTGATGGCTTCCATCTTGCGTTTGAACACTTCTCCAGGATAAAAAAGAAGGGCCGCCTTCTGAAAGAAATCATATTTGTAGGTGTAGTACTTCATGGGGCTAAGACCATGTTCGATATAGATAAACTTACCCTTCCAGCCACATTTTGTAAGGCGGACGAGAGGTTTGTCATATGCAATAACAATGTTTGATGAGATCGTCTTTAAAAGTTTTCGATTCAGGAAACAATTCCGATGAACTTTCTCCAATCTGACCTGCCAGCCCTGGGCTTTCATATTGGAGAACAGGGGGAGTAAGCTGGCATATCCCTTGGTTGTTGAATAGACTAAATCGAGGGTTGGTGTCATAAGGAAGATTTCTATTTATTTAATTATCTGCTGCGTCGAGATATTTTTCAATAATCTCCAGATCAATTTGCTTGGTCACTTTCAAAGTTTCCGGTGCTCCTTCAATGAAACCAAGGCTGGCCTGAGGATTGCTTTGTTTTACCAGTCCCATTTCATCTGTGTCAATCTTCCCCGAAGCATGGGCAGTTCTCAGGATACCTATATGGAAGCATTGGGGGGTTTGGATCATCCTCAGGTTATCGCGCTGGAGGTTTCTGAATCCAGAATCCTCGAGTTGAATCATAGAATCAGCCGGTTTTAATGCTGGGGCGACACCATCATGTTTTTCAAGACTGGAGAGACAAAGATCGATAACCCTGGAAGGAATCAGGGGGCGAGCTGCGTCATGAACTAACACAATATGCGTATGTGGTGAGCAAGCTTGTAACCCGTTGAAGACTGAGTCTTGCCTGGTCTCGCCACCCACCACGACTTTGCACTCAGGGTATTGATTGCTGGCATGCTCTAGATAATTCGCTGACGTGACTATGATAACCTCATCGATTTCTGGGTGCGCCAAGAATGACCGAACCGAATAGGCTAAAATTTCCACACCCTTCAACTTCAGATATTGTTTGGGTATTTCACTGGCCAGCCTGCTGCCACTTCCAGCGGCAACTATAATGGCTGTATTGCTTGTTTTAGTCATATCGTTCAACATAGCCAATAATCTCTGGAATTACAATTTCACGATTGGCATTAATGCCCCTCGTGGAAATATATGCAGTTAGTAAAATAAACTAACAAACAATAACATGCAGATATTGATAATATTACATTTATGGAAACCCCATCATACAAAAAATGATTGTAAATTGAATTTTTAGCAAGCATAATGAAGCCATGAGTAAAAAGAATATTTTTAATCCGCCCACGCCTGTAGAAAACTACTTCCTTAACCATTCAAAGCTTGATTTTTGTTATGATCCAGATGAAAAGATTCCTGTCATCCAGGTAAACAACTTTCCCAATCTCGGTCAGCTGACTGCCCTGAGATTTTTAGAATGGGTTCAGAATAATCCGGAAGGAGTTGTCTCGCTTCCCACAGGTAAAACACCTGAATATTTCATCCGCTATGCTGAACATTACCTGAAGCACTGGGAAGACAAATCAACCAGCGCCTTTCTGGAAGAAGTGGGATTTGATCATTCACGCAAACCACGTCTACAAAATCTGCAGTTTGTTCAAATAGATGAGTTCTTTCCCATCTCTCCCACTCAACACAATAGCTTCTTTGACTATGTGATGAAATATTATATCAATGGATTTGGCATCAGCGCTGAACGCGCCCAACTGATTGATGCAACCCAGATTATCCTGCCCCAGGGAAAGACGTATAACGAAATATTCCCTGACGATGTGGTGGATCTCAGTCTACGATTTAGTCAACCAAATACAACCAAAGGTCGTCTTCAAAAAGAAGCCATTGAGCGAATTGATGAATTTTGTACAGATTACGAAAGACGTATTCGTGAGAAAGGGGGCCTTGGATTCTTCCTGGGAGGTATTGGACCTGATGGCCACATCGCCTTCAATGTTCGCGGATCGGATTATTTTTCGACGACTCGTCTGACACCTACAAATTTTGAAACACAAGCTGCCGCAGCTGGCGATTTAGGTGGCATTGAAGTATCTCAGAAACGCCTGGTGATTACTATTGGCCTCCAGACCATTAGCTATAATCCCGATGCAACCTGTTTGATTTTTGCCGCAGGAGAGGCGAAAGCTAAAATTGTAGCTGGCTCTGTCCAGGAAACTGCCAACAATGCTTATCCGGCTGGCGCCCTGCATAATATGCCCAATGCACGCTTTTATATCACCTCAGGAGCTGCAGTATTTCTGGATAGAAGACAGGCTCACGAAATAGAAAGAGCTGTTGAGGTATCTGAAGAGCTGGTAGATCAACACCTCATCACACTTTCCATGCGTTCGCGAACACCAATTCAGGATATTACCGAGACGCAAGTTGCAGAAAAGCAAGTCCCAGCCATTGCGGTCAAGCGGAGCAGGGCAGAGCTTCCAGAGATCAAGGAGAGGATTTTACATGATCTGCAGGCGAAGCTAAATCGAGGACTGGCGTCTGTAGAAGACGATGTTTTTTTTCACACTGCTCCCCACCATGATGACATCATGCTGGGTTATCTCGCTCATATTGTTCATCTTGTTCGAACGCCTCGAAATGAACATCATTTTGCCTACATGACCAGCGGTTTTAATGCCGTGACCAATGAATTTGTCAGGGATCAAATTCTCAATGCCATTGAGCACATGGAGACGGAACAGTTTAGTCGACTCAGGGCAGAAAGTTATTACGATGCGGATAATGAGGCAGGGGCACAGAGAGATATTTACACCTACCTGGATGGTGTCGCACATCATACCCGAACTTTGCGCAACAACGGCTCATCCCGCCGTCTTATTCGCAATCTGTTAATCTTATATCCAGAGTATAACCTGGATACGCTCACCGTTAAAATGAATGAGCTCATTGAATATCTGAGTACTCGGTATCCCGGTCAAAAAGATGACCCCGTTATGCAATTACTCAAAGGGCGTATCAGAGAGTGGGAAGCTGACCTGGTCTGGGGACATTATGGAACACCTATTAAGAATGTTCACCACCTCCGACTTGGTTTCTACAAGGGTGACATTTTCACAGAGGATCCAACCATGGATCGCGATGTCCAGCCCATTCTCGAATACATGGAGAAAATCCGGCCCACAGTGGTTACTCTGGCACTTGATCCTGAAGCCAGCGGTCCAGATACCCATTACAAGGTGATGCAAGCCATTGCCGAAGCCATCCGACTCTATAAAGAGAGACATCCCGAAGCACCCTTGAGGGTGTGGGGTTATCGCAACGTCTGGTTCAAATTCCAGCCAACTGATGCCAATATCTTTGTGCCAGTATCATTAAACTCCATGGCCATCATGAAAGAAACATTCAAGTATTGTTTCCAATCACAAGTGGATGCGCCTTTTCCCAGTTTCGAATTCAACGGTCCATTCTCCGGTTTAGCCCAGGCCATTCAGGTACAGCAACATCAGGATATGAAAAGAGTAATGGGACGCGATTTCTGGTATGAACACACTCATCCACGAGTTCGGGCAGCCCATGGACTGGTCTATCTAAAAGAGATGGAACTGGAAGAATTCTATACGAGAGCCAGAGAGTTGCAGAAGGTTACTGAATCGCAAACATAGCATAACCCATTCAGCTCTTGAGTTGACCCCTGTAAGTGTTGCGCATCTTCAGAAAAACTGCATGGTAAATATTTAATTTAAAGTCCGGGAAGGTGTTTTCAAACGCATGGAATTGCCCCCCCTCAAAATAGAGTGTGGGGTCTGCATAAATTCCCTGATCAAGATATATTTTTTGACCATTGTATTTGGCTGAGGCTAAAACCAATTTGTGAAAATCCAGATAGCCCACATCCAGATTGACCTTTCTCGATCCATTCACTTTCAGTTCATCCTCAATTTGATTGCATAAGACCTTCAGGCGAGCCAATTCACCTGGAGAAAGTAGTACATCAAAACTGAAGATGATTCTGGCGATAGTTTTGCCCATCTCATCATCATAATAAGATGTTGTGTCAAAAGGAAAGGGCTCACTTCTGAGGTCAATATCTCCAATATGCTGTTCACATTGAGATATAGCCTGGTCAAGGAGATCACTGTCTGAGTATAAAGCACCAATAAAATATTTAACAGGTTGCGGTTCTACGGTTTTCATTTCTGCCTCTGCTTAAGTACATATTTTGCTTCCTCGAGTTTCTCTAGGGGTATCCTGAAACGCTCTTTAATTATTTTTTCCGCCAGGTTGGCTTCACGGATTTTCTCAATGGTTTCAGGGGATGTAATCTTTATGAAATCTCCTTGAACAAAGATCATCTCCTGGCCCTCGACACGGGTGAGGGTGAGATCATCCATGCCAGGCAGTTGAAAAGAATTCTCCCAGAATTTAGCAAACTGCTCCCAGGAGACCGGGTTGTCATTAAATCGATAGCGCCGAACGAATTGTCCCTTGCGAAAGGTATAAACAGCATATTCGTCAATATCAGTATCGAAGCGCAGGGAAAGTCCAGTCTCAGCGGAGAGGCGAGCTTCAATATTAGACTTTCTCAATGGAAGTGGTCTGAAAATCATGTAACCAGGATCTACAAGATACCGCGATCCTGCAAATTGAATAGCGACGGTTGAATGTGTATTTTCTCCCCAATTCAAGTGGCAGATAAGAGGTTGGGCTTTGTATCCCAGTAAGGTGTAAATCCCGCACAGAAAATAAGTCAGGGAAAAGCAGGTACCACCCAGATGCCAGGCAAAATGGTCATGGGTGACTTCATCGGGCAACCTGAGTCGGTTTATCCCAAGCGCCTGGTTTCGTTTCAAGATCTTACTGATATTCTCATAGGGCAGCCGGCTGAAATATCTCGAGACTTCAGCGATATGCTCAAGGGAGGGTTTTGCACCTGAGAAATCGAATCGCTCTAGAAAGGCGAGAACTTCTTTTTCAAATGCACCAGGGTTTGTAAGTGTCATGTTTATCCAATTTTATTTAGGCACTTCAATTGACTTAAAATAGCTCATGATTTGGTTGCCGCAAACTTACCACGCGAATTTTAAACAATTATTTTGGGTGGTATAGTACTGTGGTTTAAAAATCGCGCCATTTTCGACTATATTGAATTCCCTACTAAAACAGGAGAATATGCTGGATGGATAGTGCCTTAAAATCCTTGAGGGGTATCAATTACATTGATCTCACCGAGAGCGACTCAAGTATCGAGAAAGAGGGCGATTTGAATGATCTCCTAAGTTTGTGCTATTACCACAACTCAAACCTGCTGTTACTGAGCGAGAAAAACCTCTCTTCGGATTTTTACAATTTAAAAAGTGGCCTGGCTGGAGCAGCCATGCAAAAATTTGCCAATTATCAAGCTAAGGTGGCCATTATTCTGGCCACAAACGCAGAGCAATCCAATCGATTTAAAGAATTGATGTTTGAAATGAGCAGATCAAATCATTTTAGATTTTATGATAATAGAGAAGACGCCGAAATCTGGCTCACTACCTAAATTGAAGGGTTAATTACATGGTACCAATTCCAGGACTTATTGCGTTTTACTTCATCATGCCAGCACTGATTTTGTGGTTGTGCTATAAGTCGACTCTGATTGACAAAATAGGATCAGTTATATTGGCTTATGTATTTGGTATTCTCTTAGGAAATAGTGGTCTTTTACCTGAGGGTGCAGTTGGTGTGCAGGACGAGTTAAGTGGAATTTCGGTGGCTCTGGCCTTGCCCCTTCTCCTGTTTTCTCTGGATGTTCGGTCGTGGTTACATTCCGCAGGGAAGGCCATTGTATCCATGCTTGGTGCTACAGTATTGGTTGTTTTTGTGGCGGGCTTGGGAAGCTGGATGATTCAGGGCAATATTGAAAACGCCTGGCAATTTGGTGGGATGGCCATAGGGCTTTACACTGGGGGCACGCCTAATCTGGCTGCTATTAAAACAGCATTAAATGTGGATTCAACCCAATACATCATGATGCACACCTATGATGCCGTCAATGGTATTATCTATCTCATTTTTGTCATGAGCATTGGTCAGAAGGTTTTTAATAAGGTGCTGCCGAAATTCCAATCTGTTGTCATGGAAAATTCAAATCTCGAAAGCAGCGAAAATATCCATTCTTATGTTGGGATTTTCAAACCGCGAATTCTTTTAGGTCTATTGGCTGGCTTAGGTATTTCCATTGTCATATTGGGTTTGAGCTTTGGTTTGTCTCAGCTGATACCAGAAGAATATTCAACTGCGGCCATCATGCTCCTCATTACCACGCTGGGTATTGGATCTTCATTTATTCGCAAGATTAGAGAGATTCCCATGACCTTCCAATTCGGGATGTACATCATTCTGGTCTTCAGTCTCATTGTGGGATCCATGGCCAACCTGGAACAACTGGTGAATATCAATTGGTCCATGATGTTTTTCGTCAATTTTATCGTATTCGGTACCATGCTGCTCCACGCTGCTTTCTGCAAACTCTTAAATATTGATACAGATACTTTCCTGATCACATCTGTTTCAGCAGTTTGTTCACCTCCCTTTGTCCCGGTTGTGGCTAAAGCTTTGAACAATAAGGAGATCATATTATCGGGCTTGACAACGGGAATTATAGGATATGCCATTGGAAATTATCTAGGTGTTGGATTTGCCTATATTTTCAGGGCAGTTCTCTTTTAAATAGTTGGACTATTCACAAAAAATATTGCTGAAGGAAAAAGCATGAAATCAATAATAATTGGAATTGCAGGCGGCACTGGCTCAGGGAAAACGACCATCGCCAAAAATATAGTTCAGGAGTATGGACCTGGTGAGGTTTTACGTTTGGATCTGGATTCATATTACCGGGATTTGTCTGATTTGAGCAGGGAAGAGCGGGCGAAAATCAATTTTGATCACCCCTCATCTCTGGAGATTGAGCTCCTCGTCAAACATGTGGATGAGCTGTGTCAGGGAAAAACGGTTCAAATTCCCATTTACAATTTTGCCACCCACAACAGGGCAAAAGATACACGCAAGGTGGAACCCCACAAGGTCATCATCATTGAAGGAATCATGGCGCTTTACTATCCTGAGCTCATTGCAAAAATGGACGTAAAACTTTATGTCGATACGCCTTCAGATATTCGTTTTATTCGTCGACTAAAACGTGATATCATCGAACGTGGCCGATCTGTAGATTCAGTTATTGATCAGTATAAAGCTACTGTGAGACCCATGCACTCGCAATTTGTAGAACCCAACAAGTATGTTGCTGATGTAATTATTCCAGAAGGTGGGATGAATCATGTAGCAGTGGATCTGATACGTACAAAGATCAACGCTGTGTTGAAGGAAAAACATGATGTCTGACCCAAAAATAGAGTTGCGCGAACTGGATAAGTCCAATTATAGGGATATCCTAAACCTGAAGGTGGCAGATAATCAAACTGGTTTTGTAGCAAGCAATGCAATCTCACTGGCTCAGGCGCTGTTTCATTCTCAGGCCTGGTATCGTGGAATTTATCGAGGGGACACTGCAGTTGGTTTTGTCATGTTGGATCTTGATATGGAAAAACCAGATTACTATTTGTGGCGCTATATGATAGATGAAAAATTTCAGGGTCATGGATATGGTTATAAAGCACTAGAGTTGGTGATTGAGCATGTAAAAAGCCTCCCTAACAGCACTGAATTTCTGCTCAGCTATGTTCCGAAGGAAGGCAATCCCAAAGGGTTTTATGAGAAGCTGGGCTTCCTTGATACAGGTGAAATAGAAGAGGGTGAAGTTATCATGAAACTGGAATTTAAATAATGTATGAGAAATTTAGGAATTAGAGTGAATTATCTCCTGGAAAAACTGTTTTTCGGTGGAATCATCCCAGTAGAAAACTATACTAAGTCATCATGAGATATCAGTATTATAAAGAGCGTATAAAATCCAGTCCCAATAGCGGAAGTTTTTTTAAGATTTTCCTTCTGACCTTGATCCTGATTGTAGTTGTAGTCTGGGTTATAATGTGGAACCAGGCTAACACTTATGAACCAGAACTTATGTCTGAGCAGGGTTTTTATGAGGGATATTTCACCTTGAACACGCGTATGGATCAGACTCTGACTCGGCGATTCCCCAGTCTTGAGTTTGTGGAAGGACGATTGAGTGATGATGGCATGGGAACCAGGGTATTTGAGATTTCTGACCAGAAAAGCATCCGTGCTTCAGATATAAAAAAATTGCTGGAAAGCACTTTAGGTGGTTTTGGTTTCCAGGTTCAGCAAACAGCGGACGCTGATGATCATTGGGAATTTCAGGTAGGAAGTGATTCGACAGTCTGGTCAGTATACCGATTTGAGTATCCTGAAGAAAAGGCAACCCCGACATCAATTTTACCAGCAGATATCGCTAAGGTTTCAAAAAGACCCAAGCTGGCTGTGATCATTGATGATTTTGGTTATTCCATGAATGAAACGATCACTGGTTTTATCTCACTAAAAGAAGCATTTACTGCAGCAGTCATACCTGGTCGCCCCTATTCCACCCAGGTTGATGAGCGTTTAAATAATAGATCCATCCAAACCTTGATTCACATGCCCATGGTCACTGTGACCAACTCAACCAGTGAGCCAGATTATGCTTTATCTGAAGATCTCAGCGATGGTGAAATTGTCAGACGTCTGAAAAAAGCTCGCAAAGATGTTCCCAGGGCTATTGGGATGAATAATCACCAGGGGAGTGGTGGCACCCAGAGCCGCAAGGTGATGACTGGTGTGACAGGTTTTCTGGCTGAGCAGAAAATGTTCTTTATTGATAGCCGGACCATAGCGGCTTCCGTAGGAGAAACTGTTGCCAGAGAACGCTATGTACCCACCAACAGCAGGGACGTTTTTCTGGACGAAGTTGATGACCAGGAGGCTATCGCAGGCGAACTCTTTCGTCTGGCTCGTATTGCCAAGGAACAAGGGGAAGCGATAGGTATTGGGCATTGTAGACCGAATACATTAAAGACATTAAAAAAATATTTACCTGCGCTGGCCGAGGCAGGCTTTGATCTCGTTCCAGTTTCAAAACTGGCGAAATGATCACTTAAAGAAATAAATCGAGGATACTATGGCTCAAATGGAACTCAATCTGGACGGTTTTATCAGTGCCCAGCAACAACTTAAAGTAGACGGTCTCACCTTACCCGGTGTAGTGACTATTGCAGGGCTGTCAGGAGTAGATGGCTTTAGCCTGACTTATGACGGACGCTCTGCGAATTTCACTGAAAAAGAATTAGAATTGACCATCGCTGCGGCCATGGGTACTCGATTTGCCCTGAGGATAACTCCACGTGCTGAACTTCTCCAGCTAGCTCTTAACCTCCCTGTTTCACAGGTTACATTTACAGGGGACAACCTGTTTGATGACTATGGTGCTGATCTTGAAACATTTATTCCTCAACTGAAGGATGCCGGGAAGCTGATCTCTTTCTGTCTTGATCCAGAATTGGCATTACTTAAGAGAGCTTATCGGCTACAGGCTGACATGGTTGAGCTTAGTGTAAACCACTATTCTGAAAATAGCAGCGTGGCTGGTCAGGCTGAAGCACAGGAGCAAATAGCTCTCATGGCACGAACGGCTGAGAAAAATGGTCTTGGTGTTGCTGTTAATGGTGGCATATCCTTCCAAAATGCTTTGCCGCTGGTGAGCATTGAAGCTGTAGAGAATGTGGTTGTAGGACGGGCTATAATTGGTCGATCAATCTTCGTCGGGCTGGAAACGGCTGTCCGGGATTTTAAAGCCCAGGTTCAATGAAATCACTGATCACCCAGGTTACACGTTCTGGTGTTGTTGAAAGCTTCCATGTAGGCTATGGGGTTATTGTTGATACAGCAGGTAAAATTGTCAGAGCCTATGGTGATACAGAATACCTAACCTATGTCCGGTCATCTGCCAAACCACTTCAAGGTATGGCGGTTTTACGTTCAGGTGCCTACGATGATTTTAAGTTGACTTCAGAAGAGCTGGCCGTCATTTGCTCTTCCCACAGTGGCGAGCCTGTCCATACTGAAACCGTATCCCAGATCTTTTCTAAAGCGGGACTTGGTCCAGAGTTACTGGCTTGTGGGATACATCCCCCTATCCATAGAGAAAGTGCAAAGGCACTTCAAGCAGCTGGGATTGCTCCACAACAAATTCACAACAACTGCTCAGGGAAGCATGCTGGCATGTTGGCCACGTCAGTTCAATTGGGGTATAGTCCTAAAGATTATCTAAATCCCGATCATCCTGTCCAGCAATACATCTATGATATTGTGAAAGAATATACTTCCTCTGATAAGATTCATAGAGGTGTGGATGGTTGCTCAGCTCCCGTGTTTCATCTACCCCTTCAAAAGGTGGCTATGGCTTTTGCACGAATAAGCCAGCAAGCGAATCAAGAATGTCGCCAGATTTTCCAGGCCATGACTAGCCATCCCCACCTGGTTGCTGGTGAGGGTCGCTTTGACACCGCGCTTATGGAGAGTTACCCCTCCAAAATCATGTCCAAGGGAGGCGCTGAAGCTGTTTCTGCGGCAGGTTTCATAATGCCGGATGGGCAGGTCTATGGTCTGGCAGTGAAGGTCCTGGATGGAAATTATCGAGCCATTGGACAAATGGTGCTGAAGATGTTGGAAGACATTGGCTTTTTGAAGGAACCACTTTCTAATCAGCTGATGAAATGGTGGAAACCAGAATTGAAAAATCATGCCAAGCATGTTATTGGCACAACCAAAACTTTGATTGCTGAATAGATAAGGAACTTCGATAGATGACTAAGGACAGAACCTCCTGGGATAATTATTTTATGCAGATCGCTACTGATGTTTCTACTCGATCAACCTGTGATCGTAAATTTGTGGGTGCCGTCATTGTACGCGATAAGATGATTCTATCGACAGGATACAATGGTTCTATCCGTGGTTTACCGCATTGCGATGAAGTTGGACATGAAATGGAAAACGGCCATTGTGTGCGTACTGTCCATGCTGAAGCCAATGCCATTGTTCAAGCTGCCAGGAATGGTGTCAGTATCGGGGATGCTGATATATATGTAACTGCCAGCCCCTGTTACAATTGTTTCAAGCTGATCGCTAACTCCGGGATCAAGCGTATTTTTTATGGTGAGCTATATCGAGACGAACGGATCAAGACCCACGCAAAGGAAGCTCAGATAGAACTTATTCATCTAACAGAGTAGACAATTACCGGTTAAACACAAGAGGGGTTTACGCCATGCGACTTTACAGATATGGTCATGCTATTATTGTATTGAGTTTACTCCTGATAGTTAGCGCATGTTCGTCAACCAAAATTTCTCCAGCAGAAGAATCTAAGGCAATAGATCAAAATCTTCAGACTCTGATTACACATTTCAAAGGGGATGTTGGGATATACGCTAAAAATTTGAGCAATGGTCAAGAAATTGCCCTGAATGCCGACAGCCTCTTTCCAACAGCGAGTATGGTTAAGATTCCTATCCTCCTGGTCCTCTTCGATCGCATTCAGTCTGGTGATCTGGCTTATGACTCCACCCTCATGTGGATGCCTGAGGTCGTTAATTATCCACCTGGAGGGATGCTGAGTTCATTGAAAGACAGCAGCAAAATATCATTGACCAAAATGATTTCTCTCATGATTACATATAGTGATAATCATGCCAGTTTATGGTGTCAGGAATTGGCCGGTGGAGGGCTGCAAATTAATCAGTGGCTCCAAAAGAATGGGTTTTCTAAGACCCGTATGAATTCTCGTACACTAGATCGTCAAGATGATTGGAAGATTTATGGCTGGGGACAGACCACTCCACGAGAAATGGCTGGCCTGCTAACGATGATCCATGAGAACAAAGCTGTCTCACCCTGGGCGAGTGAAGAGATGTATCGATATCTGACCCGGATCTATTGGGATGATGAAGCCCTCTCGGCAATACCGAGAACAGTCCAGGTGGCCTCAAAACAGGGAGCTGTAAGCCAATCTCGATCAGAAGTTGTATTGGTAAATGCTCCCGGTGGTGCCTATGTTTTTTGTGTTATCACAAACAATCAAGTGGACGAATCTTGGGATGCGGACAATACGGGGTATGTCCTATTGCGGGAAGTCAGCGCCTTACTCTGGAGCGCCTGGGGAATCTAAAAACCACTGTTCTAGAAAATTCAAAGTTATCACCTATTATCAAGTTCAGAGTTCTCTCTCAAAAATAATGATAATCCGTTGACACCTGTATGGGTGCCGTCTATATTCGCTGGCTTTTTAATAAAGGAGATAAAGTTATGTACGCAATTATCCAAATTGCAGGGAAACAGTTCAAGGTGAAACCTGGCATGGTCCTGAACGTTCCGACTCTCGATGCTGAACCTGGTAAAAAG
>JABIFX010000185.1 GCA_018650445.1 Fidelibacterota bacterium
CCAGAAGGAGATTGGTCAAAGGATGAAATTGATTTAGCATCCATTTCCGACTATACTTTCACGGGTCTGGGTCCCAGACGCTTACGTGCTGAAACAGCAGCCATTCATGCAGTCGGATTGGTGTCGGCGCTTCAACAGGATCCGGCATAACCCCGTTAAGGAGGAAGCGTGTCACAAGATTGTATTTTCTGTAAAATCATTGCTGGAGATATACCAGCTACCCTGCTGTATAAGGATGAAGATATCATAGCATTTAATGACATCAGTCCTCAAGCACCAACTCATATTTTAGTCATTCCTCGCAAACACATTGCAGGTCCAGCCGCATTGACCAAAGCTGACCAGGCTCTGATCGGTAAATTGGTGGAAAAAGGAACAGAACTTGCCGCGGAAGTTGGTCTGGATGACGGATATCGCCTGGTGATGAACAATGGTGAAAACGCTGGACAGACCGTTTTTCATTTACACCTGCACGTTTTAGGCGGCCGAGTAATGACCTGGCCCCCTGGCTAAACAAATTGTATCATGGGTCTCATTTGAGACTGTTTTCCCCGTAGCATTTATTGGAGATAGAAACACCGCATGTATATATCCGACCTTGAGATAAAGGGATTCAAATCCTTCGCTGAACCGACCAAGCTCAAATTTTCTGAAGGCTTGACCTGCATCGTAGGTCCCAATGGCTGTGGAAAAACCAATGTTGTTGACGCCATCCGGTGGGTTATGGGTGAACAAAAAAGCTCAGTCCTGCGTAGTCAAAACATGCACGATGTTATCTTTAGTGGTACCAGTAAGCGCAAACCTGTCAACTATGCTGAGGTGTCTCTTACCATTCACAATGATCGCGGTTTACTGCCTGTGGAATACACCGATGTGGTTATTACCCGTCGAGTGTTCAGGGATGGAGCCAGTGAATTTTTTATTAACAAAAATGCCTGCCGATTAAAGGATATTCACAATCTCTTTGTAGATACTGGGATGGGATCAGATGCCTATTCAGTTATCGAACTCAAAATGGTGGAATCCATTCTCAGTGATAGCAAGGAAGAACGTCGTCGTCTCATTGAGGAAGCTTCAGGGATTAATAAATACAAACAGCAGCGCCGCTTGTCCATGCGACGTCTCGATTCCACAGACACTGATCTAAATCGAGTGAACGACATCATTAATGAAGTTGAAAAAAGTGTGGGCAGTTTGAGAAGACAACTTGCCAAGTATAAACGTTTTGATCGTGTCCAGGGACAACTGAAAGATGATGAAATATCCCTTGCTGTATTTGAGAGTTCACAGGTCCTTGAAAAATTGGCTCCCATCAAACAGAGAATTGCCCAACTCAAGGATGGCTACGGTGCCAGTGGTGAGGAAGTCAGCCTGGAAGAGAACCGGGTTGAGGAGGCTAAAAATCAACTCCAGCTCGTTGAGACTGAACATGGGGACCAGCAGGAAAAAGTAAATGTTACCAACACCGCCCGTATCAACATCGAACAAACCCTGTTGATTGCGGAAGAAAAAATTGCCAGTGCTACTACCGCTCTGGATCGAATCCGGGTTGAACAACATACCCTGGTGGAGCGTGAAGATTCTTCTCACACCCTCGAGTCGGAACTTTCTAATGAAAAGGCTCATATTCAGCCCCGCATTGATGAAGCCAAGGCCAAAGACGATGTATTAAAAGCTGCTTTTGATGCAGCAGTCGAGCAATATCGGGGCGCTAAAACCGAGCATGATGTGCAAAATCAAAAGCACATGGATCTGTTAAATCGTTTGAGTGATTTAAACCACCAGAAGAGTCATCAAGAGGCAGCGCTTACTCAGCATAAGAGCAGTATCGAACATCTCAAGACTAAAAATGAACGTCTCAAAAAATCTCAAGCTGAATACCGACAAGAGTTGGATCTGGTCGCCTCGGATTTCAAAGATGCCGAAAACCAGTATAAAACCCTGGAGACCAAGGTTGCTAAATTAGAAACAGGTTTTCAAGAGATGCAATCTCAACTGAACGAAACACGCGAAACTCTGGCCAAAAAGAGGGGGCGTCGTGTCAGTATAGAGAATCAGCTCAACTTTTATGAAGAACTGATGGAAACGGGTGAAGGTTACTCTGGTGGCGTGAGAAAACTGCTCAGCGAGGATATAGCATCAATGGGTATTCTGGGGACGGTAGCTGACCTCCTCACTGTTGATGAACGTTACGAAAAGGCTATTCAGACAGCATTGGGTCCGTTGGCTGAGGCTCTGGTCACCAGCGATCGTAAGTCCGCTATGTCAGCTATTAAGGCCCTAAAAGACCAGAAGGCTGGTTCAGCGACTTTTTTACCTCTAGAACCCTTATTAAAGGCCAAACCCAAAAGCTCTGCTATTTTGACGGGCAAACACGTTATAGGCGCAGCCATAGACTTTGTGACCCCAAAATCCGGTTATGAGAGACTGGCCCAGCTACTCCTGAGAGATGTCACCCTGGTAGAAGATGAATTTGTAGCTGACTGGAAAAATATCAGTGGGCGGGCTGTTAGTCTAGATGGGACACTTTACGATATCTTTGGTTTGTTAAAAGGAGGATCAGGAGGTGAGGGGGAAGATACCATCATCGGACGTCGGGATCGAATCCAGCGTCTCCGTGAGCAATTCTCAAGCCTGGTAGATGAAATTCAAGAGCATAGTGATTTAATTGAAAAATTTCATGAACAGATCGGGAGTATGGAGCGAGAATTGCGTACCAGTAAGGCTTCCCGGGATGATCAACGACAAATTCTCCTGGAGGTTGAGCGAAAAACTTCCCGAGCCCAATATGGTATTAATTCTACGGAAGCCGATACCAAAAGTGTGGATCAGGAGATTGGTGAATTGGTCCAGGCTATTAAGGATGCTGAGGAACGCATAGCTTCATTTGCTCCCCAACTGGCCGATACAGAATCGGAAAGAATTAGCACTGAAGAGCATATCAGCAAGATGGAAGCATCTCTTCAGACTCTGCTCAATCAGCGAGATCAAACCAGTGAGGATGCACAAGCCGGTCGTCTTGAGCACGTGAATCTCACCAATGAGGAAAGAAATCTGGACACGCGATTATCAAGTGTTGCAGATACTCTGAAGGACATTGCTACTCGTAAACTAGGTTTGGATGAAGAAAAACTCAAACATGAAGAGACCCTGAAAACCAACCGCGAAACCAAGGATCAAGAGAAAGATCATCTCGCCAAGCTTAAGTCCAGCTTGCAACAGGAATCTGAAGTATTGGTGGGACTCGCCGGAAAAGTTCAGGTCAAACGTCAGGCTTTAAACGAGTTGGAGTTGCGTCTGCGGGACCATCACCACAAACGTGAAGCAGCTGCGGATGAATTGCGAGAGCTATCTGTATCTGGAGCCAATCTGGAAGCGCGCCAACAGCATATCGTTGAACGGGTACAAGAGAAGTATCAGAGTGAATTGCCACATGAACTCGATCTCTCTGAATTCGATGAGGAACAGGTTGCAAAACGTATTCGTCGTAGCCAGAAGTTTATTGAGGATCTTGGTCCCATCAATATGGCAGTACAAGATGAGTTTGACGTTGAACAAGGTCGACTCAATTTCCTGAAAGAGCAACAAGCTGATCTCATGGAAGCCAAAACAAGCTTGCTTGAAACTATTTCCAAGCTGGACAGAATTGCACGCCAACAATTCCGTGAAACCTTTGGGCAAATCCAGGAGCATTTCAAAGGTACCTTCCAGATGTTATTTGATGGTGGTGAGGCCACACTACTGCTTGAAAATCCTGATGATATTCTCGAAAGTGATATCATTATAAAAGCGACTCCCCGTGGTAAGAAGACTCAGAATCTTAAGATGTTATCGGCAGGAGAGAAAGCCCTCACTGCCATTGCCTTGCTTTTCGCCATTTATCAAGTCAAACCCAGCCCATATTGTGTTTTAGATGAGGTCGATGCACCTCTAGATGATAGAAATATCCGAAAATACACCAAGATGCTGGAACATTTTACGACCCACACACAGTTTATCGTGATAACTCATAACAAACTTACTATGGAAGCCGCCAAGTTTTTATACGGCGTCACCATGGAAGAGGAAGGAGTGTCCCGCCTTGTATCAGTCCAATTTACTTAATAGGCTAATAACTTTCCTCCTGGTCTCTGTGAGCCTGCTAAATGCTCAGGACCAAGCTGATGTTGATTTTAATGTATCACTAGATTATTCCCGCTTTTCAATTGAGGGCGGTGTATATCTGGATGTATACCTTATGATTCCCCAATCAATTTTTACATTCGTTGAGATCGAAGGTGGATGGGAGGCTCAAGTTGTTTTCCAAACTGCCCTCATCCAGGATGATATCGTGCCCTATGATCCCGACCGCTGGACCCGCACTTACCGTGCTCCGGATAGACAGTCCGTCTCGAAATTGACCTGGGTACCCGATATCAGCAAATTCTATGTTGAACCAGGTGATTATATGCTTCAAGTAACCATCGTTGATGTCCACTCAAAGAAACAGCAGACCATGCGGAGACCCATTTCGCTGGAACTCTATCCTTCAGATGAACTGGCCATTTCTGATATTACTATCGCTTCACAGGTGATCAAAGCAAAAGCGGAAAATGAATTCACCAGATACGGTTATGATGTGGTTCCTAATGCCCAGAGGACCTTTACAACAAGCGCCCCTATGATGTATTATTTCTTTGAGGCTTACGGTTTGTCTGGAACGGGCAATTATGATATGCATGCACAGATTCTTTCACTTAACGGCGATGTTGTCCAGGATTTCCCATCGAGTACTAAACCAATGCCAGGTGCTTCTGTGGTTGAGTGGGGTGGGCTAAATACCGCTGGGCTTGGCTCGGGAATATATAAATTAGCTGTTGAAATCACCGACGGAGTCACAAATAAAACATCGAGTCAAAAGAGAACATTTTATATACTCAGGGAAACGGGTACTAAGCAGGAGGTGACAGAATCGAAAGATGATTATGTCGGCTTAAGTGCCTCTCAGGTGGATGATATATACAAAGTTGTAAGCATCATTATGGATAAAAAAGAAAAACGTCTCTTTGAGAAATCTGATGATGTGGGTAAAAGAAAGGTATTGACCGCTTTCTGGGAGCGTCGAGATCCTGACACTGAGACTCCTATAAATGAGTTTAAAGTTGAGTTTTATCAACGGGTTCAAATTGCCAATCGGAATTTTGGATCTGAATCAGATAATGGCTGGAGTACTGACAGAGGTCGGGTTCTGATAAAGTATGGACCTCCCAGTAATATTGAGGAGCAGCAATCCTCTCTTGATCAAAAACCTTGGATTACATGGGACTATTATGAGATCGAAGGTGGGGTTCATTTCATTTTTGTCGATCGAACAGGGTATGGTAGCTTTCAGTTGGTAACTTCTAATGCAAGAGACGAGGTTCAGGACGCTGATTGGCAAAGATTTCTTGACTAGTATAGTGGGGTTGTAAATAATGAAGGTCCGTGCAGGGGTTGATATTGGGGGAACGAAGGTTCGTATTGGGCTTGTAGGAGAGGAAGGAGAGTTACTCCTCCTCGTCGATAAAATTGCTATGTCCAAATTTGAACACGGTGATGAGCTCATGCTTGTCATCGCAAACACTATAAAAGCACAGATCGCTGAGCAATCTGACTATGAATTGATTGGGGTAGGCGTTGGAGCCCCAGGGCCTCTAAATGACACCCATGAAAGTGTCATGGAGACCCCAAATACTCCAATTATTCAAAATTATCCTCTGGTTGCCCGTCTTCAAGCCCATTTTGATGTGCCTGTAAAAATGAACAATGATGCCAATGTGTTTGTCCTGGGTGAAGCCATCTCTGGTGCTGGTAAGGGTGAAGGACTCGTGTATGGAATTACCCTGGGTACTGGCTATGGTCATGGATTTGTCTGGGAAGGCAGAATTCTAAGTGGAGCCCATGGCACGGCTACTGAATACGGTTTAGCACCCTACAATGATGGGACCTTCGAGGATTATGCTTCTGGACCAGCCCTGGAACGCAACTATGAGAGTATTTCCGGTGAATCACGAACAGGTCTCCAAATATTCAAGTTAGCCCGTGATGGTAATGCCAATGCATTGGCTGCCTGGAGCCTGCTTGGTAGATCGGTTGGACATTCCCTGGTATATGTTAATTATTTACTAGATCCCGGAATAATTGTCATTGGTGGTTCACTGGCCACTGGTTTTGAATTTTTTATTGATTCGCTTAGAGAAGTGGTTGATGCCCACTTGTTCGAAAATCAAAAGGGTAGGCTAAGAATTGAACGAGCTGAACTGGGAGATGCTGCACCGATAATAGGGTCAGCATTACTCATCAGTTAAAACACTCATAACGGTAATTATTTGGAAAATGTAAAACCCACGCAATTTTCTGTTCATCTGATTACCGATACCATCAAATCATTATATTCAGGTGCAATAGACCTGATCTATCCCCCTCTCTGCCTGATTTGTGATGAGCGTTTAGAACAGGCCGGGCTGGAAATATGCCACTCTTGCCTTAATAACTTCAAACTCATTGGCACCCCTCACGGGCAGTTCTCTGTTTCTGGAGATATCCATATTTCTACGGCCTGGGCACTTTTTGAATATGATGAGTCCTTTCAGCAGCTTATCCATCATCTAAAATATTCAAGACGTCGAAAACCCATTGGAGTTGTGCTGAATCACTATAAGTCTCAAATTTTGGATCAACTTCCTGTAAATGAGATAGATTTGGTAATTTCAATACCGCTCCATCCCCGCAAGTTTCGCGAGCGAGGTTATAACCAGGTCGATGACATGAGCCGATGGCTTTCTGGGAGACTAAATGCTGAACTGGGAAACCATCTCGTGAAGCGCAAAAAATACACATCAAGTCAGACAAAACTAAATGCTGAGGAGCGCATGGAAAATGTTCGAGCCGCCTTTGGTGTCACAGATGCATCGGTCCTTCAGGGTAAGCATATTTTGCTGGTCGATGATGTTTTAACGACTGGAGCAACATCAAACGCTCTCGCCGGAATTTTAAAGCAATCCGGGGCTGCGAAAATTGACCTTATCACCCTCTCCACGCCCCAATTCGGGAATGCTTGACTTGGTCTGATTTTTGTAGTAACTGTGCCGTGAGTTACTAGAAAAGTAGCGAGATTGATAAGTTAAATAGGAACACAAGTTTTTAACATATATTTGGAGATTCAGGCATGAAACCTTATAACAACCCACCAAAATTAAACACAACCAGAAGATTTTCAGATAACCTAACCAGTGCTCATGCATTGACACTTAAGGCAAAACTCGGTGAAAAAGGTAACTCCAAGGGTACGTCATACGCACTGCCTGCATTCAATATTACCACCTTTCAGGGTATAAATGCTGCCTTTGACGCATTTGAAACCTTGGGATCTTCAGGCGTACTCGCTGTCTCAAACAGCGCTCTGAAACATTTTGGAGCTGGTGATGCCATCACCGGTCTTGAAGTTGCTGCTAACTATATTGAATCCCGCGCTAAAAGATCCAGTGTACAGATCGCAACCCATCTGGACCACGGTGATTATACTTCAGAAGGTGGACGCAAGGTCGTCCAGGGGGCTGTTCAACATCTTACCAGTGTCATGGCTGATAATTCAACCGATCATGTCAACAAATGTGCACGTTCTTTAGAAGAGAATATTGGCTATACCCGTGAAGTTGTGAATATGGCCCACCCTCTGGGTGTTTCAGTTGAAGGTGAACTGGGTGTTTTGGCAGGTGAAGAAGATGAAGATACCAAATCTGAGATTTCAACTTACACCAATCCTGAAGATTTCGAGCAGTTTATAACTGAGACCGGTGTTCTCATGATTGCGCCGACTATTGGTACCATGCACGGTCCCAATAAGGGAAAACCAGGTACAAAAGTCAAACTGAATATCGAACTTGCCCATGAGCTTCTCAAAATTGCTGATCGCATACAACCCGAAACTATCTTTGTGGCCCACGGTGCCTCAACTCTCTACCCACAAGTAGTGGAATACGCTGTTGAACAACTTGAAGCACTTGGCTCAAACATGTCTGACAAATACGGACAAACCTGGAAAAACTTCGTTGGAACAGATTGGGAACAGATTCAGGGACTCATCGGTGCCGGTTTTGCAAAAATCAATACAGATACTGAAAATCGTCAGACCTTTCTCAGCGCTTTATTAGGTGCTGTGAATGAGAATGCTGCCAAGGTAGATATTCGCTGGTATGATAAGAAAACGACCGAGGCCCTGACGCAGAGCTATCTGGTGAAATTAATCATGGCCGGTAACTATGGTGTATGGCATGAACCAAAGATCAATGTGGATAAATTTAATTTTGATTTACACGTTGCACTGGCCGATGCGTTGAAGAACGCCCAGTAAGCCATTATTCAGGTAACATCATGATGCCAAAACATGTCAAGGACCTTGAACTTCAGGGGAAAAAGGTCTTCGTCAGAACTGATTACAATGTTCCCCTAGATAGTGATGGACAGGTAACCGATGATTTTCGAATCCGCTCCTCTTTACCAACCATCGAGTTTTTATTAGAGCAGGGGGCAGCCGTGATCCTGGCCTCTCACCTTGGAAGACCCAAAGGTTCAGTTATTCCGGAAATGAGCTTGGCCCCTGTAGCCAAGCGTCTTGGTGAACTGATTCAGGCGAAAGTAATATTTGCACCAGATTGTATAGGCTCGGAAGTCGAAGCAATGGCTGGAGCACTACAACCCGGTCAGGTATTATTGCTTGAAAATCTCCGCTTTCATGCTGCCGAAACCAAGAATGATTCTGATTTCTCAAAGCAGTTGGCTGACCTGGCTGATGTCTATGTGAACGACGCTTTTGGGACAGCTCACAGAGCCCACGCCTCAAATGTGGGGATGACTGAATACTTTGTCGAGAAGGCTGCTGGTTTTCTACTGATGAAAGAAATTGAGTTCCTTGTGAGTGCCATTGAAAACCCAACACGTCCCTTTACTGTGGTTATGGGTGGATCGAAAGTCAGCGGAAAAATTGATCTTCTTAAAAGATTAGCTGAGGTAGCTGACAATATTCTAATTGGTGGGGGAATGGCATTTACGTTTCTTAGTGCACCTCCATTAAATCACAATGTAGGTTCTTCACTTGTGGAAGAGGATAGAATCCAATTCGCTGCAGATGTAATTGATCTCTGTTTGGCAAAAGGTGTTAATCTTGTTCTTCCCTCAGATTGTATAGCTGCAAATGAATTTTCTGAGACAGCTAAGAGTCAGGAATTGCCCATCCGTGGTCTGGAGGATCATCTCATGGGTCTTGACATTGGCGGTAGAACAATTAAGTCCTTCTCGAGTATTCTTGATGAGTCTAAAACGATTCTCTGGAATGGTCCCATGGGTGTTTTTGAAATGACACCTTTTGAGAATGGCACCAAAGCCATCGCAGAAAAGCTTTGTGAAATTACAAAACAGGGCGCCACGACGATTGTCGGTGGTGGTGATAGTGCTGCAGCACTAAGCAAATTTGGATTAGATGGTGGTGTCACCCACACATCCACGGGTGGCGGTGCGTCACTTGAACTTTTAAGCGGTATCGCTTTACCAGCTTTTGAAGCTTTGAAAGGAGCTAAATAATTGAAAAGAAATAAGATAGTAGCCGGGAACTGGAAGATGCATTTTGGTCCCAAGGAGGCTGCTGAATTCGCTGAATCGCTCCGTATTAATATATTGGACACCCATGGGGTGTCGGTTATTTTATGCCCGCCATTTTTGGCATTGAAGTCGGTTTTTGACGTGGTAAA
>JABIFX010000250.1 GCA_018650445.1 Fidelibacterota bacterium
CATTTATAGTAGCGTCTTCCGCCCCGCAGTGAAGCAGTAAACTCATCCTTTCACCTCTTTTCATTTTGATTGATTTGTGAAGGCTAAGAAGACCTCCATATAGTTCTTATACCACAAAATGGATCAACAGCTTGCTCACAATCTCATAGATCAGGAAAACCCCTAATAATCTGGCATAAGAAAAGTACTGGTAAACCAATACCCACAAATGAAGGAATCAAAGGAGGCTTATGCATTACCTACAGATAGCTGAGGATAAATATGGTAGCGATGAGCTTTCCAGTCTCGTTTCCAGCGGGCTTTCATTGCTCGGACTTGACAGTTACAGAACTATCAGGGTCAGCACGAAGAACAATAGAATTAGCATCGGTTTCAAAACCCTGGAAGATGCAAACATCACAAGAACTATAGCTGGTATACAACCACACCCTCGGAGCAAAACATTCAGGAGCAGAGATGTAAGTCAGTTTGTACTGGATCTCTACAGTGTGGCAACAACCAGCACCAACAACGTGGCTTAATAAGGAGATTTAAAAATGTATAAAACGATTGAAAGCATCTCTGATTCAGAGTTGCGAGAAGAATATGTAAAACGCTTTAAGAAACAGGTTGGTGAAAGGCTCAAGTCAGCTGCTGACTCAGCAAGACATCTGCGTGCGTTTCTGGATAATCACCCAAAGGACCAGGAGCACTTCGCGGTTGTGTTTATGAACTCGCAAAACCAGATCATATCTACAGAGCTGATCAGTTCTGGCTCACTGGCTACTGCCGCTGTGTTCCCACGTGAGATTATTAAACGTTTACTGGCACTAGAAGCAGGCGCAATAATCTGTGGCCATAATCATCCAAGTGGAGAAGTAACACCAAGCAACTCAGACAGAGCACTCACCTCAAAACTAAAACGAGCGGCTGAAACGGTGGACTGCCAGCTTTTGGATCATCTTGTAATAGGTACTGTTGAGAATTTTTACAGCTTCTCAGATCAGGGTATACTATGAGCACGTGGATAATTACACCTGATAAGTACTTACACGCGGATCAGGTTCAGGCGTTGAGGAAAACGATAGAGGCATCTATGCTCAGCGCAAAATCTAAGGGTCGGCAGATAGCTGTACGCGATTACACGGTGATAGAGGTTGCTCTAGGTACTGGGCTTCGCGTGTCCGAGTTGTCCAACCTACTCGTATCTGAAATTCAGTTAGGCAGAGGGCAGAACAGTCTGATCGTTAGAAAAGGCAAGGGTGGTAAAACCGGGGTTGTCCAATTCAGCACCCGGCTGAAAAATATCATCCGAGAGTATTTGGATTACAGGCAGTCGGATAGTTCGTACTTATTCTATTCTGCTCGGTCGGACCAAATAAAAGTTTCAGGATTGCAAAAGATCTTCAAGAACTATGCTCGTAAAGCGGGGATTGATAGTCGTTACAGTATCCATTGCCTTCGTCACACTTACGCCACATTGCTCTACAAAGCCTCTGGTTATAATTTAAGACTAGTGATGTCTCAGCTACGTCATAGTAATATTCAAACGACTAGCGTGTACAGCGCTGTAATTAATCCGGACCTTGAAAAAGCAGTTGAAGCTATGGATTCCATGGAAAATTGAGCCCTTCGGGGCTCAGCTTCCTTAAAGAAATCTTTTCTGTTAGCTTTACATATGGTAGTGACGGTTAAAGCTGGACATGTTGGACATTTTTGCCAGCTTTTCTCCCCTTTTCTAGCAAAGAGTCAAAATTTAGGCTTTCTCAAATTCCCTGGGTGATGAGATTAAAATCCGGAACCCAGTGACCCCACCCAAAGCAAGCAAACAGAGTCTCAAAACCCGTCTCTAAATCGAAGTATTAAAAAATGAGATTTAAAATCGGTCTATGAGAGTAGTTTATTGACGTAAGTCGAGTTTCGGTGTCATACCTTTGAGAATTGCATAAACCTAGGTTATTGTTCACATTGAATCACTTGGACCCAAGCGGTTATGGGGAAATTGAGTAATCTGAAGGACGGAGTATTTGAGATTGTTGCCAACAAATTATGAATTATTAGCCATTAGTTCTTTTTATTAGATATGAGAAAGGTCTTAGTAGAAATTGGCTGTGTGAAAGAGTAACGGAATCCTGGTTTCAGTTTGTTATTATTGGGCTTTGAATGAATAATCTCTTGAGATTTTGAAGTATCACATAAAAAAGCCTCAGGCAATGACCTGAGGCTTTCTTTTTACGTAGACTAATCTTCTTACTTAAGTAATGTCATCTTCTTTACAACACGGAAACTTCCCGCCTTCATTTCATAGAAATAAACACCACTGGGCACCATGTTACCACTAGAGCTTTGACCACTCCAGAGGGCTTCATATGTCCCACTCTGCATATATCCATTCTGCAGTTCAGTTACAACTCGGCCAACAACATCATAAATTACAATTTCAACATCAGAGTTCATGGGAAGGCTAAACCTGATAGCGGTTGTTGGATTAAAGGGGTTTGGAAAGGCATCTGACAGCATAAAATCCAATGGATTAATCGCATCGTCAATACCAACAATGAGAGCTGTGTTAGCGACACCGGGAGTAGGTATCATAAAGCCCCAATTATCCGCTCCATCAGGATATCGACCTTCAGAGATATCATCTGTCTGTGCCGTGAAAACACGCGAGTCTATCAAAACTGAGCCTTCTTGAGAATCATAAAGATAGATTGCATCCCCACCACCAGTAAGCTTTTCTGGGATATGAAGAGGACCTTGTTCAGGTTCATTGTCAAAGTAAACGATAACATAACCCCCAGCTGGTACAATCGTCTCGCTAAAACCAGTAGGAATTAGATGGGGAATAGCATTGATATCGGCAAAGCTCATTCCAGCCATATCCACTTCAACTGCGGATGGATTATATATCTCAACCCAATCGTCATATGGATCACCACCTGTAGCTTCGTCGGGATCGGCGTGACAGGCGGTATTCAGAGCGATAAACTCATTGATGAGTAGGGTTGGAGGAGCAATGTATGCAGCTGCTTCGAATGAGAATTCGTAGAAGGAACCCCCACGATCAGAGACCATATACAAGGTTGTCGCATCTGCGCCAAATGTTACACCTTCTGCTTGATCAAGAGGAATATACCAGGAGCGTAAAAACTCTCCGGATGTAGTCACTTCATTAAGAGAATAACCTTGATCACTGACAATAAAAAGGGTTCCCCAGGTCGGATGCATCGTCATGCCTGACACATCACCTGAGAAGTTCAGATTTGTACGATTCAACTCAACTCCAGCTGCACTTAATTCAATCAGCTGACTAGGGTTCTTTTCCTGAAGGACAAAAATATGACCACTGGAGTGATCTACAACGATACCTTCCAATCCATCTGTAAGGGCAGGATCGTGGGCAACATCAATTGTCTGAACAAGGGTGCCATCCAGGGTGCGCTTTTCTATTTGGAAATCTGCCTCAAGAGCGATGAACATCGTGTCATAAGTAGCATTGAATGCAATTCCTTCATAATCAAAACCACCAACCATTAACGAATCAATAACCTCACCGGAGGTATTTATCTCGAATATATTGGCATCATTCTCATCATTATGAGTAAACAATGTTCCACGAGTAGAATTGTATGCAATACCAGAAGGCTCTCGTACAGCCAGGCGTACTACTTGCTCTGGAGTCCAATCAGTCACTCTAAAGCTAAGGGGAGAACCTGGTGCGGCAACAGGATAAACCGATTCAGACGGCTCACCATCAGAAGCATGTATGTACCAGAAGATCGTGGACCCTTTTGCGTGTGGAGGGATGCTAGCACCATAAAGATCATCACCAGCAGCTCCATCACCATTTAAACCATCATCCAGCATGTCGATGGTTTCCCAAGAACCGCGATCAACTTTGTAATTGAGTTGAACGACTAGATTTGTACTACCAGTAAAGACTTCCGCTGTTAACTGAGATGCCTCTGTGTACTCTGGAAAGAGAGGTGTACGAGCCACTGTTGAGATGAGCGGTCCTGCGGCAACCACGTTTGTGGCACCAGGTGTAGGCTGAGAGAAAGTCACCCAACTATCGCCACCATCTGGGTAACGACCCAGAGAAATATCCGCAGTTTGGGCACCAAATGTCAAGGTGTCAACTGGTGTGATAGTACCATTATTATCATAAAAGAGACCGACACTCTCTCCACCAGCTCCAAGTTTAAATCCTGCGTGCAAGGTATCAGGACTTGTGATAGGATCATCGGTAGTGTTATCACACCATATTAGCAGAAATGCCCCAGCATCTAGGGTTGTGGGAGGAAAGGTAAACAAAGTAAAATCTGAAAAGTTGTCGGTAAGAAACATTCCAGTCAGATCAACTGTAGCATCTCCTGCGTTGTATAGCTCAACCCAGTCACCATAATTCCCATCTTCGTCCTGATTTACATTGTCATTCTTCGCCAGTAGTTCGTTGATCTTGACCTGCGCTGATGCAATGGTGGCAAGACCTAAGCATACAATTAAAAATGCAAGTATTCGCGACCTCATACAGTACCCCTTTTAAAAATTGTTTTGTGCCTGCCATTTGAGGCACTTAAGTGAAGTCATTCCAATTTTCATGCCAGTTCTCTATGAGCAATAGTATCAACAATTTATGCTTCCGGTATGTGCGTACTTTGGGGTATTCACATGACGGATTCTCGTCTGTAATGACGATATTTCGTCACGAATATTCAAGCAGGGTTGGTCTTGACCAAACCCCTTACTTCCCATTCAGAATCGACAGTCTAAAACAGAATTTTTATCTCAACAGCAACTTTTTAGCAACTAAAACCCGCTAGCCCTTACTGTATAAGGGCCTGCATACTACTGAAAATCCCCGTGTCGGCGGTTCAATTCCGTCCCTGGCCACATCCCTCAAATCCCAGTACCACAAAGGTTCCTGGGGTTTTTTGTATCTAGAATCGTCCATCATTTCAATACAATATTAAGCACTTAA
>JABIFX010000097.1 GCA_018650445.1 Fidelibacterota bacterium
TGTCCAGCCTTCACCTGCCATCGGCTGTTTTTGCTGGCTTCCCTGTCCACCCGCTGATTGCTTTAACTGATCATAACATAGATTAACTTGAGTAATCTTCTCGTGGGCCTGAATCTTTTTATCAGGATCTTGGAATTTATCGGGATGGTGCTTCTTTGCCAGCTCTCGATATCTCTTTTTGAGGTCGTCATCACTATAGGGAGAGGTTAGCTCGAATAATTGCTCGCAGTCTGTGGTCATAGATATTATCCCCTGATGTCATCACTAATTCGCTTTGAAGGTAGACAGAGAATTATTTTCTACAAACGTCGGTTTATTCCCGACTGGATACTTTTCGACCCAAAGTGGATAGCTAGCCTAACATTGCCATCTTGTACAGCAGGTTCAACTGGGTTATTTTGAATTTTGAGCGATCACCATTCTTTGGAGGGGTACAAGTGCCTCAATTAGTAAAACAAGTGATTCAATACAGAGAACTCACTAGCAAGGCACATAGCAGGCTTGTCTGGGAATTAGATGAAGCAGTTATGTACCAATATGCCGTTGGTGAGGCGTTACCAAATTTGGTGCCCGCTGATTCCAAAGTAGTAACTGAGAAATCAGACATCTATGAAGTACCTCTTTTTAATAAAATGAATCATACAAAGATTGTGGATACCCTCGGACAATTTGGTCTACTCCATATCCAATTGATGCCAAATACATATTTAGAGACAATCTTTGTTGAACCTGAAGGTATTGCAATAGATTTGGTGTTGGGTAAAGATAATGCATTAATTTATGAATTCTACAATGCCACATCAGAAGATACAGTTGCAATCACAACGACTTGTGCTGAAGATTCTGAAAAAATCCATCTAAAAATAAGTGCGAACCCCGATGATCTTGAATATCGTCAGTATTTTATCAAGCTTGCTTTGAAAAATGCAGGACCTGGTTCCAAAGTAATGGAGCGAGAGATAATGAATGGTAAGCAGGTAGCTGATTATCTAGATGTTGTACCGGGTACGATTGCTAATTGGACTAGTGAGGGCAAAATTCCTGTAGTATATGCAGGAAGTAGTCCTCGATACGTAAAGAAGAAGATCGATGAATGGCTTATTGATAATCCTCGCCCAAAGAAAAAAAAGAGGTGACTTCGCGTGCCACATTCGTGCCACATTTTGCATGACAAGCGGTGATTTTGGGTGAAATTGGTGACTCAGACCCAATTATAACAGGTGTCATAAATTGTTGTTATATATAGAGATGCCATGATAGTATTCTGCAAAGCTAAAAACTCGTATTTGAATCTCCCCGCCTCCACATCTCTTTTTTTTACAAAGAGGAATCAACAATTAATTGATCACAACAGGACCCCTCGATCAATTATTCAGAAGTCCACTCTATTTTTACTATCCAATCATGATTACATTTCTTGATGTGTTTTTAATGGTTTTTGTGAGGTGAGTGTCTTATTCAAGAAAAATAATTTGGTGCAATTATCCAGAGGATTCTCTCTGGTTGAATTGCTCATCGTGGTACTCATCATTGCCGTACTAAGTGCCATTGCCGTTCCTGTTTACAGGAGTAATGTTGAAAAGGCAAAGCGCTCTGAGGTCATGGTAACCATGGGTTATGTAAAAGATTATTTGAAAATATATAAAGGATCAGAAGGGTATTTCCCACTATCTCCAGTTTGGTCAAATGTCGTTGGATCTGATTGGAATGATGTGGCGAATGCTGGGCTCAGAGGTAAGTATTTCCTCAGCAAGTACTATGATTACTGGTGTGTGGATGGGGAAGAATACCGCATTAGATGTTATTGGAACAATGGCATTGATGCAAATTTCTGGGTGGATGAACGGGGCCGGTGGAGTTGGGATGTTCCAGTTGATGAGTGGTAAGATGGAAGTGCTGCTCTCTGTTCAGAAATGATAACTTTTGCAACCATCCAAGTCATCAATTGCAACCTCTTGAAAAAGGCATAATATTATATCATGAAAAACGGAATCATTTATACCGCTGATGTACTCAAGGCTTTAAACACTGGAAAACCGGTTGTTGCTCTAGAATCAACCATCATTGCTCATGGCATGCCTTATCCCCAAAACCTGGAATTTGCTAGAGAAGCTGAGGCTATCGCGATTGCTTATGGTGCTGAACCAGCCACAATTGCCATACTTGGTGGTAAGGTTTGTGTGGGTTTGGATGACGGACAACTGGAGCAACTGGCATCTGATCCATCCGTATCAAAGGTAGCGACCCGTGAGATCGGGTTTACACTCGCTAGAAAGGGTAATGGGGCAACCACAGTTTCTGCTACGATGAGCTTGGCTCAGGCAGCGGGAATAAAAGTATTTGCGACGGGGGGAATTGGTGGTGTTCATCGGGGGGCAGCGGAAAATTTTGACATCTCAGCTGATCTTATCGAACTATCGAGAACTCCGGTAATAGTGGTTTCAGCCGGGGCAAAAGCCATTCTAGATCTCCCCAAAACTCTGGAATATCTGGAAACGATGAGTGTGCCGGTAATCGGGTATCAGACTGACGAGTTCCCGGCTTTTTATTCTCGTAAATCGGGCTTGATGTTATCAGCCAGGGCAAACTTTGCCAAAAAAATAGCTGCCACGTATCTTGCCCAGCTTGAGATGGGTATTTCCTCAGGAATTCTCGTAGCCAACCCGGTACCTGAGGAGTTTGATATTCCGCTTGAGATAATGGATAAGCATATTGCAGACGCATTACAGGAAGCACATTCAAAAGGTATTGAAGGTAAAGCACTTACGCCCTTTATGCTGGGACGTATTGTGGAGTTGACAGGGGGTGAAAGTTTAGTGACAAATCGGGCTTTGGCGCTGAACAATGTTAAGCTAGCTGCTGAAATTGCGTTCAAGCTGTCAGAACTGACTTGAAATAGCTCATGTAGAAACTATATTCAGGCCGCTTTTTAAATTAGTGTCATTTGGTTCACGAGATTGAGCTTGTCGAAATCTACAAAACTATGACATGATTTATACACCTTCGAGGTGTGGTCCTTCGGCTGGGCTCAGGATAAACTCCATCCGGCTAGCGCATCCCGACATAAGTGTCGGGAAAGCATTGGTTCTTTCCTCGATGTTTGAAATAGATTTACACCTTCGAGGTGTGGTCCTTCGGCTGGGCTCAGGATAAACTCCGTCCGGCTAGCGCATCCCGACACGAGTGTCGGGAGGGCATTGGTTCCTTCCTCGATGTTTGAAATAGATTTACACCTTCGAGGTGTGGTCCTTCGGCTGGGCTCAGGATAAACTCCGTCCGGCTAGCGCATCCCGACA
>JABIFX010000226.1 GCA_018650445.1 Fidelibacterota bacterium
AATTCATCTTAAACATGACAAAAACCATCTCAAAGTCTTACTCACTAACGAAAAATCTTGAATTAATCCAATTTCATCCTTGAAAAAGATGGTGCTAAAATACATTTTATAGACCTAATAAAAACGGAGAGAAACAAACTAATTCCATCCATCATAGATTTTGTTACTTAAATCAGTTGATCAAGATTTTGGATGTATAAAAAATTTTAAGATTATGGAGAAAATGATGACCAACATTTTATCTAGGCTAATAGTATTAACTTCACTAATGAGTACAGTGTTTGCTGCAAATCATTTTCAGCAAGGGTTCGCAACGACATCTGCACCATCCGGATGGACTGATAATGCAATGTATTACAATGGTACGGCAAATCATGGCACATACTCTGGGTCCAATGGAGCTGGGTTCAATGCAAGCGGAGACTATCTTTATACCGCTGCCGTGAATAGTGCTGGGACGCTGACTTTTTGGGTGAAGGGTTCCGCTGGAACCTCTCAGATTGGATTGAAAATTCAAAAAAGTACAAATGCCTCTACATGGACAGATGTAGAAACTTATCCTAAAGCTACTTTTACAAGTACATGGGAAGAACGATCAGTCACGATAAATGATACAGAGTCAACACTATATGTTAGATTTTACATCCATGACCGCTCCGGAAATTCCCTCTATATTGATGATATACAACTAACAGATTACTCGGGAAGCGTTGATCCTGAACCGTCCAATCATGCTAGTAGTTTTTCTGCAGCTAAAGATGGATATTCGGAGATTGACTTGACATGGAATGACAATGATGGAGCGCAAGCAGCTGCAGGTCATCTTGTCTTGATTAACACGTCTGGATCATTTTCGGACCCAGTAGATGCTACTGCTCAGACAAATGATACTGATCTTTCAGACAATGCGGGTAAATACAATGTCAGCTCAGGAGCAGAAACATATAGTTGGACCGGTTTGACTGGATCTACGACATATTACTTCAAAATCTGGCCATATACCAACACGGGAAGCGATATTAATTACAAAACTGATGGGACAGTACCTACTGCTAATGTTACCACAGATGCAACACCAAGCGAGCCGAGTTCCGGAGACTTGTATATTTCGGAAGTAGCTGGTGATGGTGTTGATGCGAATAGTAGTGACAATGATGGATTTGTTGAGATATATAACAATTCTGGACAAACACAAAATCTCGCGAATGTTTCGCTTCGCTATTTCAATAGCAATCCCGGGAGTGCAACCCAAACTATCACTCTTTCCGGAAGTATCACAGCGGGAGGATTTAAGACCCTCACCCAAGACAATACAGGTTTTACATCTGGTTATGGTTCAGGTGCCGATTTTGTTGGAAGTAACTTCTACTTCAATGGTGGAGTTGATGGTGTCGATTTATATCACTCTTCGAACGGGGTATTAGACCAATTTAATGACAATGGTTCAGGTCAATCTCCATGGACATGGGATGACGATAATTATTTTGAGCGTACAAGTCTCTCTGATGGGGCTGTTTCCACAAACTGGACAGAAATTAGCACTGGAACTGGTTCTCCTGGAACAGCAAATGATAATTCCCTCCCCGTCGAACTCTCAGTGTGGAAAGCCATTTCGTCACGAGGTCTGGTAAAGCTTTTCTGGACCACAGATTCTGAAATCGAGAATCAGGGTTTTATTATTGAGAGAAGTGGCGGACATTTGGATAAGACTTGGACCGAAATCGCCTCTTTCACAACAAATACTGATCTTCTTGGGCAGGGTTCCACCACGGCACAGAATGATTACTACTTTATCGATAAACAGGTGAAGGTAGGTAAATCATATTCGTATCGTCTGGCTGATGTTGATTATCAAGGCGTGATGACTCGCCATGCAGAGATTAAAGTCACAGTGAAAGATGCAGGATCTGACTTGAAACCATCTGATGTCAAACTTCACAAAGCTTTTCCAAATCCCTTCAATCCTGATGTGAATTTATCCTTCACATTGGAGAATGAGGTGGCTGAACTATCCTTGGAAATCTACGATATCACGGGCGCTCTGGTTCAAACCCTGAGTTCAGGCCACCACGAGACTGGAGCTCATAGCTTTGGATGGAATGGTTTTGATAGCAATGACAATGCTGTCTCATCTGGTGTCTATATGGTCCGATTAAGGGCTGGCTCAGTGGTTCAAATCCAGAGGATGACACTGCTGAGATAGTTAGTAAACTATTATTTTTAGTATTTGAAAAGGTGGGGGAGACTCCACCTTTTTTGTTTTCACAAGTATCACCAATCGGAGTATTCACATATTTGGGAAATCCTGTGATGTAACCAGGATCAATTCCCTCCATTAGACTTGGCCGATGGAAAAATCACATAATAAATTGTACTGTATGTTAATAGATCCGCACATTGCTCTGGAGTTGAATAAGTCTATGAGTCCGCCTTGGCTACGAGCCAATGCTTCGATTAAGACCCAACTCCAGCAGTGGCAAAGGTTATATAGTAATTCCATCCTAGCCATAGTGATTATTAAAATGGACACAGCCCAGACCACCTTTGCAATGTGTAAATCCAGCAGCCCCAATTTAACCAAAGGAGTCTCAGAATGAAACATCCCAAGTATTTTGTTGGAATAGATATATCTTCTGAAAGTTTTACAGTATGTGCAATTTTAAAGCCTGGAGCCAGCCTACATCAACCAGAAGATTATGATAACGATTTAGAAGGTTTTAAGCGACTTGTCGCTTGGTTCAAATCCCTCAAAATGACGCATGCTAATATGATCATCTGCATGGAAGCTACCGGAGTTTACGGTGAGTTGCTTTGTCATTATTTATTTGATCATGGTTACGTGGTAGCTGTTGACCCACCTCTCAAAGTAAAACGGGCATTTAGTGTTGCTGGGCATAAAACAGATGCTGTGGATAGTCTTCAGATAGCTGTATATGCATTTAGATTTTATGATTCACTGTGCATCTGGGAACCCAGGGAAGCCATAGTAGAAAAGGTCAAAGCCATGCTTTCAATTAGAGAACTCCTTGTCAGACATAGGACAGCTCAAAAGAATGCTCGTACCGCTCTTAAACGGAAAAAGGTGGTTCCAGAATCTACTATTGTAGTTCTTGAGAGAGAAATTGAATCTTTGACAGGTAGTATTAAGACTTTAGAAAACGAGATGAGTGACTTGATCAGTTCCCATCCTCAGATGCGACAATTAGTGGATATTTTAAAAACAATACCAGGAGTTCAGGAGTTGCTTGCTTCCAATATCTTAGTTCTGACAAATGGGTTTAAGCAGGCGAAAACTGGAAAAGAACTCGCGGCATATATAAGAATAGCACCTTATAAGTTTGAGAGTGGAAAATCTGTTAAAAAGAGAGCAAAAAGTCCAAAGCATGGACCGCCGATACCAAGGAAACTTTTACACCTTGCTGCCAGGTCGATTACAACTCACAATCCAAGATTTAGAAAATATTATCTCCAAAAGCAGCTTGAAGGAAAGGATAATTATTTAATCTATAATAATGTCGCTAACAAATTACTCAAAATCATGTGCGCCATGATTAAAGAGCGAAAACCATTTACAGATGAACACATTTCTATTAACCCAAGTTACTTGAATTTTGGCTTGCAAAGGTCATAGTAATCGTGACATTTATTGATTATATTCAACGCTGAACAATTTGTTGAGGGTGAGTGCCCTCAACCTAAAATGCATGTAACAAACTGTATCATGCATGAACATATAGGACGCGCATGGGGAAAGCCCTTCAATATTTATCTATGGGGAAAAGTGTCACGCACTTTTTTTTGTTCCTCATAGTAACCACTTCTGTCTCATTAGCTGCTATTCCTTCTGGCTACTATGACGGGGCATCTGGAAAATCTGGTTCAACCCTGAAATCTGCTCTGAACGATATTATTGATGGTCATACTGAATTTCCCTACACCAGCAGTGGAACTGATGTCTGGGACATTCTGAAAGTTAGTGATAGAGACCCTAACAACTCAAGCAATGTCATTTGTGTCTACACCCAATATTCGATTGATGCTGCA
>JABIFX010000251.1 GCA_018650445.1 Fidelibacterota bacterium
AAATTGCGTTGTATGGAAAAAGATCTGATGCGGAATATGTGTCAGAGGAATGGTTCACACATGAAAAATTGGACTGCCCTGTATGTGACTCTGATCTGCTACCTCCCAAACCTAACATTTGTGAGCATATTGTCTTTTATTGGGTGCTGGGTCCCACAGACCACCCCTTCTTTGAATTTCTATCACCGAAAGTTCAAATTGCTCCTGATGACCTACTTGCGACAAATCGATTACCAAAAATAGCCCAAGAGCACGACTTGAAAATCTATGCATTGGAGGAGCAAGACACTGACTACCCCACTCAAATTATTCTTGGTATAAGGCAGGGAGACTTATGAACCGTGCAATCGAGGTGCCAGAGTTAGTATTTTCAGATTGGTATCCTTGGGATAAAAGAAGATCAATATCGAATTCTGAATATCCCGGTGTCTATATGATGGCTATCTCTAAGAACAACCTGAGCGGTCATAGGCCGTCCTATGCGGACGTTTGTTACATTGGTATGACGAATTCGCACAAAGGTCTTCAAGGTCGTTGGTATCAATTCTACAGATCAATTCAGGGCAAATCTGGCCACAGCGGTGGGAACACAGTTTTTCGAAAGTTAGGGCATTACGACACGTGGAGTGAGAGCTTATTTGTCTGTGCCCTTCCAGTTATTTGTGATCCAGTATCTCCCGCTGAGGAAGACCTAAGGGATATGGGTATCGTTGCATTTCTTGAGTATGATGCTTTTGCTGCATTTATGAACGCCGTTCCTGACCAGAAGAAACCAATGTATAATACTAAATAAGTGACAGAGTTTATAAAGGGCTTCAAAGAATACGTCCCAGTTGGAGAAACGAAGACATCCAACGGTGATTCTAAGAAATATCATGGATAAAAATAAAATGCAAAATCGACTCTCATTACTACGGAAAGCGTTAGTAGAAAGCCCGAAATCTTTCGATAACCTATTTGAAACTGTCCATGAGATTCTTTTTCCTGGGTCAAAAAAATTAAAGGAATTGAGATCGACATATGAAATGCTCTCGATACTTGGCGAAACCCTCCTAGAGAACGAGAATGCTCGAAAAGAATTAGCAATCGCTAAGAGCATCAGCGATTTACCAACTAGAGCTCATATACTCGCTAAAAATCTCGGTGTTAAGCAGGCAAACCAGAGAGATGTTAATGGGGCAAAAATATGCTTTGAGCTGGCAACTATCTCAGCCAGACTTATTGATAGCATTGTTGAGAGGGATGAGGCCGTAGAGGGTGTTATTGATCTACAATTAAAGGCGACCCTTTTTGCAAATTCAACATCCAACGTGAAATACTTGGGTGGGGAATACGCTCAATCAAAGGTGCGTAAGAAAATAGCTGAGGCACAGGCAGGAGCTGGTGAATTCGAAAATGCTGTCATGTTGATTGCGGAAATAAATGATACTGAACTTAGATCTCAAGCTTTCGCGATGGTCGCAGTGCTACAGGCTGATCGAAGCCAACTGAACGAAGCGAAAATATTATTTGGTAGAGCAGTTAAAAACGCAAAGCAGGTTGAAGATTCATTTGACAGAGATGTTGTCTGGTCAAAGATAGCAGAAGGTCAGGCAAGTGCTGGAATGGTTGAAGAATCATTGACGACTGCAAAGTCGATCGGTGATGGTTGGGAGTATTCCAGAGCTTTGGCGAGTATAGCCCAGATACAATCATCACTTGGCGATAAGAGAAAAGCGAATGAAATTTTCAAAAAAGCTGTGGAAGAGGCAGAGAGTTTTCAAGACTATAATAACTTCTTACCAGCTACACTTGGATTTATTATCGAAAAAATGCTTGAAGCAAACGAGGGCTCTGAAGCAAAGGCAATATTAGAGCGGATAACGGAACCAACCGCGAGGGTGGGTGCATCGTTAATGTTTGCGAATAATCAGATCGAGTTAGGCCAGCCCTTATGATCATGATCCTGTTGATCCCCAGGCTCAGTCTAAGCTCGCTTTTGAAAAAACCATGGCGTTTGAAAACTTCCAATTGATTACTGATCCCATGGTATATGAGTATAGTAATATCGATGAGCCACCCA
>JABIFX010000255.1 GCA_018650445.1 Fidelibacterota bacterium
CTTTGCTTGAAAATTGTATCCATCCACATCATTTTCGATTTGCACACCCTTTGTGTGAGTCAGCTTGAAGCCGTTGATATTTGCTAAAAGGGCCTCCGTATTAGGGCTTGAATCCAAATTTTGGAAACTTCCCACTTTGTTTTAGGTTCTTTTTCAAACCAAGGAGGCCCATATGTACTATTCCGGTATCGATTTGCACAAAGATATGTCCTTAATCACCACAATCAATGAGAATGGAGCTCTGCTCTCTCAACGAAAAGTGCCCAATCATAAAGCTCATATCATCACCTATTTCAATCAAGTCAGTCCCCAGGGATCTGATCACAAAGCTGTGGTGGAATCAACAGCCAACTGGTACTGGCTCAGTGACCTTCTCACCGAACAGGGAATTGATCTTACGCTTGCTCATGCCAAATACCTTAAAGCCATCAGCTATGCTAAAGTCAAAACGGATAAAGTAGACTCTCATACTCTAGCCAATCTGCTCAGACTGGATATGGTACCTGAAGCCCATCAGATCAGTCAGGACTTACGTCCCATCAGGGATCTCATGAGAGCTAGGCTTTCCCTGGTTGTCAAGAAGACCAGTTGTCGTAACAGTATTCACAGACTCCTGGCCAAGTACAATCTCAATCTACCCCAGTATCCCAAACCCAGTGACTTCGCTCTACTCAAGTCAAAGCTGCTTCCAGAACCCAAACTACAACTCTCTATCCTGGAAGAGCAACTGCAGCTCATTGTTCGTCAAATCAAAACACTTGAGCAAAGCATCCACCCTAAGCTCATACCCAACCCTGACATTCAACGACTTCTCTACATACCAGGCATTGGAAAAATACTGGCCTTTACCATCTACTTGGAAGTCGATGGCATTGAAAGATTCACATCTGTCAACCGCTTCTTCTCATACTGCCGTCTTGTTCCAGGAGCAGATAACTCTAACCGTACGGTTAAGCATAAATCCAGCAAGGACGGTAATAAGTATCTCAAGATGGCTTTTATGGAAGCCAGTGTGAGAGCCGTCCAATACTTCAAAGAGATAAAAAGTTTCCATCAGTCCAAAGCTAGAAAAAAACATAAACATATTGCCAAGGCACTTGTTGCTCAGGAGTTAGCCAAGATCACATATCATGTACTGGAAAGTCAGACCGACTTCAATCACATGTTCAGAGGCGTTCCATTGAGCAGACATAAAACAACGAAATGGCCGCGTCTGGCAAGCCCTGGTGCCTAACTGTCCCAGTGAATCACTGAGACTTGCTTTTTGATTGGGAAGCCAGACGCTGTTCCTGAATACTATCTGGAATATCCTGGGTTTTACCGGGAAGTCTTGAAACTATAATGGGTTTCGAGTATAAGTCCTGAAAGGTGTTTGGACGCTAGTTCGTCCCCCGCGATAGAATAGGATACCGTCAGAGTAGTTGTACTAAAATTGAGAAAAAGCGGATCAATTATACTTTATTGAGTGGGACTCTTTTTTTTCTGTTGACTATTACCTTTTAAAAGGTGTTAGATTTTTCACCGAGTCAACATGTCTCGATTATAGACATATATCGCTCTTCGGATTTCGTTTCTGTATTTTCTACCAACCACTTGCGCGACAAACATATTTACCATTGTGCCAAACACGCCAGTAGTGAATAGAACATCATTGTCACTATCGTATCCTTCACTCGCCGCCACAAAAGTGGCAGCAGTCATTAGTATCAGAACTATTTGATATTTCTCAGCTTTGGATTGAGCATTAACAACTATTTGTTGAGCATTAGGAGAATCAGCGAAAAACTCTGCTAAATTGTCAATTTCGAGTCTCTGATCCCCTCTCATTGCCCAAACCTTGTTTTTAAGAAGGTGCGTTTGCAAGAAAATTGCCTTGTCATCATAGCTTGAAGTTGAGGAGGAATCTGGACGATTAATTTGTCCGAATATTGTTGAATGAACCACGATGAATAGTATTGAAACTACCATTGCTCTCTTCATTGTCACTTCTCCTATTTATCTTTGAATAAATCTAACGCCCTACGTTTGAGCTGCGCATATTCAAGCTCTTGGCTAACTGTGATATCTGTTTATTTATCATTATTTTAGCTAAGCATTCCCCTCTTGGAACGTCAGCTCTAAACGTTTGTTAGGCCTATCATTCTTTCCAGAATGAATTAAGTTCAACAAACCTTTGAGGCAGCTTATTTACATCAAATTTTTGAAGCGTGGAGGTAGGTGGAACTACGTGATTATCACCCCCTGGGATCGAATCATTTAAGTATTTCAATATTTTGGGAAGTTTCTCATACTGAATATCTGGTGAGTCCTCATTTCTAAGAATAGAAAGTGCTCGCTGGGCTGATGCACCTAACATGCCCACAGCATACCAGGCGACCATCAATGCAATAGCTCGTTTATAGTACCAAAATGCATACTCAAGGGCACTTACAGCATTGTACTTTTCAGATGGTGATGAATCAAGTATGGTGCTCCATTCGGAATATGATGTACCAGCGATTTCTTTGTTTTGACTAATAAATTGATCCACATAATGTGTTGCAGAAGTTGATAAATATTGCTCAACATTCTTATTGATCATTTCAGTTGCACTGTCAAAATTAAAAAAATTCATATCCTGTTGAAAAAATGTAGTTGATGCTCTATCGAGCCATTCTCCAGTTATTAGTTCAGAGAACAGTTGACGTATCAGCTCTTTACAATATGAATCTTGATCAAATTTCGAGCGATAATCGACAATGGAGTCTGAAATCTTGGATTCGATTACGGGAATATCAAGTCTAATACTTTTTTCGTCTATTTTAATAGGTGGGGGCGATTCAATTACTTGTGGCCGATGGGCATAAGCGTACTCAACTGTGAACCAACGTCTCACATGCACTGCCATATCTTGCGGAAAGTGCCTATGATCGATAAATCGGACTCTTGTCCCAATTCGAAGCAGATTGTCATTCTCATCGTAGCATCCACGTGACAGAAATTCACGATTATCATCACTTCTAATTACGCAACTGCGATGGAGGGGGAGACCGATAACATGCATGCTATCAACCTTATTAATCACAAAACCCTCTATCCATCGTTTTTTGAATAGTGCCATATCTAATCTCCGACTGAATAGGCCTAACGTACCGCGCTTGAGCTGCTTCCTGAGATAGCATCGCTTTGTTCGAAAATTGTATCCATCCACGTCAATTTTGTCATGCACACCCCTGCGTGCGAGTCAGCTCTAAGCCTTGTTAACTTGAGACTTGCTTTGCTAGTTAATATATAATTTGCTGCGATTCTGAAATCAATTTACCAATTTTCTTCCGAATCACCGCCGCTGATTGCTGCAAATAAATTAGCATTTAGCAATTTGAAGTACGATGCCACA
>JABIFX010000223.1 GCA_018650445.1 Fidelibacterota bacterium
GAGTGTGACTCTGTGTGGATAGAGCTGTTGAAGTTTGGCTAGTTCATCTTCTGAGATGTGATCGATGACAGCGACTGGTGAATGTTGTGGCATGATTGTCTCCTATAGCAGTAGTCTGCGTTTCCTCCATTGGTGGTTATTGGTTTACCTCTATTCTTATTCCAGAATTTTGATTGGTTTGGTCAGTTTTGATGTTTTTGTGGCATAAGAATAATACAGGCTTGTGACTTCACAGGTCAGGTAACCAAACTCAAAAAGGAAGGAGTAATACAATGGATCTAAGCAGATTCATGTTCCCTGTAGAGGAACGACCAATAGCAATTCATGATGGTCTTCAAGACATTATGGATATTGAAAACAGGAATACGTTTCTATCCGCTGACTACAAAGCCCTAGTCAGGGCTGACACAAATGAACCCATAAGCATCGTGCGGAATACTTATCAGGTAGTGCCGAATAGCGTACTTATAAATCAACTGATGCATGAATTAGTGGGAATGGAAACGCCCTTTGTTGTGGAGCCTTCGCATTCTTTTGTGATGAACAACAAGATGAGACTTCAAATCAAGTTTCCAGAGCTTGTCGTACATGATGAAGAATCTGATATACCGCTGAGCTTGTATCTGCACAATTCGTATGATGGATCTGAGGGTGTTCGAGTTTTCTATGGCTGCATAAGGGAAATATGTACAAACGGTCAAGTTTTCGGTAAATCAATAGCCAAAGCATATCATCGTCATACTAGCGGGTTCCAGCTAGGTAAAATCAGTGATTCACTATCAGAGATCACAGAACTCATGCCCAGTATCCAGGCACAAATCAATGTGCTTATTGGAACTGATCCAGATAACGATCTGTACGAGTCGATAGAAAAGCAGCTTGGAAAGCGCATGTTAAAGCAGGTTCATGAAAACACTCATGAGCATCCATCGAAGTGGGATGTACTAAACGCCATCACGTACATCATATCGCATGTTATGGATCAACGCATGAGAGCTAGATATCAACTTGCTGCATCGAGGGTGTTTGGATTGTGAGTATTGTTCAAATTCTCATTGAGACCGGTCAAATCAATTACACAATCTTATCAAATGAAAGGAACTGTATAGATGTTCAAAATACCTAGCATCGTAATCAAAGTAGTGACTGAAGCGGCGAAGGAAGTTGTGAAGGTCATTATTAAAAAAGGAATCAAGAAATGAACTCAAACAGAATATCAAAAATCATTAAACATACTGGAAAGCTTCTGAAAGAAGTACTGACCGAGTTTTTTGGTGAAAATGAAAAGGAGGAATCAGATGACACGGGCAGAGATAAGGAGCCAGATTAGACTGAGACAGTCAAGTATTAAAGATTTTATGCTTTGTCCAAAATTATTTCAATACCGCCACCTTGATGGTATCGAAGCAAAGACCAGATCAGCAAAAACTTTGAATGGATCAGTGCTGCATAAACTTCTCTACGATTTACATAATGACGATTGGGATATGGATGTTAAAAGCGCATATCTGATGGCGTTTGCGTATTATGAATACGATAGTGACGAAAGCCACATCCCTGTGAGGTTTTATAAGTCGAGGGAAGATGACATTCGTGCTTTCACGGCAACTGCTGTAGAGATTGTGGATGGATATCGTCGGAGGTCAGAGAACAAACTATCCACAATGTTATTTCAGGAGGTACAGTTTCGTGTGAGGATCCTCGGTGAAATGTACGAAGGAACGATAGACGGTCTAAGACAGTTACCAGATAGGAAGATTGAGTTGTTTGACTTCAAAAGTAACGCTATCCGCCCAAATGTCCACGCAGTAGCTGCTGATATTCAGTTAAATCTTTATAGTTATGCAGCCAGGTTTGGTGAATTTAAAGTTGGAGATGACTGGATTAAACCACGGATTTTAACAGACTATAGTTCGATCTATTATCTGCCTGCCCACAAGATCAGGAAGCGAAACTCAAAACTTGGTCAAAAAGGCGAGGAGATGGGTAACCCCCTTATTCGAACCACTAAATCAATTGAGGACTTGCGCGCATTCCGCAAAGAGGTTAGCAATATCCTTAAGTCGATGCTTCGCCCATGGCATTACAGGAATAACTCAACGGCATGTGTATTCTGTCAGTATACAGATCTATGTCAGAGTCAAAATCCTGTTGTCTCAAATCGAATGGCTTCGAAGGCTAATGAGCTGTTGGCTGAGCTAGGAATATCAAATTAAAAGGAAGGAAGTTATGGAAAATCAAATGATAGTCCCAGAC
>JABIFX010000256.1 GCA_018650445.1 Fidelibacterota bacterium
GACACGCTTATACGAGGTGTTGCATTTTGGTGGGTAGCTGAATATTATTCGCGACTTGAAATAATGGAACACTAAAGGAATAGTATGTCACAATACCTCGTCATCGTCGAATCACCCTCCAAAGCAGGAACAATTAAAAAATATTTGGGGGAAGAGTATAAGGTTCTTTCTACTGTTGGACATATTCGAGATTTACCTCGAACTCAGCTGGGTGTAGACCTAAAGGACAAATTCAAACCACTCTATGTAACTATTCCCGGTAAGAAAAAAAATGTAGATGCATTGCGAGAAGCGGCCAAGCAGGCGGCTCATATATTTGTGGCAACTGATCCTGATCGCGAAGGGGAAGCTATCGGCTGGCATGTCACGCGTATCCTAAAAAATCTTAATAAACCAATTTCCCGTGTCATGTTTTTTGAAATTACCAAGGCAGGGGTGCTAGAGGGAATGCGTAAGGCAACCGAACTTGACATGAACATGGTCAATGCTCAGCAGGCCAGACGAATTATTGATCGTCTTGTAGGATTCAAGGTGAGTCCATTTTTGTGGCGGGTTCTCTATTCAGGTCTGAGTGCCGGTCGTGTACAATCCGTTGCTTTGCGGCTTATTTGTGAGCGTCAGGAGGAGATAGATCGGTTTGAACCTCAGGAGTATTGGACCATCAAAGCTGATGTAGAAACTGCTAAAAAGAAATCATTTGAGGCTGAACTCCAAAAAGTTGATGGCAAAAAGGCTTACATCCCTAATGAAACTATTGCCATGGAACTCCGGAATACTCTAAAGAATGAGCAATATCTAGTTTCAAAAGTTACTAAAAAACGGGTTCGTAGAAATCCTCACGCACCATTTACTACTTCAACGCTTCAACAGGCAGCCTTCCAAAAACTAGGGTTTACTACCAAGCGCACTATGACTCTGGCTCAGCAATTGTATGAAGGTGTTACTCTGGCAGACGGAGAAGCAACCGGTCTGATTACCTATATGCGAACAGATTCGACCCGTGTTGCAGAATCAGCTGTTGAAACGGCTCGCGCCCAAATTGAGTCAAAATACGGTTCAGATTACTTACCGGCGACACCTCGTCAATTCGGCAAAAAAAGTGGAAAGATTCAGGATGCTCACGAAGCCATTCGTCCAGCAAATCCTGACCTATCCCCAGATGTTTTAAAAGCCTCACTCACTGCACCGCAAGCCAAGCTCTATGATCTTATTTGGAGACGCTTCGTGGCTTCACAAATGGCGGTAGCTGTATTTGATCAATCAACCGTCGATGTCAAAGCTGGTACCCGATTTGATTTGAGGGCATCCGGCTCTGACCTGGTCTTTGATGGATATCGAGTTGTTTATTTTGAGAATGTTGAAGAACAAGATAGCCACCTCCCCGCAGATTTAGAAGAGAGTGAGCAACTTCAACCACTCGAGGTCAAGGCAGATCAACATTTTACAAAACCTCCAGCACCCTATACTGAAAGTAGCCTGGTTAAAATTCTTGATAAAGAAGGCATCGGTCGTCCATCCACCTATGCCAACATCATATCAGTTGTACAGACCAGAAATTATGTCCAATCAGAAAAGCGTAAACTTTATCCCACTGAATTGGGTAAAGTGACCAATAAGCTGTTGGTTGAAAATTTCTCTGAACTGGTGAACAAGACCTTTACCAGAGAAATGGAACTTAACCTTGATAAAGTTGAAGAGGGTGAGAGTACCTATCTGGAAGTTATGACTGAGTTTTGGTCACATCTGGAAAAGTGGCTTGAAGAATCTTCAAAATCCTATAGTGAACTTAAAAAATCTCTACAGGAAGACAGTGGTGAAGCCTGTGATAAGTGTGGCAAACCCATGGTCATCAAGTGGAGTAAAAACGGGCGATTCATGGCCTGTTCAGGATTCCCGACATGTAAAAATGCACGACCCCTAGATTCACCAACCAAGGATGAAAACGGTGAAGAAAAAGTTGTTGAGGATCATGGGAAGTGTGAGAAGTGTGAGTCTCCACTTGTCCTGCGGGATGGTAGATATGGAAAGTTTTACGCTTGTTCAGCTTATCCCAAATGTAAATTCACCAAACCATTCACCATTTTAATGCCCTGTCCCAAACCAGATTGTAAGGGAGACATTTCTCCAAGACGATCCAAGAGGGGTAGAACTTTTTATGGTTGTACAAAATATCCAGATTGTGACTTTGTTAGCTGGGATCCACCCATTGCACACAAATGTCCAGCCTGTGAAAATCCATACATGGTTGCCAAATCAACCAAGAAGAAGGGTGATTACGCCCTTTGCCCAAATTGTAAGCATGAAGTAAGCGTCAATGAGACGGAAGCTTCCTAGTTATAAAATTGAGAGAACAAAATGGCACGTTTAGAAAGTTTTGATAAACTCGTATCTTTGTCCAAGCGGCGAGGATTCATTTTTCAATCTAGTGAAATATATGGCGGGATAAATGCCTGTTATGACTATGGACCTTTAGGGGTTGAACTCAAAAGAAATGTAAAACAGACATGGTGGAATGCCATGACGCGGGAGTATGATAATATTGTCGGTCTTGACGCTGCTATTCTGATGCATCCTAAAGTCTGGGAAGCAAGTGGTCATGTTGGCGGTTTTACCGATCCCCTGGTGGACTGTAAAAAGTGTAAGACACGGTTCCGTGAGGACACACTCCCTGAAGCAAACATGAATGACAGGGAATGTCCTGAATGTGGTGGTGAATTAACTGATTCCAGACAGTTTAACCTCATGTTCAAAACTCAGATGGGTGCGGTGGAAGATACGGCTTCAACCATTTATCTTCGTCCAGAAACTGCCCAGGGCATCTTTGTGAATTTTCCCAATGTAGTTGATACCTCTCGCCAGCAGATCCCCTTCGGGATCGCCCAGATTGGTAAAGCCTTCCGCAATGAGATTACTCCAGGAAACTTCATCTTTAGAACCCGTGAATTTGAGCAGATGGAAATGCAATTTTTTGTGAATCCTGATGAATCAGATGAATGGTTTGAAACCTGGAAAGAACGACGTAAAACTTTCTATGATTCGATTGGGATTGACCCCGATAACCTTCGTTTTCATGAGCATGGTCCCGATGAACTAGCCCACTATGCTCGAGCGGCCTTTGATGTGGAGTACAAATTCCCCATTGGTTGGAGTGAGTTGGAAGGAATTCACAACCGGTCAGATTTTGATTTGAAGCAACATGCTGAATTTTCAGGTAAGAACATGAGTTATCGAGACCCCCAGACGAATGAGGTCTATACTCCATTTATTATTGAGACCTCGGCTGGTTGTGATCGTACCACTCTGGCAGTGATGTGTGAAGCATATGAAGAAGAGACTCTGGAAGATGGCTCTGTACGTACAGTCATGCACTTTCATCCCAGGCTTGCACCGATCAAGGTGGCCATACTGCCTCTCGTGAAGAAGGGTGGTTTGAAGGAATTGGCAGGGGAGATTAAGGATGACCTCAAGCGTCATTTCAATGTGTTTTATGATGAAAAAGGGGCCATTGGCCGCCGTTATCGTCGCATGGATGAAGCTGGAACACCTTATTGCGTGACCATTGATTTTGATACCCTTGAGGACAAAGCAGTTACAGTTCGCGATAGGGATTCCATGGAACAGATTCGCGTGCCTATCGGGGAGCTTCAGGCCTGGTTGGCAAAACGTATTCTGATTAGTTAAAATCATAGCTTGATTCTCAGAGAGTCAGCTACAATTTGATTGAAACAGGCTGTGGGTTCATCCACAGCCTGTTTTGCTTTCAAGAGCTATTTGTAAAAAAATAACACAATCTATTTATAGCCACTTGCTGTCCCTCTGATGCTCTTTATATTGTGTGACGTGATTAGGCGAGCAACAAAGCAAACATTCTTTCTTAAACAGCAATTTTCTGATCCACTTCGAATAAATATAATATGTGCACCTCAAGGTGCATTTTTCATATGATATACCCAGAGAGTAGGTGTGAATGAACAATACATTAAAATTTTTGATTGAACTTCAGGAGATAGATCGTCAGCTCTTTGAAATTGATGAAAAAAAGGGGAGTCTTCCTCAACAAGTAGAAAAACTGGAATCTCAGGCAGAAAGCGTTAAATCAGAATTGGAAACAACTCGATCAACGCTGGCGGAAAACCAGACAGAGTTGGTGAGCATCAAGGGTACTCTCATGGATTCTGAGGAAAAAGTTAAAAAATACCAGGATCAACTTTATCTGGTGACCACCAATCGCGAATACGATGCCTTAACCAATGAGATTGAGACAGTTAAATCTGAAATGACCGAGGGTGAGGGGCGACAATTATATCTTGATTCGGAAATCGAGAAATTGGAAGAGATAATCGCCACATCTGAAGAGCAAAGTACAGCCTTTGTTGAAAAACTTGATGCAAACCGTGATGAGTTGAAGGAAAAATCAGATCTCACCGATGCTCGCCAGGAAGAGCTTGAAGCTCAAAGGGTTGAGTTGATCAAAAATATTGGCCAACGCTACTTGCGCAAATATGATAGAATTCTAAAAGCTCGTAGACGTGCTGTTGTTCCTATCGAGCGTGGATCATGCACAGGGTGCCACAAACAACTTAATCCACAGACCATTTATGAAATTCAACAAATGGATGCATTTATAGAATGCGAAAATTGTGGCAGGATTCTGGTTGTTTTACCTGGAGACGATGACTGAGTCTCAGCTAAAAATAAGCTAGATAATTTTAGAAGAAATGATCCGAGAAATCGGATCATTTTTCTTTTAGTCAGCATACAATGACTTAGTTTAATATCGCTTTTTTAAATGGGTGGATTGGGCAGTCACCTGGCATCAGCTGGGAGGAAAGTCCGGACTCCGCAGGACAGGTTGCCCATGTTAGGAGCATGGGACTCTACTTTTGGGTAGGGATGGAAAGTGCCACAGAAAGGATACCGCCTTTCGAAGCTCGCAGAGCGTCGAGGGGTAAGGGTGAAAACGTGAGGTAAGAGCTCACGCCGGTGTCAGGCAACTGATGCTGGGGGTAAACCCCAATTGGAGCAATTTCAAGCAGAAGAGCATGGTAGTCCGCCATTCATCTATGATGAAACTCTTCGGGTAGGAAGCTAGTATCTCCATGCAAATGGAGGTCCAGATCAATGGCTGCCTCATCCTCTTTTGAGGGTAAGACAAAATCCGGCTTATAGATCCACCCATTTATTTGCCAGCCATTCACACTAGCCAAGTTCAAATGATGTGTTATCAGGTCAAAACAGCGACGTTTTTACCGTGAATTAAACCAATCTGAAGCTTATACTATAGACCAATTTATTATGGAAAAAATCTGGATCATTCAAGACAGTCCCCAAGGGGAAATAGAGAATCTCACAACTTCTCTGGGTGTTTCACCAGTGGTTGGTGGGATGCTCTGGCGCCGTGATTTACGTACGCTTGATGAAGCTCGCCAATTCTTCAATCCTTCTATATCTCATTTACTTGATCCATTCCTCATGCTGAATATGGACACGGCTGTAGATGTGATTTCTAAGTGCCTCGATGAGCATGCTCCTATTCTGGTTTATGGGGATTATGATGTGGACGGTACTACGGCTGCATCTCTGTTACACTTATTTTTGCAATCTATAGGTGCAAAATCGGAATTTTATATTCCTGATAGAAATACGGAAGGATACGGCGTTTCGCACAAAGGTATTGATTATGCTGCTGAGATTGGGGTGAAACTGATTATTACCTGCGATTGTGGTATCACAGCCGTTGAACAGGTTGAATACGCCAAGCAACTCGGCGTTAACATGATGATTACTGATCATCATATTCCAGATGCAAAATTACCTGACGCCGTAGCAATATTGAATCCCAAACAGGCGGGTTGCGAATATCCCAATAAGAATTTATGTGGGGCTGGCGTAGCTTTCAAACTTACACAGGCTATTTCAAAGAAACGCAATCACTCAGCTGAACAAGCGCTCCAATTTCTTGATCTTGCCGCTATTGGTACAGCTGCAGATATCGTCAAAGTGACTGGGGAAAACAGAATAATTGTCGGTGAAGGACTGAAACTAATTAGCAGAGGTAGTCGTCCTGGAATTAAAGCGTTGAAGAAAGTGGCCGGCATAACTCGAGATGAAGTCACGGTCTCAGATGTTCTCTTTGGGTTAGGACCTCGAATTAATGCTGTAGGTCGCTTAGGTGAAGCCATGCGTGCAGTTCGGCTCATGACGTCTACCACACAATCTGAGGCCAAAGAATTATCCGCTGTTCTCAACTCTGAAAATGAGGCTCGAAAGACTGTTGAAGGTAAAATATTTGATGAAGCCGTACGACTTTCTAATGCGAAATATGACCCCAGGGAAAAACGGTCCCTGGTCCTCTATCACGAGGGCTGGCATCATGGGGTTATCGGGATTGTTGCCTCAAAGTTAAAGGAAAGATATTTCGTCCCAACCGTGATTATTGCCGTAAACGATGGTGTGGGCAAAGCATCTGCCAGAAGTATCAGCGGTTTTGATCTTCATGCTGCCTTCTCAAAATGTTCTGATCTGCTGCTCAGCTTTGGCGGACATACAATGGCAGCAGGAATGTCCATTGATCCTGCTAATCTGGAAGCATTTGAGAAACGTTTCCAGGAAGTGGCTCTGGCTCAGGTAACAGAAGAAATGATGCGACCTCGCTTAAAAATCGAGTCCATCATAGAATTTTCCGATATTAATTCCCAATTAATGGAGACACTACGACGGCTAGCCCCCTATGGACCTGGGAATATGCGTCCGCTGTTTGCCAGCCAAAATCTGGAAGTTATTGGTTATCCCCGCCCAAAGATTGTCGGCAAAAACCATTTAAAATTTAAAGTTCGTCAAGGACGAACCGTAATGGATGCTATTGGATTCGGAATGGCTGAATCTCTGGAATTACTGTACTCTAAAAAGAGTCTGGAAATGGCTTATGTCCTGGCTGAAAATGAATGGCAGGGTCGGAAAACTATCCAATTAGAATTAAAAGATATTAGAGTAATGGATTAGGAGTTCACAATGCGTAAAGCTTACATCGATGCGATCGGAATGTATGTCCCTGAGAATGTGGTAACCAACCAGGATTTGGAAAAACTGATGGATACCTCCGATGAGTGGATCCGTGAGAGAAGCGGTATCCAGGAACGTCACCATGTAGATGGGGAATGCACAACTGATCTGGCATTAAAGGCCGCAGAAGAAGCATTGGAGAAGGCTGGAATGCAGGCAGAGGATGTGGAGCATATCATCTTCTCAACCATGGCAAGCGACTATTTTGCACCTGGTGGCGGACCTATGATGACCAGACGATTGGGAATTCCAGGAACTCCTGCACTGGATATCCGTATGGCTTGCTCAGGATTTTTATATGGGCTTTCAGTTTCGAAAGCTTTCATTGAGTCAGGCGCATACAACAATATCCTGCTGATTACTTCTGAAGTTCAATCTGTAGCCCTTGATTTTACCACGGCTGGTCGCGATACAGCAGTTCTCTTTGGTGATGGCGCCGCAGCAACTATTGTTAAGGCTACAGATGAGGATAGAGGTCTGTTATCGGTAAAGACCCACTCCGACGGTCGCTATGCCGAAGACCTCATGCTGCGCACACCCTCCACCATGGATAATCCTTTTTTAACCAAGGAATTGCTGGACAAGGGTTATGGTCATGTAAAAATGAATGGACGTACAGTATTTAAACATGCCATTACCAAATTCCCACAAGTGATATATGAGGCGTTGGAAGCGGCCGGTGTGGAGAAGTCTGAAGTGAAACTGGTTGTTCCTCACCAGGCCAATCTGAGAATTACCGAAGCAGTGGCCAATCGCTTAGAGCTCGAAATGCATAAAGTGGTCTATTCCAATATTCATAAGTATGGGAATACAACATCAGCTTCTATACCCATTGCCCTTTATGAAGCTATGCAGGAGGGTAAGATTAACCGAGGAGATACAATTGTGGTCGCCTCGTTTGGAGCTGGGTTTACCTGGGGTGCATCTGTAATGAGGTGGTAGATTAATCATTCTATTCAAAGACAGGGGGATATAAAATGAAACAATACTTTCAAGATGAGCATTACATGCTCCAGGATATGGTTCGGGACTTTGCTGCCAATGAAGTTGCCCCTATTGCTGAAGCCCTTGACAGGGAAGAACGCTTCCCGCTTGAGCTGATTCCAAAGCTGGCGGAGTTGGGACTTTTGGGAATTCCCTTTCCAGAAGAATATGGTGGCGCTGGTATGGATACCCTGGCCTATACCCTCGTTATAGAGGAGTTGGCTAAAGTTGATTCATCAGTTGCAATTACGGTGGCAGCCCATATTTCGTTGGGTACAAGTCCTATTTATCTATTTGGGAATGAAGAGCAAAAAAATGCCCATTTGTCTAATCTGATCTCGGGCAAATATCTGGCGTGTTTTGGTTTGACAGAGCCAGAAGCTGGATCTGATGCAGGCGGCACAAAGACAACCGCAGTTCGAGATGGAAATGAGTGGGTCATAAATGGATCTAAAAATTTTATAACCAATGCGGGCTTCTCAGGTGTCTGCAATTTAACCGCAGTTACTGATCCTGAGGCTAAACGACCTGGTGGGGTCTCCGTCTTCATGGTTGACCCAAAAACACCTGGTTTCATCATAGGTCCCCCTGAAAAGAAAATGGGTTGGCGCGGCTCTGACACGCGAGCTTTGACATTTGAAAATATGCGGGTCCCTGCTGGAGCATTGCTTGGAGAGCTGGATGTTGGTTTTAGCCAGATGATGACTGCATTGGTCGGAGGGCGAATTAGTGTGGCAGCCCTGTCACTTGGTCTGGCCGAAGGCGCCTTACAGGCTGCTTTAAAATATGCTAACGAACGCGAAGCCTTTGGGAAAAAAATATATCGTTTCCAGGGAGTGGGAATGCAGTTGGCAGAGATCGCCACGGAGATTGAAGCAGCTCGACATCTGGTTTACCAGGCGAGTTATGTGAAAGATCATGGTGGAAATGTAGTAAAAGCTGCGGCCATGGCTAAATTAAAGGCTTCTGAGACTGCTGTACGGGCGAGCAATATGGCCGTTCAAGTCCACGGTGGTTACGGATACATAAAAGAATTTCAGGTTGAACGATTTTTTCGCGATGCCAAAGTACTCACCATTGGCGAAGGCACGTCTGAAGTTCAAAAACTTGTGATTTTGAAGCAGCTCATGAAAGGGTTATAATTACTACATGTTGCCACAATCAAAAAAGGTCGTCAGTGACGAAAAGAAATATCACCTCTGGCTAAGGATCAGTCAGATAACTCTGATTGCTCTGCTTCTCATTGTTACAGCTCTATTTTTCCCTCGCGGCAAGATGTTTCAATTCAACTATGCCATTGATCAGATTACTACTGAGACCATTATAGCACCTTTTGATTTTGACATATTAAAAACAAGTGAGGCACTTGAGATAGACCGTAACGCTCGTGAGAGTACTGTACAACCCGTGTTTATCTGGGATAATACAAGTCGCGATAAGGTAAATACCGCAGTAGATGAAATGCGTGAGCAACTCGCCCTCTGGTATCAGGCTGAAAAGGATTTAACTGCCAAGAAAAATTATTGGAGTACCATTACTGATACGCTGGCTGCAGACTCCATGGTTTTCAAGTTACAAGAAGACTCATTGCACGTTCTAAACATTAAGTTGGAATTACAGAATAGAGGCCTGGAAAATTTAGGTACGCCCCGTTGGAGCTATTTCTTAGAAAAAGGTCCGTCCACACGGCAACTAGCTAATTCCGTTAAACAAGCTCTCCTGCCACAGTATATGCTGGGTATTATTGGTGATCTTCCTCCAGATATTGATGTCGCGCGGATAACCATGATTATGAGGGGTAAAGAATCAAGCCGGAATCCTAAAGATTTTAGAAACATGAAGCAGTCCTGGGAAGGTGTTCAGAAGGTGCTTAGCTCCAACTACTTTGGGCGTAACCCAAGTTTACAGCAACTCGCTGAAGACATCGCCATCGCTGTTATGATTCCGAATCTGAACTATTCTGCTGAGCTCACTGATAACCGCATTGCCGAGGCTCGCAATCTGGTACCTATCAGTGTGGGAAAGGTCTTCAAGAATGAGCGTATAGTAGATGCCAATACCCGTGTGACTCCCCAGATTAAGCAAAAACTGAACTCATTGGAAAAGGAATATATCCGTAAGGGATATGGTGAATCGGCAGCCGATAAGGTGACCACCTTCATGGGTAAAATTATGCTTTCAGCATTTTTACTCTTTTTCTTTTTTGCTTACCTCCAGACTTATCGGAGTCAGATATACAATGATATAAAACTTATCGCTCTCGTTGGTGTTATTTTTATCATGCATCTCGCACTTGCCCACCTCATCGTTTATAGACTGGGCTGGTCGGAGTTTTTTGTCCCCATGACCATTGCTGCCATGATATTTACTGTCGTATTTGATGGTAGAATTGCATTCATCATTATGGTGACTCTTACGCTGCTTACCGGCATCATTCTCAGCAATAATATTCCGTTTATCGTAGCCAATTTATTTGTTTCTTCCCTGGCTATCTATACCGTTCGGCGACTCAGATCACGCACACAAATATTATGGAGCATTCTGGCTGTCACCTCTGGATATGTAGCGGTTATTGCGGTTTTCGAAATGATCAAGTTCAGTAGCTGGGATTCTGTCATGGAGCATATGGTTTTTGCTACAGCAAATGGCATATTATCTCCGCTTCTAACATATGGACTACTGGTTCTGATTGAGAGAGTCTTCAAAATCACTACCAATTTAACTTTGCTTGAACTCCTGGATTTTAATAACAACCTATTGAGTAAGTTGGCTATGAAAGCCCCCGGTACTTTTAAACATAGTATCGATGTTGGTAATCTTGCTGTAGCAGCTTCCGAGGCAGTTGGTGCCAATTCACTACTGGCGCGTGTGGGTGCCTACTATCATGATATTGGCAAAGCGGAAAAGCCAGAATATTTTATTGAAAACCAATTACGGGGTACCAACAAACACGAAAAACTCTCACCTCGATTAAGTGCCACTGTAATTGTAGCTCACGTAAAAGATGGTATTAAGCTGGCTGACGAGAATCGATTGCCTTCCATTGTTGCAGATTTCATACCTATGCATCACGGCAGGACCAGAGTCGAATTCTTTTATCAACAGGCTCTAGAACGAGCAAAAGAAACTGACTCAGAAATCAATGAGACAGATTTCAGGTATCCTGGACCCCGTCCAAATAGTAAGGAAACAGGTATTTTAATGATAGCCGAAGCGGTTGAAGCAGCTTCGCGGAGTTTAAAAAACCCAAATCCCCAACGCATTGAATCGCTTATGGATACAATAATCGAAAGTAGAATCAAAGGCGGAGAGTTAATCAATTGTCCACTTACCTTTAGAGATCTTGAGATTATCAAAAGTGCCATGATGCCGGTTCTCACTGGAAGTATGCATGAAAGAATTGAATACCCAGGGCAACGGGAAAAACTGCATATAATGGATGATGAAGACTGATCAACCACAGAGCATATCACCTCAAGAAAAACTCTACCCAATTCATGAAAATTGATATCATCGATCCGCCTGGCGGTGTTGACACTCCTCGATTCAAAGCATGTGTACGTGAAGTATTTTCAGGTGAAGCTAAAACCTCTGAATATGTAAACGTAATATTTATGGGACGCGATGATCTCCGTCTAATGAAAAAAGAATATTTCGATATGGATGTTTATACCGATGTGATAGCTTTTAATCTGAATGATTCTGGTGAAAGTATTGAAGGTGAGATTTATGTCTCCCATGAGCAGATTATGGATAATGCCAATTCGTTTAGCACCAGGCCAGAGGATGAGTTAGTTAGAGTTCTAATTCATGGGTGTTTGCATTTATGTGGATACGAGGATGATACACAAACGCTGAAAGATCAAATGACGGATTTAGAGAATCGATATATGGAGAAACTTAAGGACTTGAGCCTCTAATGGAATTGTCTGAATTCTTTGAGTCCACGCTCATCTGGCAAATAATTGGTTTTGTGCTCTTATTGGGAATGTCTGCCTTCTTTTCAGGATCTGAAACTGCATTGTTCAACCTAAAAAGAAATGATGTTGAAAAATTAAAACATGACCTGGCTCCATCCTCCCGGCTTATAGTCCGTTTATTAACGACCCCTAAAAGATTACTCATCACCATTTTGACAGGCAATACCATCGTCAATGTGGCGCTGGCTTCTATGGCAGCCCTCATTACTGCCGAGATCGCCAGTCAGCGCGGTGTGAATCAAGTCCTTGCACTTGTGATAGAAACCATCGTCCTTACCATCGTTTTAGTTATTCTGGGTGAGATTACGCCAAAAGTACTGGCAATGCGTCATTCATTGGGTTTTGCTTCAAGAATCATTGGTACCCTTTCAATCATATTCAAATTGTTCTCTCCTATAGCACAGGTTGTTTATGGTCTGGTCGAAAAGATGGTGAACTTTACCGGTATTCAACCAGAGGAAAACTTCACTTCAGATGAAGAAATTAAAGAATTGGTGGAATTGGGACAGGATCACGGAGTCATCGGGGAAGACGAAAAAGAGATGATTCATTCCATTATTGAGTTTGGTGATACACAAGCCAAGGAAATAATGATTCCGCGACCAGATGTGGTGATGTTTCATACTGAGATGAGTCGCGATGAAGTTTTAACTCTCATTAGAGAGAGTGGTTACTCAAAGTATCCACTTTATAAAGACCAAATTGATCAGATTAGAGGTATCGTTTTCATAAAAGACATTTTGCCATATCTACATAGCAGTTCACATCGCATCAATCTTGAACGTCTCGCCAGGCAGGCCATGTTTGTTCCTGAGCATCAGCACGTCGATGATCTTTTGCGTGAGATGCAACGGGAAAAACAAAAGTTAGCCATTGTTGTAGATGAATATGGGGGCTTCTCCGGTATGATAGCTGTTGAGGATATCATTGAAGAAGTCCTTGGAGATCTTAAAGATGAAATTGACGATTCAGGAGAAGAAACCGAAATTGTAGAACTTGAAAAACATGTCTACATGATTGAAGCTTCCACGCATCTCGATGATGTTGCCGAAGTATTAGGAATTGGTTTCGTTGAAGATCGTGATTTTGACTCAATTGGCGGTTTTATCTATTCCAGTCTGGGAACCATCCCTGAACCTGGCGAAATAATCGAATATGAAAACTTTAAGTTTGAAGTTTTATCGGTTGAGAAGAATCGCATAGAAAAAGTAAAAGTGACTAAAATTGAGAAAAGCTAAATGACCGATGAACTAAGGACCTCTCCTGAGCAGGAACTGCGTCGTCTCATTGACATCGTTTCCAAACTCCGAAGCCCTGAAGGTTGCCCCTGGGATATAGAACAGACTCCAGCAAGCATGATTCCCTACCTCCTTGAGGAGGCCTATGAAGTCGTCGAAAGCATTGAGGATGGTAAACAGGACGATATACTGGCTGAACTGGGAGACCTGCTATTGCATATTGTCATGCAGGCTCAAATGGCTGAAGAGCAAAATAATTTTGAACTCCGAGATTCAATCTTCTCAATTAATGAAAAACTTATCCGACGCCACCCCCATGTTTTTGGCGATGATAACAGCAAAACCAAACGGTTAGAAGATGCAAAAGAGAAATGGGAAAAGACGAAGAAAAGCGAGGGACGTGAAAGTTGGATTGATGGCGTACCGAAAAACCTGCCAGGATTAATCCGTGCACAGCGTGTTCAGGAAAAGGCCTCTACTGTTGGTTTCGATTGGGATGATGTTGCTCCTGCTCTGGCAAAATCCCATGAAGAGATTGATGAATTGTTAGAAGTCTGGCTCGAAGGGAATCAGGAACGATCAAGGGAAGAATTTGGTGATGTCCTTTTCAGCATCGTTAATGTGGGAAGATTGATGAAGCTCGATAGTGAAACTTCAATGCGCCAGGCAATTGATAAATTTGATGCCCGTTTTAGAGCTCTGGAAAAAGTATTTGAGGATGAAAATCGCGATATTGAAGCTGCTACCCTGGAAGAAATGGATGAAGTCTGGGACCGTATAAAACATAGTGTAAACTTTCGAAAATAATTCTGCTCACTCCAAACATATAACTCCATTTACATTTAAAAAATCATGATTCATGTTTAATATTTCGAGCAATACTTAGCTTTAAAATTATCTCTTGATAATTGGAACTTAAAACTATAGCTTAGTTACGATTTATTCAATCACACAATTCAGGAGGGTTTTTAATGGCTGACAAACCAGCAACAGGTAAACAGGGGAAACGTTATTCCGTAGAAGAGAAAGCTGAAATAGTAGCATTTATCGTCGCTTTTGACTCTGAGAATAAACGAGGTGGGATGAAAGCCGCTAGTGATAAATACGGTGTCTCCGTAGTCACCCTGAGCAATTGGAAGAAAAAAGATAAGGGTCCCCGGAAACGGAAAGCAAAAGTCAAGAAGGTTGCCGCGAAGAAAACTATTAAAACTGCAGTTGCATCTGCTAAAGTTGTTACTGATAGTCCCGAAGCAATTTTAAGTCGTTTGCAGGCCATACGTTCTGAGATTCATAAGCTTGAAAAAGAATACAATGGACTAAAGAAAAAACTATAAATACAATACGCCTCAATTGAGGTGAAATAGTTATTAAAAAAGAGGTAGGCTTGCTTACCTCTTTTTTATTTACACAGAATTATAATTTCCAAAAGTAAAAGGTTAAGATCTATCCAGGCTATAGCAGGGATATGATATTATACAATATCACACTCCAAGTGGCGCCAAGTACCCATCCAGCGAAAACATCCAGGGGAAAGTGAGCTCCGCAATATATTCTTGAATATCCTACGAGCAGAGAAAGTGGTATCAATAGCCACGCTGCCCACGAAAACATAAAACTGAATGAGATGGCAAAGGCCATTGTATTTGAGGCATGGTTCGAAGGAAAGGATTTCCTGCCATAATTCATCACTCCCAGCGATCTGATATCCTCAAATTGCTTCCCCGGTCTTACGCGATCAGTTTTCTTCTTCAGCCATCGAGAATTTAAGGCATCTGCGACGCTGGCACTCAAACTTCCTAATACAAGAGCCGAAACACCAGCCTCCCAATCAATATAAATGAGCACCATGGCAAAGCTCAGCGTAGGGATAAGCCACCTGTACGGGTTCGAGATAGTGATCATGATTTTATCAAAACGGGCATTCGACCATCTGCGGGCTATGAGATAGGTTAGGTCAAGTTCTGCTTCGGATACAGGAAGTTTAAGCATGCTATAAAAATGAATACTTCTACCCTGAATTGCTACTAATTTATGCCTCGCCGGATGTGTATGAACCGGAGACAAATTAAGAGCGGAAAACCAGTAATAAATGTCGTGGAGAAGGAATGATGAGATCTATAAATCTTTTAGTTTTAACGGTGACAGTATTATTAACTGCTTGTGTTACTCCAGAAGCATCAAGCGTTCCACAACCTGTCCTGGGTCAACTAAAAGTTGGCTTTGACATTGATGACACAATTTTGTTTTCGCGTGACAATTTTCTTAAAGCTCCTCATATGAGTGATAACCCGGATCATATTGATTATGGCTGGGTGAATCAACACGATAGTCTATATACTGTAACCATTCAACCGATAGCTAAATTAATCAGTTTTCTGAGAGCTCATGGGCATGAAGTGTACTTTATTACGGCTCGTCCAGGAATCAACGGCGATGCAGTTGCTCGGCACCTGACCAGGGAGCTGGGATTTGACATTACATTGAATGAAAATCTATTTTTTTCTCCCAAGAGCAAGGATGCTGTCAGTGGACACAAATATACCACAAAACACATTCGTATATCAGAATTAGGTCTCCATATTTTTTATGGTGATTCTGACAACGATATGGTGGCAGCAAGCATTGCTGGAGTGCGTGGGGTACGAGTGGTCAGGGATGCACGTTCCGTGGAAGCATATAGTAAGAATTATTTTGGGGATACTCGATCCACTCCCAAACCCAAAGCACCCTATTCTGAGGAAGAATATCAGCAATTTTTATCCAATGGTGTGGGACCCTATGGAGAAACCATTTACCCTATTTATTTTGTTGAGCCTGCTGTAGCTGATTAATTCTGTAGCGGGATAATTGCTATACTAAATATTCTATATAGATTCTGCTCTCCATTCGTGTTTGAACATGCGGTGTTTTCTGGTTCAGAATAAGTGAGTTTTGCCGGCCTGCTGTATGGGGAAAACTGATCATTTGCTCCAGCCAATAATCATTGATCACCAATTTAGCCAACCCGCAACGCTTCAGAGTTGTTGATCGATATTTCATAATCTTTCATCCATTTCCGTAGCCCTAAACTAATTATTACAAAAGGGATGGTTGTTTTCATGGATACAAATTGTGCTGGAGATAGAAAAGTTTTCGAAGCTGAAAGCAGTTATTGAATTTCGAATAAACAAACTATATATTACAAACCGACCAGTCGGTATGTTGAATCATTTTGCTTATTGACCTTAGAATTATATTTTGAAGAATCATATGTGATTGATGATTATTTGATTTCAATAGATGTTTTGATCAATTGAGAAGGAGCTAAGAATGAAGATTGTTGTATGTGTCAAGCAGGTGCCTGATACTGAAACAAAAGTGGTCATTGGTGGTGATGGATTATCCATTGAACCAGCTGATGTTAAATATGTAATGAACCCCTATGACGAGTTCGCGGTTGAAGAAGCCCTCAAGCTCAAAGAAGCTACCGGCGAAGGAGAAGTCATTGTTCTTACAGTTGGTAGCGAAGATGCACAGCCAGTCATGCGGACTGCCATGGCTATGGGTGCAGATAGTGGAATCCTTCTCAAAGCGGAAAACGCCACACTCGCTGACGGCCTATCGGTAGCCAAAGCTCTGGCTGATGAAATAAAAGCGCTTGAAGCAGATCTTATCCTCACTGGAAAAATTGCTATAGATGGATATGGTCATCAGGTGGCAAGTATGCTGGGTGAATTGCTGGGCATGCCCGTATTGCCCACTGCCAAGACTTTGGAACTTGCTGATGGTGTTGCCACGATTAGCAGAGACATTGAAGGTGGCAAGGAAACGATTACTGCCAAAACTCCCTGTGTTATCACCGCTGAAAAAGGTTTAAATGACCCCCGTTATCCTGCCTTGAAGGGCATTATGCAAGCCAAGCGCAAACCTCTTGAGATCAAGGATATTGAACTTGATGCTGGTGGTATTGAGATTCTGGAGATGACCTATCCAGCCAAGAAGCCTGAAGGCCGCATCGTTGGTGAGGGTCCGGAAGCAGCAACTGAACTGGTCAAATTGCTTCGTGATGAAGCTCAGGTCATATAGGAGGTCATCATGAGTAATATTCTAGTATTTGCCGAACAACGTGACGGACAATTAAAATCATATGCCCTTGAGGCAATATCTGAGGGTAGACGTTTAGCTGATGGAGCAGGGGGAACTCTATCAGTATGTGTAATAGGTGCCGGGATTGCAGATCTTGGTGCTACAATTGGCAGCTATGGAGCTGATAAAATTCTCATGGCTGATGATGGGGGGGTGGCAGTTTATAGCCCAGGTGCCTATGCAAAATTACTAAAGGATGCCTTAGCCAGTAGCGCTGCAGATGTTGTGCTGTTAAGCTCTTCAGCTATGGGTCGTGAATTGGGAGCCATATTGGCTGCCAAGGCAGATGCCAGCCTCCTGAGTGATGTGGTCGAAACGACGTGGGATGGTGACCATCTCGTTGTCAAAAGACCTGTCTATGCTGGAAAGGCATTCCTCAAAGTCGCTGCCAAGAAAACACCTGTCCTGGTGACATTAAGACCAAATGTCTTTGCCGCTGAAGAAAAATCTGGAGCAGGCACAGTGGAAAACCTGGCTGTAGCATTGGGTGATGCCGAATTTCAGGTAACAGTAACTGAAACGGTAATGAAAGCCAGTTCCCGCCCTGAACTCACAGAAGCCAGCATCATCGTTTCCGGTGGTCGTGGAATAGGTGGACCTGAGAATTTTAATGTTATTGAAGAACTTGCAGATAGCCTGGGTGCTGCAGTTGGTGCCTCGCGTGCCACAGTTGATGCAGGATGGCGTTCACACGCCGATCAAGTTGGTCAAACTGGTAAAACAGTCTCACCCAATTTATATATCGCCTGTGGAATCTCCGGTGCAATTCAACACCTGGCAGGGATGAACTCCTCAAAATGTATCGTAGCAATCAATACGGATCCTGAGGCTCCCATCTTCAAGGTTGCCAATTATGGTATTGTAGGCGACCTGTTCGATGTGGTTCCTGCGCTGAATATCGCATTTAAAGATCTTCTCGCTTAGTCACTTTTTCCTTGTTCTATCCAAAAAGAGGCTGGCTTTGTGTCGGCCTCTTTTATTTTGATCCAGGAGTTTATCGATGAAAAGAGGACACATGTTAAATCCACGAGGAATACTGTTTGATCTGGATGGCACCCTGGTTGATACCAGCCGTGACATTACTGCAAATATTAATAGAGCATTTGTCTCAATGGGATATCCACAATTACCCCATGAAATTATCCTGTCCCATGTTGGCTATGGAGCGCATTTCCTGGTTCAGAAATGTTTGGAGGAGAACTATTCTGATATCACCGTAGATGAAAAGTTAGTCACTACAATCTGGGAAAAATTTCGTGAATTCTACCGGGTGCATATCATTGATGAAGCTCAGCCTTATCCTGGAGTTGTTGAATTTCTCCAAAGCGAAGTTCGGCCCATGGGGGTGGTATCCAACAAACCTGAAGAGATGGTGAAAGCCGTCCTGCAAGAACTCCATCTAGACCATCATTTTAAATTCATGTGGGGGCGCGATACCTTACCCGTATCCAAACCTGATCCTGAGGTGATCAGATATGGTATACATGAACTGGGAATTGAAAAACCTGGTGATGTCTGCATGCTGGGTGACAACCCGGTGGATACCATTGCAGCCAAAGGTGCCGGGGCCATATCTGTAGCGCTCTCCTATGGTTTTACGCCCCTGAAAGTCCTGGAGAAGGAAGCCCCTGACTTTCTGTACCACAGTTTTAAGGAATTTACCCGCAACATCCTATCAGCAGGTAAGTAGAGTACGGCCCTCAGTTTTCGTTAGAAAAACTCCATATTTCATTCTGGATAAGTCATTGTTCTCCTTCATTCCCCGTGCAATTTAATCAGATGGGAAATTTATTATCAAAGTTAGGTCAAACATGATATACAAGCTGATTGCGGCATATTTACTCATATTTACTATCGCTATGAGTTCCACCCCGGCAAAACCTGGTGTGATTCCTTCTGAGAAGGTTAAACGGCAAATAGAGATCATGTCTGAGTCCTATACCCAGGGCGGATTGGCAGCAAAAATGCAACGGGTAAAGGCAGCTAATCTTGAAGCTGCAGCAAATGGCACCCGAGACCTACGAGAAGATGTTTATGGAAGCTTTCCTGTTATTCTAGGGTCATATACTGACTCAGATGACAATCAAAATGTGGTTGGGCAACTACAACAAGAGCTGTTTGATGGCCCCTGGTCCACCATTACCATGGCAGAGCATTATGAGCAAATGTCATATGGTCAATATCATTTATCAGGAACGGTATATGGATGGTATGAATTAGATCATGAAAGCGAATATTATGAGGGTTCTCAAACTTCTCCTTATGATAATGGTTTCTACGGTCCACCTGGTGGAGTAGGAGATTTTCTTACTGAATCCCTTGATCTGGCTGACATAGAAATTGATTTCACACAGTATGACAATGATGGTGATGACGGAATCCCAAATTCTGGTGATGATGATGGTGAGGTCGATGCCACCTTCTTTGTCCATTCAGGCCGCGGAGGAGAAGCTGGTGGGCCTTCAATTTGGTCACATCGATGGAGATACGAATGGGCTACAGGTATAGCAGGTGGTTATGTAACCAACGATTCTGACCTTTACGGCGATCCCATAATTATAAACGATTACATTATGCAGCCCGCCGTTGCCGGGGGTAGTCAGGGAATTAGTAGCCTTATTGAAATTGGAGTTTTTTCTCACGAATTTGGACATGCCCTAGGATTACCTGATCTTTATGACACAGACTATTCCTCTAACGGAATAGGTAGCTGGTGTCTTATGGCCAGCGGCTCCTGGAGCTCACCGTCCAGCCCAGTACATTTTTCAGCCTGGTGTAAGGAGATGTTGGGTTGGACCATCCCCATTGTGCCAGCCCAGAATATCCTGAATTTTGAATTCCCCAACGCTGAGGAAAATTCATTTGCTGTCAAACTTTGGACCCATGGTGAGATGGATTCAGTAGCTGGTCATTACGGTGAATTCTCAGGTTTTGATGATAGGGTTGCTAGAGAATATTATCTTGTTGAGAATCGACAACGATTGGGTTCTGAACTGAGCCTGCCAGGGACAGGATTGGTTATATGGCACGTCGACAATAACGAGACTACAAACAGAATTGAAGAACACCGCATGGTCGATATCAAGGCAGCTGATGGCCACATCAATGGATCTAACAGTGGAGATAGCTGGCCTGGTTCTTCAAACAACCGATACTTTGACTTTGAAACCATTCCTAATTCTATTGGGTGGGAGGGTGTGAATACTGAAGTCGCTGTGCGTAATATCTCAGATTCAGATATCACCATGTGGGCAGATATTGAAGTTCATGAATCCAATCCCCACCTGAGAATCATTGACATGCTTGTCTCTGATTACAATGGGGATAATATTTTCACTCCTGGAGAGAATGTGTTGATATGGCTTATCATAGAGAACACGGGAGGCATGGCAAATAACGCCACTGCAACCCTGTCTATAGAGGGTAATTCAGTCGAGCTAATTGATGATATCGTTGGCTTCAATCCCATAGATTTTATGGCGACGAGCACCTCAAACCAGGCCTTTCAATTCAATATCAGTGACACCCTATCACCTCGCTCAGTAAGTTTTGATGTAAGTTTTTCATCAGATGAAATAGTGGAGCCAGACCAGCAAGATTTTGAATTATTATTGGGTATACCTGAGATTGTACTCATTGATGATGATGGCGCCACATCAGGAGCTTCAGATTACCAGGCTTACTTCACAGATGCCCTGGAAGCAGCTGAACTTGTGCATGCAGTCTGGGACCTGGGAGAACGGGCACTGCCTGATTTGGATTGGTTGGATGATTTCCAGTCGATTATCTGGTTCAGCGGTGATAATCCTGCACCTCTTAATGAAAGTAGCACGCTTCTTATCTCTGATTATCTGGATGGGGGTGGAAACATCTTGATGACAGGACAGAATATGGCCAGCGGCGATCTTACCGTCGAAAATTTTCTGATCGACTATTTTGCCGTGGATTTAAATGCAGATGACATCAGCACGCCAAATGTATATGGCGATCCTGGACATGATTTCTTTGATGTCAATTATCGCTATGCCATCGGGACTCACCATGCTGCAAACAACCAGATTGCATCAGACTCATATCATATTCTTGAAGGCGGCTCTTCCATATATATGTACCCCTTGCTCGGCGGAGTATCTTGTGGGGTTTCAGTAAAAAACCAGACCTATTCCTCACTGATGCTAGGATTTGGTCTAGAGGCATTAACTCATTTTAGTAGTGATGCAGACAATTCTCGTGGAGAAATGATAGCACGATTACTGGAGTGGATGAGATCACCTGCTACGTCTACCATTGAAAGATCATTGCTGGTGCCGGAAACCTTAGGTATTAGCTCGAGTTACCCCAATCCTTTTAATCCAGCTATTCAATTTGACATAAATGTGTCAACTGGTGAGAAGGGTATACTGCACATCATGAATATCCGAGGTGGACTCGTTGAAACCATAGAAGTGCAACAGTCAGGCAGTATTAGCTGGGAGCCTTCAGGCAGCTTGGCGGGCGGTGTATATTTTGCTAGATTTATGGTAAAAGGCACGATTGTTGGTGCCCTGGAAAAAATCACTTATTTGAAGTAAGATCACTTCCTGGCGTCTGATAAATTCTTTGCCGGGATGGATGTATCCATCGCCATTTCCTAAGGTCTAACTATATTCTCCGTGTGAGTATGGATATTTCATATCGTGTTTAAGCGAATTCTTTCATGGCCATATATTGGACCATTGGCCATTATATTTGCTGCCTTCCTATGGTCAATTGATGCTCTCTTCAGGCAATCTCTTTATAGTCTACCCAGCATATTCATTGTTTTCTCAGAGCATAGTCTGGGACTTATTATTACACTTCCCTGGCTCATCAAATTTTGGCCAAAGATAAAGAGACTCAACCGTAAGACATGGATGTCCATCTTCTGGATAGCAGTGTTTGGGGGATTGCTGGGTACGCTGGCTTACACCCGGGCTTTGAGTTATATCAATTATATCCATTTTTCGGTTGTGGTGCTTTTGCAAAAACTTCAACCCATATTTGCCATCATTCTGGCAAGAATTATACTCAAGGAACGTTTTAAAGGTAGATTCTATCTCTGGGCAGTGGTTGCCTTAGTCGGAAGCTATTTTGTCGCCTTCCCTAATATCCTCCCTCAGTGGCAGGATGGTGGGAAAAATGTATGGGCTGGATTGCTGGCAGTGGGGGCTGCTTTTGCCTGGGGCTCATCGACTGTTATGGGAAAATACAGCTTACGCGAGCTGGATTCAAGAATTGTAACACCTCTGCGCTTAGGGCTTACAGCAATATTAAGTGGAATTTACATTCTGCTATTTATAGAGCTTGGTTCCATACCTCGCTTGAGCTCTGAACAATTATTCTACCTGATTGCCATTGTTCTGTCCTCTGGTACGGTGGCATTATCCATCTATTATTTTGGATTGAAAAAAGTGCAGGCCAGTCAATCAACTCTTCTGGAAATGTTTTGGCCAATTTCAGCAGTGACCATTGATTGGGTGTTTTTTGATCATGCTCTAACCTGGAGCCAGATCCTGGGTGCTGTCCTTATGTTAACTGCTATTTACAGAGTCACACGACGTCAGGGTGACCTCAAAGAATAATCAAGATTTCGTCATTCGAATCCAATTGATGAAGATTTAATTGCCGTGAACACGCTCGAACATTGAAGAGTCAACATGCTTTGGTCTAATTAAGACAATTGAAACCGCCTGACCTGATTCATCATAGCCGCGCCATGTGTGCTCATACCATCCCGCTGAATTGGTTTAGAGGTAATAGACTTAACTGTATTCCCTCGAATATTATAGAGTGTCAAATCACATCCTGTGTTAGAAGTTGTTGTGCGTGATGAATGGGGTTATTTTAGACTTTATGAATGTATGGATAATGTTGTTTGCGGCTGTGAGAGGGCTTACAGGATGATAAAAACCATATCTTTGACACATAAAACTCATGAAATACCGTCCCGAAAGTAGGGTCTATCTCGATATTATTTTTGATTAATTGATGGAGAATATTTAGAAAAAAGCTAGGTGGTATACATTCGACAAGGATTCATCTATTGAAGCTTGATCCCCACGACCACCGCGGGAGAGACGCAGTTGAACGATCAGGATGTTGATCATAAAATGAAGCTCATTTAAACATAGATTCCACCGTTTCTGCAGGGCTGTATTTGTATTAAAGAAGTATTCCCTATATTAAAGCCACATTAGATGTTAAAAGGATAATATGTTATATAAAATAAAATTGGGTCGACTCATCTTATTACTATTGATATTTTCCAGTATCAATGGGCAGGTCGTAATCAATGAATTCATGGCAAGCAATCGTATAGCTGCTCAGGATGAAAATGGTGATTACGATGATTATATTGAATTATATAACCCTACAGAGGAACCCTTTACATTATCAGGGTATTATCTTTCCGACGATCTGGGAAACCTAAATAGGTGGTCATTCCCAGAGGATGATTCACTCTTCACTTTAGCAGCTGGTGGCTACCTCGTTTTATGGGCTGATGGAGAACCTGAACAAGGATTGAGTCATTTACCATTTAGTCTACGTAAAGCAGGTGAAGACATCGTAGTCACAGGACCTGACGGGCAAACAATCATTGATCAAATAAGCTATGAGAACCAACGTACGGATATTTCCATGGGTCGGGATTATCTAGACATTAATAGTTGGTCTTATTTTACATCCCCGACACCAGGCTCAGAGAATGCTGTCGGATATCAAGGGATTGCAGAAACACCTGTGATCTTTCCTCAGGGAGGAAATTTTATTGAGCCTCTGTCAATTTTCATGACCATTTCTGACAGTTCGCAATCCATCCATTATACCGATACTGGGCATGAGCCAACTGAAAATGACCCACTTTACAATAGCGAAATCAGTGCCCCAAATACTACTGTGATTAACGCTATGGGATTTAAGGATGATTTTATCCCTAGCCCGAGTATGAGTCAATTTTATTTGATGAATGGATCTTATTCATTGCCTGTCCTAGCTGTCTTAACGGATCCTCCAAATCTCTGGAGTGATTCTACCGGAATTTATGCTAACTACTTAAATGAGGGACCTCGCTGGGAAAGAAGGTGTACAAACCAATATTTCACCATGGATTCAACGAAATTTTCAATAGCATCTGGGATTCGTATCCAGGGTCGATCTTCCAGGAGCAGATCTAAAAAGTCTTTTCGCCTGTTTTATAGAAATGCCTATGATCAAGATCGACTGGTATACCCAGTATTTGGAACAGCTGGGCCTGTTACATTTAAGAACTTGGTATTACGTTCAGGCTATGATGATGACATTCAAATGTCGACGGGTACCTTGATTCGTGACCCTCTGGTAAGTGAGATATGGGAAGATCTTGGGATGTTGACTTCCCGGGGGGATTTTTTGAATCTATATTTAAATGATCAATACTGGGGTATATACAATATTCGCGAGAGTGTTAATGAGCACTTTATCTCAGAACATACGGGGTACAATAATTTTGATTTAATTCGCTATCTAAAGTACACTGTTGATCTAAAGCATGGTAGCATGGATGAATGGCTCTCCCTCAATGCATTTATTCACGATTCTGATTTCGCTGATAACAATAATTATGAAGAAGCACTAAATCGCATCGATATGGATAATTTTTTAAATCTCCAGGCCTTAATAATTTGCTCAGAATATAGAAGCTGGGTATGGGGTGCTAGTGTTTATCGAGAAACTACCCCTATGGGAAAGTGGCGTTGGACGCTTTGGGATATGGATCGGGCTTTTACTAATTCAAATTGGAATGGATTTACATTTTTAAATGATACGACTGGTTTAGAAGAGCCAAATGCTTTTGCACTGCGTTTCCTACAAAACGATCAATTCAAGGTCGATTTTATCAACCGGATCTCAGACTTTCTTAATGCACAATTCAAAGCTGAACGTGTAATATCGAAAATTGATTCTTTAGAGAATCTACTTATAGCTGATATTCCATTTGAGGCAGAAAGATGGGGTAGAACCATATCTGGTTGGCAAAATAATATTGACTTACTTCGGTCATTTGCTGAAAATCGCCCATCGATCGTCAGACAACAACTAGTGGATTATTTTTCATTAGCTGGAGAAGGTGAAATAGTACTAAACTCAAGTACCGGCGGACATCTAAAAATAAATTCACTTTCAATAAACGATTTTCCATGGAATGGGTCCTATTTCCAGGGTAACCCTATTTCCGTTGAAGCGATACCAGATCCTGGATATGTTTTTGAAGGCTGGAATAATGCGGGACTGACCGAGAGCAATCCGATTACCATTAATCCAACATCAGATACAAGTTACCTGACTGCTCAGTTTATGCCCGTTGATCTAATGAATAGCATGACAATTATCACACCTGACATCAATGAAGGAGATCAGTTCCACCCATTGGTCTTTAGGTATTACAATAGCCAGGGTACTCTTTTAATGAACAGTGAGCCTCTCATTGGTGACCTTATGGTGAATGATAGCGTTCTGGATTCAGTTGTGATCATTAAAAAGGGGGTTGGCACATATCTTCTTAATACCAGCGATCTGAATGGCCCCATATCATTGACTGTGCAAATGAATGAAGAATTGGGGAATGAGATAATTATACCTCAATTCATACCCACTCAGACCGACACTGTTTCTGGCTCAATTTCCCTGGGTGAAACCATTTGGGGCAGCAACTCAGATATATATATCGATGGTGATCTTGATATCCCAAGCGGCGCAAATCTGCTGATAAACGCAGGGGCTCACATTAATTTTAGCGAACACTCAAATATTGTTACCCACGGAACTTTGAACATCACAGGTACAAAAGACAATCCAGTATTATTCACGTCTGAGAATTGGGATCAGCCCTGGGGTGGAATTGAATATTATAGTTCTGACAGCGACATCGAGTACTGCTTCTTCATAAACGCCGGTGGCGATCCTGACAAGGGATGGCAGCACACAAACCGGCAGCCTATTATTTTTGGAAAAGAAAATTCTAATTTATCCATAATTAATTCATTCATATTGTATTCACCAGGAAAAGCTCTTGGCTCGCATACCAGTGTTCTGAGTGTTGACAGTTCGGTGGTATCTTTCGTTCATCACGGCGGTGAGTTTCATTACACGAATTTTACCTTTAATCATTCATACATGCTAAATATTCCAAACGATGATGGCATTTTTGCCGATACGGATAATGATGGTTTCCACATAGACTACCGCCATCCCCAGATAACTGCTCCATCTCGAATCCTGAATAGCTTTTTCATTACGGGGAAAGACGATGCCATTGATCATCACAGTGCCCGGGTCGATGTTGAAAATTGCTGGATTGAAGGTTGGATGAACGAAGGTGTCGCAGCTTCAGGTTCTGATACAATAAAAGTTTCGAATACAATTGCTAAAAATTGTGCCAATGGATTTGAAGCTGGGCATGGATCTCCAAAGCTGATTATTGATCATTCAGTAGCCATTGAAAATGGGAGGGGCTTCAGGTTTGGCGATGATTATACCACCCCCTCAACGGGACTAATACGGGTTACAAACTCCATCGCATTCAACAACAATGACAATATTCACAACTACACCTATCATTTACATGGACCAATGCCCGATGGAATTCTGCTTTCATATTGCATTACCAATGATAGCGAATATGATACGACGTCAATCAACTTTACCGGTGTCCCCAATTTTAAATCCAATTATCGGCTTCATCACTATTCTATTGGAGCCAGCATGGGGACTGAGGGCACAAACCTTGGTCTTGTGGCTCCATCGGTATTAGCGACAGGTCCTGTTGTTATTAATGAGATCATGTATAAAGCGTCTTCAGCTTATGATTCAGGAGACTGGATCGAATTATTTAATCCTAATGAAGATTCACTGAATGTGTCATCATGGATGCTTAAGGATGATGATGACAATCATTTATTCCAATTTCCTGAATCGCTTATTATACCTGCGAAAGGATATTTGATTATCGCAAATGATCTTGAGGCGTTTCAATCTGTTTATACTCATGAGCCGCAAATCATAGGTGAAATTCCTTATGGTTTTGGGTTGGGGGACCAGGTTCGGCTTTACTCATCCATTATGATTCTTGCGGACAGTTTGGAATATGGTGTGAGTAATCCTTGGCCGTCATCACCAAACAATTTGGGCCCCAGTCTTGAATTGATCAATGTAGAGGATAATTCAGTAGCAGAAAATTGGTCTGCTTCATTGATTGATGGAGGTACACCTGGCCTACAAAATAGTCTTTTATCGGTAAATATTCTGAATGAACCGGATGAGATCCCTCAACATTTTGAATTAAGTCAGAATTATCCTAATCCCTTTAATGGCCAGACGCTCATACAATTTGTCTTGCCCGAAGAGACTCAAATCAAGATTGCACTTTTTAATATTCTTGGCAGAGAAATAAGAGTCTTGACTGATAAGACTCTGGCTCCGGGTACATACACGGTCACATGGGATGGCAGAGATTCCCAAGGCCATAAAGTATCAACAGGTGTCTATTTTTATCGCTTAGATTCTCCTGCTTTTATTGATGCAAGAAAGATGGTCTATCTCAAGTAAATGGAATGAAAAGCATTTACTTGTGTTGCTTTAGAGAACTTTGGTGAAAGTCAAGACATGGTCCTGAAAGAAAATTTAATTGCCTGTGAACAAGCTCGATTCATTGAAGAGTCAACATACTTTTAGCTGTCGATTCTATTGAAAAGTGTATAGAATACCTATTAATTCTCAACATTCTCTGGTCTAATTAAGACAATTGAAACATCGATCTAATTCACTTAGAACTGATGTAAAAGTGAAGATTATCTATGGAGGGTGAGGTCAAACGAGAAAGAATTTGCAACGCGTAAATCACCATGTATATTCGCTGCGCCTAAAGTTAAATTAGGCCATTGAAAATAGGGTGCTTAGTTCTAAACGAAATCAGAGATTTCGTTGGAAAGCTAGTTGGTTTAGAACATCCCGACATGATTGTCGGGAGAGTCAGGGTTCGACCACGGAGCAATGCGGAGTAGAGCCGAGGGTGATAAGCCCGCAGGTAATCCCAAGGCGTCATTTTTGATATAGAGTTTTTTACACCGGGGCGCTTAGTTCTAAACGAAATCAGAGATTTCGTTGGAAAGCTAGTTGGTTTAGAACATCCCGACACATGTGTCGGGAGGGTCGGGGACTAAGAATCCAAAATATTTGAAAACAAGGGCGCTTAGTTCAGTTGGTTTAGAACACCTGCCTTACAAGCAGGGGGTCGGGGGTTCGAATCCCTCAGCGCCCACCCCCCCAAGCCCTTGGCCACTTCGGTGGCTGGGGGCTATTCTATTTTATAGAGCCATTCTCTAATATCCCAACATGCAAGTCAGCTATGCCAATCTATGCCATAGTATGACACAAATACCGTTCC
>JABIFX010000141.1 GCA_018650445.1 Fidelibacterota bacterium
CCATGTATTTTGGGCTGAAGGGTCTTAACACGACCTCCCAGACACTCTGGGAATCCAGTAATATCACTTATCCCGATTACTGGTATATCATTGTCTGTCAGTAACTTAGCCGTGCCACCCGTGGAAATAATTTCGACACCTCCACTGTTGAGGACCTGAGCTAACTCTAATACCCCGCTTTTATCAGAGACACTGATCAACGCACGTTTCATTCCCTACTCCCTAGATCTTGTTTGCTATATCAATTGTTTATGTAAACTCGTTGCCCACGGACTTCGAGCAGCCCCAGAGCGAATAGTCGAACTGCTTCAGGATAAATTTTCCACTCTGCCTCTTCCATGACCCTGCATTGCAGAGTTTCAGGATCATCCCCCTGTTTAACCTCCACAGCCTGCTGTAGGATGAGCGGTCCAGCATCCACCTCGGGTGTCACAAAATGAACACTGGCGCCTGTGACCTTACAGCCAGTAGCCAGCACAGATTCATGAACTTTTAACCCATAATAACCTGGCCCTGAAAAAGCCGGAATAAGCGCAGGGTGCACATTCATTACTTTATTTTTAAAATCAGTAAAAAAGCCAGGACCCAATATGGCCATAAATCCAGCCAAAAGCACCAGATCGATCTTGGCACTCTTCAGACGGTCACCTAGAGCCTCATCAAATGCCTCTGGAGATTCAAATTGCTTTCTTCCAATGATGCATGTTTCAATATTTGCCTCAGCTGCACGAGTTAGTGCATAGGCATTTTTCTTATTGGAGATTACCAACTCAACGCTGGCATCGGGGATGTAACCCGACACGATACCATCGATAATGGCTTGTAAATTTGTACCACCCCCGGAAACCAGGACACCTATTCGAAGCATATAGGTGATTCTCCGCTATCTCTATTCTTTATGTAGCCAATCGGTGAAGCCTGTTCACCCATTTCTCTCAATTGAGTTAGAATTGGATCAACATCCTCTGCTGAAACTATCAACACCATACCAATTCCCATATTAAAAGTATTGTACATGGCATCATCATCAAGCAGAGAGGTCTCTTGAATCAGCTTGAAAATATTATGGCTGGACCATGCCCCCTTTTTAATAGCTGCCTGAAATTGATCGGGATAGGCGCGGGGAATATTTTCGATAAACCCACCACCAGTAATATGAGCTATAGCGTGAATGGAATGATTTTCCATGACACTGAGTACTGATTTTACATATATTTTTGTTGGCGTAAGTAAGGTTTCACCCAAGGTCGATTCATCAAAACTTTCATTCCAACGATCCTCGGGAAAAAGTTTCCTCACCAGTGAAAATCCATTGGAGTGGACCCCAGAAGAAGACAGTCCAATTATCACATCTCCCTGTTCCACAGCCTTACCATCGATCATTTTTGGCTGATCAACCATTCCGACAGTAAAACCAGCCACATCATATTCACCCCTGGCATAGAATCCAGGCATCTCTGCAGTTTCACCCCCAACCAGGGCGGCACCACTCTGGCGACAGCCCTCGGCAATTCCAGCAACAATGCCTTCAACCTGTTGTGGCTCAAGTTTACCGGTAGCGATATAATCCAGAAAAAAGAGAGGTTTTGCACCGACACAGATGATGTCATTCACGCACATCGCGACACAGTCAATACCAATGCTGTCGTGTTTATCTAAAGCGAATGCCAGTTTTAGTTTTGTACCAACCCCATCTGTCCCTGACACCAGAATAGGTTGGGTCATCCCTGAAACATCAGGAGCGAACATACCTCCAAAGCCCCCAATACCGCCCACGACCTCAGGTCCATGGGTAGATTCAACATCTTTTTTAATTCGTTGAACGGCTTCATAGCCCTTCTCGATGTTTACACCAGCATCCTTGTAGTCAACGCTCATTTATTTTCCTCGACTGGAACAGGGTACTTGCCATCAAAACATGCCATGCAAGTTCCTAGACCCGATTTCTTCAAGCAATCAGCCAGACCCGCATGCGAGAGATAGGATAAACTATCAGCTCCAATTTCTATACCAATGTCTTCGACCGGTTTCTTTGCAGCAATAAGTTTGGATCTGTCAGGGGTATCAATACCATAATAACAACTATACTTTACAGGTGGACTGGTTATCATCACATGAACTTCTGTGGCTCCGGCCCTTCTCAATGATTTGACAATCCTGGTGATGGTTGTACCACGGACAATGGAATCATCTATCATGATGACACTCTTGCCTTCAACATTCCTCCGAATTGGAGAAAGTTTGAAATTCACACCTATCTCGCGCATATCCTGCTTAGGGCTGATAAAGGTACGACCAATATAGGCATTCCTATAGAAGCCCTTATCAAAGGGAACTCCAGAAGCTTGGGAATATCCCAGGGCAGCTGAAGTTCCAGAATCTGGAATATCAATAACGATATCAGCCTTACGCCCCGTTTCCTTAAAAAGACGTTTGCCCATATTGATTCTGGCCTCGTACACATTAAGACCATCAATTACAGAATCGGTTCTGGCGAAATAGACATACTCAAATGAGCAGATATGAGTTGTACTCACTTCTGTTTGCTCTGAATGAATCCCATCAACATCCACACAGATAATCTCACCCGGTTTAACATCTCGAATGATATCACCCTTGACAGAATCAATGGCACAACTCTCAGAAGCAAAAACGAAGGAATCATCCATGCGACCCATAATGAGCGGTCTGAGACCCATGGGATCACGAAAGGCATACAATTTATCTGGCGTTAGGAGCAGTATGGAATAGCCACCCTTGATCATGGACATGGTCTTTTTGATAGCCTCAGTCATATCCTCAGATTCAATGGCATTCTTTGCCACCAATTTCAGGATGGTTTCGGAGTCTGTGCTGGATTGGAAAGTAGCTCCCTGAGCTTCAAGATCACTCATTAACTCGCTGGTATTCACTAGGTTACCGTTATGAGCTAAAGCCATTTGTCCTTGGGAACTGACAATCACCACGGGCTGTGCATTTTCGTAAGTAGTCCCACCAGTTGTGCTGTAGCGAACATGGCCTATCCCATGAGCCCCCTGGAGAAAATTCAATAGCTTGGGATCGAAGACCTCTTGTACCAGTCCTTCATCCTTATAGTAATTGATCTGCTCCCCATCACTGACAGCGATACCGGCACTTTCCTGTCCTCTATGCTGCAGGGAGAATAGTCCGTAATAGACTAACTTTGAGGTATCTTCTGGTCTCGTATTATAGATACCAAAGACACCGCATTCCTCATTCAGTTTATCGCGCATACATCAACTATCAGTTTTCATTAATTTATCAAATCCAGTAGCAAATGCTTCCTGACAATTCCCAACAGAAATGTCGATGAGCTTCTCATCCATGTTGTGAATGATGATGTTTTGAAGCTGTGTCACCTTTCCGATAACCGCAGCTTCAAGACCTTGCTGAGCGGCCAGCTCAACTATTTTGTCCGTTGAGGTCTCATCCGCGGATAGCAGAAAGCGTGTCTGACTTTCACCGAATAATAAGGCGTCGGCTCTCATATCAAGATCCAAGGAGACATTGGCACCCAGCTCACCTGCAATACATGACTCAGCTAAGGCAACAGCCAACCCACCATCACCTAGATCATGGGCACTTTTAACAAGACCCTGACGGATGATGTCCAGCACATAGTCCTGTGCTTTGCGTTCCAGGGCGAGATCTAACTCAGGCACATCTCCTGAGACCAGATTATGAATGACGTCAAGGTATTCCGATGCACCAAGTTCTTCCTTGGTTTCTCCAATGAGGATGACAAAATCGCCCTCATTTTTGAATTCCATGGTCATAACATGGTCAAGTGATTTTACGAGTCCAGTCATACCAATAATTGGAGTTGGATAGATAGACCCAAATTCAGGGGTCTGATTATAGAGGCTGGCATTTCCACCAATGACTGGTGTATCCAGGGCTCTACAGGCTTCACTAATACCAATAATGGATTGTTCCAACTGGTAGTAGACTTCAGGTTTTTCAGGATTGCCAAAGTTAAGGCCATCTGTAATAGCAATAGGTTCGGCTCCTGAAACCACCTGATTTCTGGCTGATTCAGCCACAATACTCTGGGCTCCGCGTCTGGGATTCAGGTAGCAATAGCGGCCATTGGAATCCATGGTGATACCAATACCCTTGTCACGACCTTTAATACGCAGAATAGCAGCATCAGAACCAGGTTTCACCACGGTATTCATCTGAACTCTATGATCGTATTGTCTGTAAACCCATTCTTTAGAACAAATATCTGGAGCGCCAAGCAACCTCACCAAGACCTCATTCAAATCAGAAGGTTGGGTGACCTGTTCGTTCTTGAATGCCATAGTTTCTTTTAAATGAGGTGGCTCCACTGCATCAAGTATATAAGTCGGCGCATCCATAAGTGACCATACCGGTACTTCACCAACGGTTACACCATCTTCCAGAACTCGGTAGATACCATCTTCGGTAACATGTCCGATCACAACGGCGTGTAAATCCCATTTATGAAAAATCTTATTGACCTTGTCTTCCATACCCTTTTTAACAATCAGTAGCATACGTTCCTGCGATTCAGAGATCATGACCTCTTCTGGGCGCATGGCTTCTTCACGCTTGGGAACAAGAGCAACATCAATTTCAACACCATTGCCTGCTTTACTGGCGGTTTCCACTGAAGAAGATAAAATACCGGCAGCGCCCATATCCTGGACACCAACAACGTAATCTTCTTCAAATACCTCGAGGCAGGCCTCAATGAGGAGTTTTTCCATGAAGGGATCGCCCACTTGAATAGCGCCACGATCTTCATCATTTTCCTCTTCAAGGTCTTTGGAGGCAAAGCTGGCTCCACCCATCCCATCTCGCCCTGTAAGATTGCCTACAATCATCAAACTATTGCCAACACCAGTGGCGATGGCTTTTTTGATTTCAGATTTTTTCATAAAGCCAACACACATGGCATTTACCAGCGGATTGCCTTTGTAGGCGTTGGAAAATCTGACTTCACCACCGACTGTAGGAACACCTACACAATTCCCATATTCCCCGATTCCATGAATAACTTCTGAAATGAGCCAACGGGTATGACCTTTTTCGCCAGGATGTCCAAAATGCAAGGAGTTCAGGGATGCAATGGGATAGGCGCCCATGGCTAGAATGTCTCTAATAATGCCACCTACTCCAGTAGCTGCACCTTGAAAAGGTGCAATAGCTGAGGGGTGGTTATGACTTTCAAGTTTAAAAGTAATCACTTCATCATCATCGATATCCACTATACCTGCATTTTCACCAGGTCCCTGGACGATACGTGGACCTGTCGTCAGAAAATGTTTAAACAGGGGTCGCGTATGTGTATAGCCACAATGTTCAGACCACATCTGAGCATAGAGGGCCAATTCCACCGTATTGGGTTCACGACCCATATGTTTGGTTAATAATTCATATTCAGAGTCGGTTAGACCTGCTTTGATCCAAATCTTTTCTTCCATTCCTGCCTTCTTTTCGCTCATAAGCTTGATCCAATCACCGTGGTTGCATCAATAGGGCATTCATTTAATTTGTCTTTGCGAGGAGCATAGCGACGAAGCAATCTCAGATTTGAGATCGCCGCAGTCTCTTCGTTCCCTCGCGAAGACCCGGTTCTATAGTTTGAGGGAAAAAATAGTAACATAGGATCAACTATCATTTTGAGCTTCGAGGTGATTTAACATCGAGACAAAAACCCCTTTGCCATCACTCAAGCCCAGCACACCATCTGCGCTGCGCTCAGGATGGGGCATCATCCCAACAACATTGCCTGTCCGATTAATAATGCCTGCAATACTGTTTATCGAACCATTTGGATTGGTTTCTTCACTGACTTCGCCCTCAGGGCTACAGTAGCGAAAGAGAATCTGACCATTTGCTTCCATCTCGGCGATAGTATCAGGAGCAGCGTAATAATTACCTTCATTGTGGGCGATTGGAAATACAACGACATCTCCGGAGTCATACTCACTTGTGAATGGCGTATCTGAGTTATCTACCTTTAAGCTTTGGTCCTGGCATAGGAATTTAAGACCTCGATTTTGGAGTAGACTCCCTGGCAACATTCTAGATTCAGTTAATATCTGAAAACCGTTGCATACACCTATTACCAATCCACCATTTGATGCAAATTCCTTCACTGCTGTCATAGCTGGAGAAAGATGTGCGATGGCTCCCGGGCGCAAGTGGTCACCATAGGAGAATCCACCAGGGATGATAATGGCATCCACATCTCCCAGGTCAGTATCCTTGTGCCACAAGTATTTGACGGGTTTCCCCAGAATCTTATCAACGGCATGAAAGCAATCTTCAGCGCAATTAGAACCAGGAAATAAAAGGACTCCCCAATTCATCAGGCCTCCTTGATCTCAAAGCTATAGGATTCAACAACAGGATTGGCCAACATTTTATCACACATATCGTGAACCGAAGCTTCGGCAGTTGCCATGTCGGTCATCTCTAGTTCCATTTCAAGTTGTTTACCGACGCGAACTTTTTTGACCTGATCAAAACCAATGGAATCCAGTCCATTCTGAACGGCTCTTCCCTGTGGATCAAAGATGCCTTTTTTCAACATGACAGTTACGATTGCTTTTAACATAATTTATTTATCACCCTTCATGGTTAGCTTCCAGATCGAACAAACGTTCACATATCTGAAATAAGTGTGGCATCTAATCTCGCTATTAGTCAATTGCATTTAGTTTCTTGTATAACTCTTTGTTCTTGGTGTTCAGGAAGTATTCAACTTCACGTCGTGCTATATCTTCAAGATCTTTTTTATGTTTTTCTTCACTTCCAGGGTCAGTGAGGAAATTTTTAATCACGAGATATTTATCCTCCTGAATTTTCATGAATTCATTGTCAACATCAGGCGTTTGGGGGTAGAGACCATCTGCCTGTCCTTGTTTGAGGATGGTGGTAAAATTTTCACCTGTTTTTGCCGCTTCCTTTTTGGTCTTGTTCACTGCAGCATACCAATCATCATGAACGAGGATATAATAGTCTCGCATCGATTGTTTGTTGAAATTCACAATGTAGTGATCACCCTCAACCTCACAGATCAGGGTTGCCCGGACAGAGTCCGTATCCAGGGTATCTACAAAAACAAGATCATCCCCATCCTTGGCGATCTCCCATTTCAGGTCCCAAAGATTCAAGCCCATCCGGTTGAATATCCTATGTACCATGAAGGAGGCCAATATGGCTCGTGCCAGCGATTCAGTGAATAAATCTCCGCCTATACCAGAGATGAGCAATGCTTCCTGCCTGGAGATATTCCTATCTTCTGGTTCATACTTTGTGGTCAAGTCGATCAGTGGGGTATCAAAAGTTTCCCAGGGAATGAGTTCATTGGCAACGCCCAGCTCTCTCAGATATGCCTTTTTGCCAGAATCGCTTGCTGCATTGTATTTCCTTAGAATGGAAGAGCCACTGGTCACACCAAAGCGAACGATCTGCTCCAATGGAATGACAAATTGATCATTTCCATAGAATTTTTCATAATCGTAGAGATGGGCGCTCATGAATGTGACGGGTTCTGGTTTGTAAATATTGTACTTCTTGATCATCGTCAGATTGCTGAGTTCCTGGGGAAACGAGGTATCATACAATTTCTCGTCATCCCCACCGATCATGCCCTTGTGGTGAGTTTTTAGACCGGAGGACTTGACCTCCTCTAAAACTTCCTGCATAACAGGTGTATTCTGAAAATAGTCCTCGCCCCAATGGGTTTTGATATAGGATTCCATATCAGACCATTCATCAACGTCCATGAGTGATTTGTACACGAGATGGCGGAACCCAGCTCTTGCAGTGTCACTACCTTTTATGTCAAAGATGGTCCCCACATCAAACACAGATCCGCCCATGCTTGTTTCACTAACCAGTGAACCAGAGTCATCCATAACCGAATATAGTTTCTGGACTGAACCATTGTAATATGGATGGGCACGATCGAACTTTATTGTACGATTACTATCAGACATATCTCAATTCCCTCATCAGTATTTCACAATTCGCAAAGTGAAAATGATCACTTATTATACTTCTCCTGAATCTTGCGGTCTTTTTCCAACACCGCATCCCGCATTTCGATTCTATGTGCCTCCAGCTTGCGACCAATTTCTGGATATTTAACAGCCAGTATCTGGGCAGCCAATAAAACAGCGTTATCACTGGCATTGATACCCACAGTTGCCACGGGGATACCTCCGGGCATCTGGACAATGGAGTATAATGCATCTATACCATCAAGACTGGCCCGAATGGGCAAGCCAATAACAGGTTTAACTGTTTGAGCAGCAATAACTCCAGGTAAATGTGCTGCTTTTCCTGCACCAGCAATTACCAATTCTATTCCTTGATCATCAAAACTCTTGATGTATGATTCCACTGCTTCGTGGGTTCTATGAGCAGATAAAATTCTTAACTCAAATTCCAGACCCAATTTCTCAATAATTTTGAATCCTTTATCAAGAACTGGAAGATCACTGTCACTTCCCAGAATAATTGCAATTTTAGCCAATTTATAATTCTCCTAATTGATTAGATGTGAGTCATCTCATCTGCTGTGAAAACACGTTCACAATACTGGCAGGCAAGATCTCGGCTGGAGCTGTCCTCCAGATTAAAGATAGTCGTCATGGGCTCTGCATTAGTAATGCATTTTGGATTTGGACAAGATACGAGGCCCTCAATGCGTTTGGGGATCTCAACCCTTGATTTCTGTGCCACCTTGAAGTCTCTGATAATACTGACTTTGGCAGCGGGAGCGACCAGGGCAATACTGTTGACTTCATTCTGAGTCAGTTCACGCCCCTCAATTTTAATGATATCCTTCTTTTTCATGGCCTTGCTGGAAAAATTCATGCCCATCATGACAACATCAGTTGCTCTGGGTTTCAAAATAGCCAACACACGTTGAACTCGTCCTGCAGGGATATGATCGATAACCGTACCATTTTTGATGGGATCTACTTTTAATTCTTTCATTATTTAGCCTCCCCCAGTAAGGTAGCCAGAATGGCCTGCCGCATATAGACACCATTTTCAGCCTGATCGAAATAATAAGCGTACTTCGTAGAATCCACATCAGTGGTTATTTCATTCACACGTGGTAAAGGATGAAGAACCTTCATATTATCCTTGGCTTTTCTCAGCAAATTAGCTGTGATGATATAAGCGTTTTTAACTTTCTCATACTCCTCACGATCTGGGAAGCGCTCCCGTTGAATACGAGTGACATACATGATGTCGATTTCCGGAATGATGTTTTCGACTGTGGTTTTTTCCTTATAGCTAACTCCCTTTTGAGTGAGATCGCTGAGGATGTGGGCTGGCATACGTAATGATTTGGGAGAGACAAAATAGAAAGTTGGGTTAAACGGAGCCAGAGCGTAGGCCAGTGAATGCACGGTCCGTCCATATTTCAGATCACCGACCAGGGCCAGCTTCAAGCCCTTCAGTGTTCCCTGTGACTTAAGAATTGTATAGAGATCCAAAAGAGATTGTGTAGGATGCTGGTTGGCACCATCTCCGGCATTCACTACAGGAACATCCACTTGTTCGGAAACATAGCGGGCCGCGCCTTCCATGGGATGGCGCATGACAATGATATCAGAATATCGAGCCATGATTTTTGCCGTATCCGCCAGAGTTTCACCCTTTTCCACTGAGGTGCCACTGGTACCAACCATTCCAATGACCTCGCCACCCAGACGTTTCATGGCTGATTCAAAGGACATTCGGGTTCGTGTTGAGGCTTCATAAAACATAGCTGCCATCACCCGACGAGACAGATCAATCTGACTGGGATCTTTTTCCAAACTCTCAGCCAGCTTCAGCAACTGGAGAGTTTTGTCTGCGCTTAAATCACGCATGGAGATTAGGTGTTTCATTTAGTCCCCTTTATTTATTCTTGGATTGGAAGGCATTCCATGCTGCCTCTCGATAACGTTTTGCTTCTGCACCGGGATCAGCACTGGCAACAATGCCCCTACCAACAATGATAGCATCCGCTCCCCCCTCAATTGCATTTTCGACGGTGAGATATTGCTGTCCCAGACCATCGCCTTTGGTATCCAGATTCACACCTGGCATAAGGAGTAATTGATCCTGAGGTATTTTATTTCTGAAGCGTTTGATATCTTCAACATCGGCACCATGACCGATATAACCACTCACACATTCCTTGCGGCGTTTCCCGACTTCCAGAACTTGTCTGGTGTAGGTTTCGGATATGAGATTTCCCTTAGCACTCATGCGAGCGAGGAGGAATCCCGACCTGGGGACATCCAGATCTCCAAACAGTCCATCCAGGATAGCTTCACCAGCGATCATGTGAACCGTCACGTACTCGGCCCAATCAGCAATCTTGTAAACTCCGGAACGAAACTGTTTGCGAACTGTACTACCAATATCAGCGAATTTTCGGTCTTCAAAAATAATGAAATCGTGTTTTTCCGCAAGAGCCTTCAAACGCGGAACAAAGCTACCGTTGTAATCCTTCATGATGTCCACATGAGTTTTGACCATGAAGATTTCAGGACCTGCCGCTTCAAGAATCTCAAAGAAACTGGCTGAATCCTCAACATCCAGCGAAAGTACCAGATTTGATTGTTTTCTTAACATGGCATCCATGAGTTTTCTGGTCATGGGTGATGTCGTTGAGTCAACTCGATCGGCAAATTTCTTAAGTGGTTTATCAACTGGGGTACCGACAAATTCGCGTACTTTTTGAGCGAGTTCAGCGTCAAGTTTCCCTTCAGCACCCAGTACAGAGATCATATCATCCACGGTAATAATGGAGCTCAGTTTATATCCTTTACTGGCCAGCATCTCTTCACCATTAAAACTACGGTCAATCAGACAAACAAAATCATGCACGATAAGCCCTGCATGCTCCATACCTTCAGCAGCTTCAAACTTACTCTCACCTGTTGTGATGAGATCATCGATGATGAGGCAAGTCTGCCCTTCCTTGAAATGCCCTTCAATCAATTTCCCAGTACCATATGCTTTCACCTCTTTGCGTTGATAGACCAGGGGGGTATCCATTTCAACCGATACCTGGGCCGCTAACGGCAGGGCTGTATATGGGATGCCAGTAATGACATCAAAATTTTTATCGGCCAATTCTGTTTTTAGTAGAGACACAATATTTTTGATGATGCCGGGATAGGAGATGATACTTCTTAAATCAATGTAGAAAGGTGAAGTGGCACCTGATTTTAATTTGAATTCACCAAATTTTAGGGCGCCAATCCTGTGCAGATCAAGGATTAATGTTTTTTTACCAGTTTCCAATTTGTTCAAGCTCCTAGAATTATGCATTAAAGGGCTGTCTTGCGCCCTGTTTTTCCTCGATGTGCTGTCCCAAAATCTTCTAAGCTGTCCAGTGTCCGATTGTCAACGATGGGTCCTTCCATGCAAAGAATGAAACCAGTGGGATCCATGACACATGATCCACAAACACCCACTCCACATTTCATATAGCGTTCAAGGTTCACTTCGTAAGGCAATTGATGTTTTTTGGCCACAGCCACTGCTGCTTTCATCATCTTCTCTGGTCCAGAGATATAAATCTGATCAAATGATTCGTCCTGGAGCACCTTTTCCATCACATCAACACTCGTCCCCTTGTGTCCAAGTGATCCATCGTCAGTAGCTATGTGAGATTGATGACAGAGAATTTCAAAGTCATCAACATATAGCAGGTCTTCGGCAGAACGTGCACCATTAATATTGACAAGTCTCGTAACTCCATCCTCTCGGAGTTTCTTTGCCAGAAACCTTAGGGGTGGTGTTGCAAACCCCCCTCCCACCATGAGAATGCTGCCAGACTGCCGATTAAATGATTGGCCATAGGGACCACGCACGGACACCAGTTCGCCAACCTTCATTTGGAAGAGTCTATCTGTAAATGGACCCATATTTTTAATAGTCATAGAGAATGATTTTTCATCCACATCTAAGATGGAGAAAGGTTTCTCGCCCTGACTGAAAATGGTTAGCATGATAAACTGGCCGGGTTCGGCCTTTAGTTTGCTGTGAAATGTAAAGGTACGGAGGGAGCTGTTTTCTTCGCGGATCGCGGCTATGGGCAGGGTTTGACGATCACACTTCAAGATCAATTTTCCTTTAGAATTCCTATGAGATCCGAATACTTGGTGTATCCATGGGTGTCCATGAATACCTCCATTTCCTCACGGATAGATTTAAAGACATCCAGGCCATGGTCATACACAGCCGAGCCAACTCCGATAGCAGAGGCTCCGGCCATCATCATCTCAATAGCATCAAGACCGGTACTCACACCACCCGTTCCCAGGATCGGTATATTGACTACTTTATAGGCATCATGAATAAGTTTTATTGCCAGAGGTTTTATACAGGGTCCAGAAATACCGCCAAAGTTATTTCTTAGCACTGGACGTTTAGCAACAGCATCGATGACCATACCATGACCCAGGGTATTAATCATAGTCAGTCCATCTGCGCCAGCAGCTTCCGTCAATGCGGCAATTGCTGAGATATCGTTAGCATTTGGGGATAGCTTTGCCAGAACCGGGATGTTGCTCACAGCTTTTACTGCGGAAACAATCTCAGTAATTTTATCCGGCATGAGAGCAAAGGGACGTTTGAATTCATCTTCAACGTTGGGACAGGACAAATTGAGTTCAAGTATATCAGCGGATGAATCATTAACAGCGCTTGCCAGTTGCACAAATTCTTCAGCATTGGCTCCAAAGACGCTGACGATGACCACCCCATCAATACCCCTCTTAAATTTTTCAACTTCCTCCAGACCCTCAGCGATACCTGGATTTGTGAGACCAACAGAATTGATTAAACCGCCATCGAATTCAGCTATTACTGGACCTTCATGTCCTATGCGGGGTTCAATACTTAGTGATTTGGTGGTGACCATTCCTGCTCCATCACGGATAACCCGCTGAAGCGAAGAGAAAGAGATACCGAGTATGCCAGATGCGAGGGTGAGAGGGGTCGAAATTTCCTTACCCAGAAAAAGCAAATTGACCTATCCTGCGAAATATTTGAGACACGGATATTATTTGGAAAAATAAAGGGGGTGGTAATGGATTTTGAACCGTTATCACATTGCTAAAATAGAAATAAAACATGCAGGTCAAAGGTCGATTTTCACTTATTTCAAATTCATTTTTAATTTTTTAAAAACCGCACTTACTTTCTTTATCAAAATGATTTGACAGCCCTTATAAGCCGATTATATTGATGATCCCTTTGCTCGGCGGTTGGTGCAAGTATCAAAGGGATTTATTGAAATTTGTAGGGGGCCTTAGCTCAGTTGGGAGAGCGCTTGACTGGCAGTCAAGAGGTCATCGGTTCGATCCCGTTAGGCTCCACACTCCTTAAAGTCTTAGTAAGCAATTGCTAAGACTTTTTTATTGATCTTAACTGTGAATTACACACTATATATATTAAAAAGTTTAAG
>JABIFX010000258.1 GCA_018650445.1 Fidelibacterota bacterium
AGATATCACGATCCCCGGTACGGGTATCGGACCAGCCAAAAATCATTTCACCTGAAGCTCCTGCATCACCGGTACGCTGCCATTCAATATGGACACCCTGGCGGACTGGAACTCCATTTTCAATCCACTCGAATTCTCCAGTTGCAAAAACACTTCCCACGGTCAGAAGTAAAAATAGAAATCTCATTATATACATACCTTCTCTTCAGGTTTAATAGAAGTCAAAAACTCCACATCAATTATGGTTCATTTATAATATTGATAGATTCAATTAATAGTATCAAATCAATAACGTTGACACGTTCATCGGCAGATAAATCTGCCTGGTTAAATTGTGGTTCACTCATTTCCTCTAACAAGAGGATAAAATCAAATAATACTGTGACGTCATGGATGTTTACCAGATAATCACCGTTTATATCACCAAAAGGAGTCTCTCCAAATACAACATCCAATGAAACATTTATCATGGTTTCAGGGGCATTGGGAGCTGTGGTGGCCACCAGTAGTGAGGTCTCATACGATCCTGCCATACTATTGCGAGGCTGAATATCTATGATAAAAGGTACACTCTCACCAGGACCGATAACGTCGGTCCATCCGCTGGCAGAAAACCAACGTATGGGTGGTTGGATTTCTATTGCAGTACCTGACTCAATAGGTGTTGTGGAATTGTGACGAACTGTCAAACCAAAGTTTCGATCTGAATTCTGTAATCCAATTGTTGAGCTGGCGACAATTTCACCGATTTCTTCATATTGATACTTTATTGTACCGTAAGCATCTAGAATCACTTGGAATGAATAGAAGGAATCTGTACTAAACTTGGGGAAATCCCTCCAGGTCATGATACACTGGTCAAATCCATTGCTCCAGAAATAGAAGGTCCCTTGTGGACCATCATCATTATTCATATCATCCCACCACGGGGCTAGCAGAGCACTAGGAGCGGATGTAGATGGCAGACGAATATTGTACCATGGTGAATGAAAACCTTCGAAGGTGATGGTTCCATTGCTTCCCATAAAAGCCATTGAATAAGCATCGTCATAGAGGGGAAATTCAAAACCTAAATCAATCGGCACAGTAGTGTCATCGAATTCTTCAGACTGATAAGGAACCCGATTGGACTCATTCTCAATATCGACCCAACTAAATTGGGGACCGCCTTCATCGCTATTGTCTTTCCAGTTATACCCATAGTCATCACTACCCTCTCTGAGTGCAGAATCACTCCCAGGGGCGTCAGGGGTATGTTTTGTGATAGTGGGATCAATTGGTTCACCCACAACTGGCTCACGAAGAAGATCTGAAGCCACACTTATTTCGTAGATGAGCGGTGACTCGCCAACATTTGAAATGATAATCGAATCTCTGGCACTACTCCAGGGAACCTGTTCAAAGTTTAGACTTGTTGAGCTAAATGATATCTGAGAATCCCCCAGACGCTCACCACGATCCGTGGAAAACAGAATTGCTGTACCCGCACTGAATTCTCCAATGCTGGGCTCATGAATATTATTATATGAAGCCTGTATGCCCGTTTCAGAATCAGGGGATTCAATTCCAATAGTAGAGAAGTTCGAGGAAATATCAACATTGTCAAAATTCAGGTATTGAAATTTGATATCATTTTCACCGGCATCTGTGGGATTCCCTGTACTTCCATAAATAACAAGTTGGAAGCTTATCTCATTGAAATAAAACAGGGATCTCATCCTGCTCCATTCGATGATAAAAATATCATTCACTTCATCGTGTTTGTAATAGGCTGAACCAGGGGTCGTAATTAAGTCATCCCAGAATGGTGCCAGCATGGCAGTCGGTCCGATGGGTGATGGGATAGTCCTGTTATGAAAGTTTACCACAGATTGATCACCAAAAGCCGCCCAGCCATTGGAGCATACCGTAATTTGGTCAAAATCAGTCCCATAATAATTCACCGTGAAGGGCAGATTAATGGTACTTGAAGCATCATCTTCTTCCCAGATGTCATTTATGTTGATGGTGCTGCCATCCCCGCCAAGTTGGGTATCGATTTCCAGCCAATCATAGGTAGGCGCTTTGGAATAATTCAAATCGAAATTATCAAACATGCGATAGCCATAGCCATCAATCTGTGAAGGTCCAAAACGATTTGCACCACCCAATTGGATGGTATAATCCAATGTGTCAATCTGGTTCCCCTGAGCACACTCAAATCTTAAAGTGATTTGCTCACCGGGAAAGAGGAGCTCGTCAAATAGGATATCCACCGTCTCAGAGGTCGTGGCCGATCCATCCATGTCAATGGCAGGGCAAGTCAATGATCCTGGAGTGAAGGGGACAAGTTCGGTTGGTATGGGTGTGATCGTCAGGGTTTGAGAGCTCACACCACCCATGTTTAGCATTTCCAGCTCTATTTCAGCCGATTCTCCCATGAGTAAAGCGCCTGCAATAACATTTACAGACTCCACGTTGAGGAGCGCTGCCTGGACGGTGAAGAATTTCTGCCAGGTCCAGGCGTTTCCATCAATCACAATTTCCAGCTCAATGGTAAGCGATGTGCCATGTTCAAGAACTGGAATATTTATGGTGATTGGATCCAGGTCAAATCTTGACTGTGCTGAAATGCTATCCACATTAATAGTTTCATCTAAAAGAAAACCAGGAGTCATGGATGAAACATTTAGTTCGACATTGTTTAAAGTTGTTCCAGGGTTGTCCAGAGAAAGTAGGATGGTAGAGCTATTTCCAGAAACCGGTTGTCCCCCACCATCAAGTGTCCACTCGGCTAATTCCAGAGGCGTATTTTGATCCGTGATGGGAATGGTTGCCAGATAAGGCAGTAAATTTTTACCTGTTACTGTAAGATTTATTTCTTCGGACCCACTAGCAACAAAGGGCAAATCAATG
>JABIFX010000246.1 GCA_018650445.1 Fidelibacterota bacterium
AGGACTTAAAATCCCTTGGTGTCGTATTTGAGGAAAAGGAAAGCCCCAGACAATTGTCCAGGGCTTTCATCAAAATTCAATCATCATTGTTTATTTAAGGTAAAGCATTTTAATTGTCTCATTGTATCCCCCAGCCTGTAAATCGACAAAAGTACACACCCGTACTCACTGGATTACCATATTGGTCTACGCCGTTCCATTGGACCTCGTAATTGCCTGGAGGTTTCTCTGACTCTTGAAGAGTTGTGATTTCATGACCCTGAATATCAAATATTCTCAGGCTCACTGTGGCTTGCTCAGGTAAGTCATAGCTGATAGTTGTTATAGGGTTGAAAGGGTTTGGGTAGTTCTGATCCAACCTGAAATCGCTCGGTTGTAAACTGATTTGTTTATCAACATCAATGGCAACAATCCCACCCTCATTAAAAATAGCCAGACCACTCTCCATGGTTCCGATCCATTTATATTCCATTTAAGATCAATTCTATCATGAGGAAGAGGTTGTCCTCTAGATTGTTGATAGGGTGAAATAGCCATGTGGAAGATCCAGCTCTCCTCAGATTTCTTAATCAAATGTCATTAATAAATGACAGGATTGTCAATAATGGAGGACAATAGATCATGATGCATCAATATGCCCCTTATCGATTTTATGGTCTGGAAGAATTTTTAATCCTAAACATAATAGGAAAAAGTATGTCAGAGAGAGAGGATGCTGTATCTCTCTGATTAAAAAATTGATTAAATGACCTATCATAATATTACCCCTCAGCATCCAGAGCGATGGCAACATACACAAATACCCCATTCCAGTTGATGGCAATCTCATTGGTTGCATAGCTGCAGAGTTGATCCATATAGGCCAGGGCTGGATAAGGTGAGGTATAGGCATCTTCACCACAATCTTCCTTGTTCTCTGGATTGGGTCCACCAATCACCCAACCAGGTTGGGGCTCAGCAATGGCATCCCCCTCTGAGGGTCTATGATGTATATGCTTGGCAGTTTTCTGTCCAAAGCCTGTCACGAATGAATAACCCGTAGGATTCTTGCCCAACACCCAGTCAAATGTGGATTGGGCAGCATCCTTGTAAGCTTTCTCGCCACTTGCCTTATAGGCATAAAGCAAGATCATAGCCTGATTGAGGAAATCACTAGTACTCCCCCAGCGGAAGTAATCATTGGAGACATCATATGGGCTTGCCATTTGAGCCTTTAGCAGAGAGTCTGCCAGCACAAAGAAGACCTTCTTAACGGCCTCATCTTCCTGGTAGTTCAAGAGGTTCATTGAGGCTAGAGCAGCTCCATCTCTCCACTCAGGAACCAGCAGGGGTGATGGAATCTCGGATTCATATGTTTCGCCTGTGGTAATGCTTAGCTCTGTGGCTGCCCAGAACTTTTCATCTTTGAAGCCTTTTCCAGGCTGATCATAGGCACCAGTATGAATATCCTCTGGCTGGGTATAATAAACCTCCATATTGTTCTGAGTCCATTCCCAGGCTTTCAATGCTGCAGTGAGGCATTGTTCTGAGAATTCGGAATCGTAAGGTTTATACACTCGACTGGCCTGGGCCATGGAGGCGACAAAATCCAGAGTGGCAGGTGTGGTTTTCATGACGATCCAGCGAGGTTCAGTATCCTCCTCCGGCATAATCATTCCTGGGAAACTCTTGGTAGTCAGCTTGTGATAGACACCTCCGTCTTGTGGATCCTGCATGGTGAGCATCCAGTCCAGATTCCACTTTATCTCATCCAGAAGGTCTGGAGTTTCATCACCACTTTCAGGGATATTTGTACTGATCATTCCCGATTTTTCCGGGTAATGTTCAAATACGCTCATCATGGTTGTGACTGTGATGGCTGAATTGACGATATATTTACCAAAATCCCCGGCATCATACCAACCTTTGGGAGCAGAAATCTTGGTTCCCTCTGGTCTTGATTCAGAGGCAGCGCTGGCGTGGATACCCACTTGTGTATCAGGATGTCCAGCTGTACGTGCATACACACCAGCATACTTTTCATCAAGTGCCGTACTAGCCCTGTGAAAATAGAAGGCCTTAATACTGGCTTTTGCCACATCAGAGTAGACATCGCGTGAGATCTCAAATTGGTGTGAACCACTGCCCCCTGCAATCAGTACATAGTTTCCAGGTGCACTGAAGCTCGAAAAATCAGCGATGCGAGCATCTTCACCTGAAGCAGCCCACTGTTGAGGAGCGCTTAATTCACCGGTATGCACAATTTTTTTAGAGTCCACATCAACAATTAAAAAACCTTCCGAGGGTCCGATAATTATGGCTGATTTGTGACCGTCAGGTAAATATCCCAACTGATTCACATGGATGGTATTTTCAGGCTCAGATACGGCTTGCCCTGCTGGGTTGCATCCCACAACTACCAGGAATATCAGAGTTAATGTGATGACATAGCTCAATTGTTTTCTCATTTGGATTCACCCCTATTAGTAAGTGTAGCGACCACATTATGGGTTGTACCTGCTTCCAGAACTGGAATTTTGTTACCTGATATTGCTTCCCCATCAACGACCAGGGTAACATCACCCTTTTCCAGATGTGCAGGATTCTTGATTTCAATTTTATAAACTGCTCCACGGAACTTCCGCTCGATGCTATAGTCTTCCCACTCCCCGGGAATACATGGGTCAATGATCAGTCCGTCATAATCAGGTTGTATACCCAGAATGTATCGGGTGATTGCATAGTAATTCCATGATGCAGTTCCAGTGAGCCACGAGTTCTTCGCCTCACCAGGTTTGGCAGCATCCTTCCCAGCAATCATTTGAGCATACACATAGGGCTCAGTTCTATGTATTTCAGAGATATCCTCAAGATATGCAGGAGCAATCTTCGAATAGGTTTCGAAAGCCCTTGATCCATGACCAAGTATTGTCTCAGCAATGGTTATCCAGGGGTTGTTGTGACAGAAAATACCGGCATTTTCTTTGTAACCAGGTGGATAGGTGGATATTTCACCCAGATTAAGTTTGTAACTGGTGTATGCAGGTTGATTCAGGACAATCCC
>JABIFX010000260.1 GCA_018650445.1 Fidelibacterota bacterium
CGCGCAGTATGATTTGCTAGCCACTTTTGCACCAAAACTAGAATCTGGTTATGCCGGTACTGGTCTCCATTTCCATGTTGAGCTCCTGCTGGACAACAACAACGTTATGACCAATGCCAATGGCGAGCTGTCAACAGTAGCCAAACAGGCTATAGGTGGATTGCTACGTTATGCACCATCCCTAACAGCCTTTGGGAATACAATTGCTGCTTCACATTTACGTTTGGTGCCAGGACAGGAATCACCCACAAAACTTTTCTGGAGTGATTTTAACCGTGCTGCTCTAATTCGAGTTCCCCTGGGATGGCGACATGGTGAGGATATGGCATCGGTGATTAATCACCGACTCAAGGATCGCTATAATTCACCCTTCAAGAGACAAACTATTGAATTACGTAGTGCAGATGGCTCAGCATTCATCCACCTGCTGCTTGCAGGGATGACGATGGCCATACAATATGGACTGGATCATGGGGCTGTATCTCTCAAACTTGCCAATAAACGTCGTATTCGTCAGGATGGCGAGGTCAGCAAAGACATTCCAGAATTACCTCCCAGCTGTTTCCAGTCCGCCCAATATCTCAAGGAAGAGGCAGAGCTGTATACAAGTCTGATACCTGCTTACATCATTGAGCATGTGTGTGAGCTATTGGAGGCAGAGGATGATGAGAAATTGTCAGCTGAATTAAATAAGCTATCTAAAGAAAAAAGTCGACTTAAGGCTCAGGAGATCATGCACCGCAGTATTCATGTGGCGTAATGGTCGAAGGTCGAAAGTCGATGAGAATATCATTCCACACCTGACAGTTAAAAAGCCACACGACTTGGCTAAATCACAGTCTGGCATGGAATGATGTTGATCAATTAAATGCTTCTTCGATTAATCCTGCTGGTAATTTGAAGCGAGGAGGAGTGCTCCTCCAGCCAACCCAATTTCTTTTAGAAGGGCGCCCATGGCCATCTGGTTGCCACCAAGAACTTGGGGTAGATAAACTGTAAACACAAAGACTATCATTAATGCAGCGGTTAAAAGAGCAGCAAGATAGGTATGTTTCTGGATTACGAAGCTTACAGAGGCAGCAATCAGCGCCAGCCCAATAACATATACCCACAAAACGCCTCCGGGGATGAAGCTTGGAACCATACCAGCCATATCACTGGCTTTGAATAGATGCATGAGCCCAAGCATTGCAAATGGAATGGTAAACAGGTAACGACCAATTGTTTTAATATTTTTCATGTAAATCTCCTAATTCTCTTTAGTTAATGAACAATTGTATGTTCATAATTTCAAAAAATCTAAACCAGTTATTAAATATTATTGTCAAGGAGATGACATTTCTACTCAAATTGAGAGGGGGTCATTTGATTTTGTGTGAATTTTGAGCTTTTATTTGATTCAATGAAAAAAAATGCAAGGTCACATCTATATTGTTTGACAATGATGTTAGAAAATATGCGATTTGAAAGATTTACACAAGATTCAAGAGTTGTTTTTTTTACTGGAGCAGGTATATCAGCTGAGAGTGGTATTGCTACCTTTAGGGATCCTGATGGACATTGGTCAAAATACGATCCTATGAAACTGGCAAGTCAGGCTGGTTTTCGAGAAGATCCTGAACTGGTTCTGGGCTGGTATGCTGATAGACGTGAAGCCATTCATAAGGCCAAGCCAAATGCAGCCCACATAAGTATTAGCAAATTTCAGAAACTATTCAGACATTCCGTTGTAATAACCCAGAATGTTGATGGGCTTCATGAACGAGCTGGTAATAGATCCATTTATGAATTGCATGGAAACATCCACCGACATAAGTGCAATAGCTGTGGGAAATATATTGAACTGAATGATATGAATATGAGAATATTAAACAGATGTGAATGTGGTGGCTCCATCAGACCTGATGTGGTCTGGTTTGGTGAGTCTTTAGCTTTGGAAACCATCAATGGAGCATTTAATGCCGCACAAAACTGTGATTTGATGTTCACGATTGGTACCTCCACGCAGATTTACCCCGCAGCCCAGTTACCATTTGAAGCACAAAAGAATGGTGCTTTCGTCATTGAAATAAATCCGGAAGCCACTTCTTTCAGTGCTCAAGCTGATATCAGCTTAAGAGATAAAGCAGGTTCCATCCTACCAAAAATTTATGAGGAAATTAATGCTCAACTCAATTGAATTCTTGAAAAATTATAAAACCATCATGTTAGTTGTAGTTTTGGGGCTGCAATCCTGTGCTTACTACAACACCTTTTACAATGCAGAGGAGTATTTCGCTGAGGCTCAGAAGCTTACGCGGGAGAATCAAACCGAATCCGTCAGCAGAGAAGAGATTAATCTGTATTCAAAGGCCATTGAAAAATCCAAAAAATTACTCACAAAATTTCCGGACAGTAAATATCGGGATGATGCCCAATTCATCATTGCCAAAGCTTTCTATTTCAAGGGTGATTATCTCCAGGCCAAGCGCTATTTCGAAGATCTCAGTTCCCTGTATTCAAATTCTCCCTACGCAAATGAAGTACCCCTCTGGATTGGTAAATGTCTCTTGAAAACAGGTGATCTGGAGATGGCCAGGTATGAAGCATCAAGAGTGTTGAAAGGTGAAACCGATCGCGGACTACAAGCAGATGCTTTGTTGCTAATGGGTGAGATTGCTGTCCAGCAGGATAGTCTGCTTCTGGCTGAAAATTATCTGGAGCAGGTAATTGATCGTTCACCAGATGGTTTTACCAAAGCTCAGGCTCAATTCCAGGTTGGTAAAATGCGCGAGAATAAGCTGGATTATGAAGGTGCGCTTAAAGCCTATGAAACTGTCTCAAAGTACAAACCTTCTGAATCCCTTAAGGTGGAAGCCATTATTCGGCAAACCACTATGCTCAAAGCCCTGAACCGTGACAAAGATGCTGTTGAAATGATCCAGGATATGCTCCTTAGCGACAAATTTGTAGAGATACGAGGTCAGTTGGAGGTTGAGCTGGGCAAACTCTATCTTGTCATGGATGAAATTGATCATGCAGAATCCAAATTCACTAGTATTGTTGAAGATTACAACCGGACTGAGGTTGCTGCTGAAGCTAGTTTTTACCTGGGAGAATTGTATCTCACAAAGCGTTTCGATTACGAGGCGGCACGAACTGCTTTTGCCAATGTAAAAACCCAGGCAATACGATCCCCTCTTGTTAATAAAGCGGTCCAAAAGAATAAGCAGATAGAGCGTTATCAGAAAATTCAATTGGATCATATTAACTTCCAGAGACAATTGGCTGGTCTCCCGCCCCTAGTAAAAGCAAAGAAGAAGAGTAATGCTTCCAAAGGAAGAAATAGTCGAGAGAGTAATCTGCGTGGAAGATCACGTGGAGGGAAAGCCGGCAGTCTCACCCAGGAAGAAAAGGCTGGAAAGCAGGAGGAAAAAGAACAGGTCGAAGTGGAAGCTGTTGAAGTCACTGCCCAGGATTCTCTGCGGGTGAATAAGCTCATTGAGGAAAATAGATATTCACTGGCGGAATATATGTTATTCGAATTCACACGAGTGGATACTACTCTTGAATTATTGATGTCGCTTGAGAATACCTCATCTGATACTTCAATACAGCAACAGTCCGCATATATGCAATATTATGCCATTGAATCAATAAAAGGGGATGTAGCGGGAGGACAAGTTGCCCTGGAGCAGATTCAGAAAAAGTATCCTCAGTACTACAACAGGATTATGAACAAAGCTTCTGAGACAGAGATAGTGTCTGATCCAGATGAAGATCGGTTTGGTAGTATTGCGACCTTATTTGAAACGGGTCAATATGCTGAAGCCAGTTCCCAATATTTTGCCGTAAAGGAAGATACAACTATTTCGGCTACTATCAGGGGCAAATCCTGTTTTAATCATGCCTGGTTAAACGATCATTATCTCTTCAACATGACGGCTGCCGTTGAATCATACAACTATATGGTGACTCATTTCCCTGAAGATCCTCTTACAAAATCAGCGAGAAATCGCTTGAATGCCCTTACAGACGATCCCGTTCCCCAAAAGGAGTTCCAAATAGAGGAAGAACCAGAAGAAAAATCTGAGGAAAAACCTGATGATCGGGACCAGCAAGAAAATCGCAAATCCAAGCGTCCCAATGATCGAAAAGAAGGTGAGGACCAGAAATAATTCTATCTCACTTCTGGTTTCAACGTATAATATTGCCATTCGCCGAAAACATGTTGGTGTTTGGGGGGGCGCCCAATAATTTCACCGCTCGAATATGTCGATAAAGAATATCATAAAACGCGCTCCTGTAGTCATTATTGGAATTCCTGCTCTTATAGGATTCACATTTTACACTCATGATGTATTCATGGTGTTTTTCACCATTGCCGGCCTACTCATTCTGGGTGAGGCCTATCGAATGTCTCGACCAAATGGGACTGAGCCGAATGTTTGGTTAGGATACCTTATCTATCTGGCCCTTGTTGGAGATCAGCTGTTAGGGAATGGTGGAAACCTGGGTGTTATCCTGATAGTCTCCATTCTCTTACTAATGACCTGGGAAATGTTTAGGAAAAAACCCCATGTGATGGAGAACGTCGCCTCGACCTTTTTTGCTGCCATCTTCATTGGGATGGCCATGTCATACTTTATTCTGCTCCAGCAATTAGGATATGAAGGACAGGGAGGGCACCTTGGCGGGTATGCGGTTTTAACCGTTTTTATTGGTGTCTGGTCCTGTGATATGCTTGCATATTTTGTTGGTTCAGCCATAGGTAAACACAAAATATTTCCACGCGTGAGCCCCAATAAAAGCTGGGAGGGATCTATATCTGGTCTTCTCGGCTCCTTAATTGCTCTCATGCTTATAGTTCGAGTGGGCTGGTTACCTGGGTTGGATTACACCGATGCGCTAATACTGGGATCAATAACGGGCGTGGCAGGACAACTGGGAGATTTTGCTGAATCCCTGGTAAAACGGGATGTGGGTGTCAAAGATTCATCAAATCTCTTACCGGGACATGGGGGAGCATGGGATCGCCTCGATTCTATTCTCTTTGCGGCTCCTCTGAGCTACCTGTATTTAACTCTGGTAGTTGGCCTGTAGATGAAAAAATCCTTCCTGATTCAATTTTCTATACTGCTGATTCTCATTATCATTACCAATCTTGGGCTGAGACCAGAAGAGTATATCGCTGATGATGAATTGGGCAATGCCGGTGGAATCCGGGTAGATCTCACAGGTGATGAGACAGTCTTCGAGAGTAGTCCCATTGATATGACTCCCCGAGAGGGAGGAACGCTGGTCCTGGCTGAATCTGCGGAACCTGAACATCTCAATACCTATACCTCCACGTCTGCTGCTGCCACCAGAGTTCTGGATTATATCTACGAAACCCTCCTCGATTACAATTATGAGACATGGCGTTTTGATCGTCCCTCATTAGCCCAAAGTTTTTCAATTAGCGAAGATGGATATACCTTTACATTTAAAATTAGAGAAAACGTGTACTGGCATGATGGTCAGCCACTTACGGCGGATGACGTCTTGTTTTCAATCAAGGCTGTTCTGAATCCTTTTGTTGATTGCGCACCTATGCGAAGCTCTTTCTCGAAGGTGGTCAGTGCCAGCACAAATGGCTCTCATGAGTTCATAATCACCAGTTCTGAAACCTATTTCAGGAACCAGGAAATTCTGGGCGGCTTTCATATCATTCCAAAACACATCTGGGATCCAGAAGGGTTGCTGGACCGCTTTAACGTGGCAGATTTGTTAAATCCATCTGTGACACGTGAGGAAGCAGCCATTAAAGAATTTGCGGATGCATTCAATACACACCCTCAGGGCAGACCCGTTGGGGAGGGAGCTGAACCCATTATCGGTTCTGGTCCATGGAAATTTGATAAGTGGATAACAGGGGACTACATCTCCTATGTTAGAAATGACAATTACTGGAATGCAGATTCTACTTTTTTGAAGGGTTACTCTGAGGAAGGTGCGTATCTGGACAAAGTTATTGTTAAATCAATATCAGATGCCACGGCTCGCTTAACTGCCTTGAAAGCGGGAGAGATTGATTTTATACCCAGAATGCGGGCAGTCCAGTATTTCACTCAAACCAATACGCCAGCCTTTCTTAAGAAATTCCAGAAAGTCAGCTATGTGGTGCCTGCTTACAGCTACGTCGGATGGAACAATGACAAACCCTATTTCAGTGATAAGCGTGTACGTCAGGCTATGACCATGCTCATCGACAGAGAATCTTACAACAAATATGTGTCCTATGGGATGGGGATACCAACCATTGGACCATTTTACATTTATGGGGAGCAGTACAACCACAATATAGAACGATGGCCATATGACCCTCAACGTGCGGTGGAGCTCATCGAAGAAGCAGGCTGGATTGACCACGATGGAGATGGCATTCGAGATAAGGATGGTATTCCCTTCGATTTTATCTTTTCAGTCTCTGCTGGATCAACTAGTTCTAAATATCTGGCCCTCATGCTAAAAGAGGATCTAAGAAAAGTTGGTATTGTAGTGAATATCAGGCAGTTAGAGTGGTCTGTTTATGTAGAGAATTTACGAGATCGACAGTTTGATGTGGTTTCCCTATTATGGATTGGTGGTCTTGAGGCTGATCCATATCAGATCTGGCATTCTGATAATATTGGTGACCGTGGATCAAACTATATGGGCTTTCGCCATGCTGAAGCAGATTCACTTATCGAGACTGCTCGGTTTGAGCTGGACAAGGAAAAAAGAAATGCCATGTATTTCCGTCTTCAGGAAATATTCCACGAAGAACAACCCTACACCTTTATGTTTTATCAGCGTGACCCAGGTGCCTATTTAAAAGAATTCCATGGTGTGAAATGGATACCAGTTCGTCCGGCCTATAAGCTATATAGCTGGTGGCGCAATACTTCACTGGCAGGAGAAGCTTCATAATGTGGCGCTATTTTCTTAAGCGAATCCTGTTGATTTTCCCAACCCTGTTTGGGATATCTATCATCACCTTCATCATTATCAAACTTGCCCCTGGTGATCCCACAGCATTTAAAATGGGAAATCAACAGACTGGCATGTCTTCAGATCAAAATCTGGCCAAACAGGTAATTGAGCAAACCAGAGAAATCTATGGTCTGGATAAGCCCCTATTGCTCAATTTTGTCATATTTAATATTGAGGATAACTGGGCAGATGTACAGGAGTATCTGCATGAGGGACAGCCACTTAGCGGAAGAGCCTATGATGATATTGTAGAGCCCCTCAAGCAGGCCGATGAAGTAGCCGTTCCATTTTTAGTAGGGCTGCTTGAATCAGATGATCTGACTGCCGATGAGACTACGGTAGCATTGGAGATCCTGACCATTAAGCAGAAGCTGAGTATCAGTGCTGAAATGAGTCTGGAAAAGCAACTGGAATATATCCAGAACTGGTGGTATGGTGGCACCGATTCTACCGGTGTGGTAAGGAATGCAGCGAAGGATACCTATCAGTTCACCGGTTTCCAGAAATTTAAAAAGATTTTTACTGAAGCCCAGTACCCACGTTGGCTGGTCAATATGATGATGTTGGAATTTGGGAACTCGATCAAGGATAATCGTCCAGTCTGGGATCATATCAAGGAAAGCGTACCTGTCTCACTGATATTTACCTTTACATCATTTATCCTGGCCTATTTAATTGCCATACCCCTGGGCATCTACTCAGCGACACATCAGTATTCAACTGGGGATAAGGTCAGCACTGTGATTTTGTTCATTTTGTACTCTCTGCCAAATTTCTGGGTTGCCACTATGGCTATTGTCTTTTTTGGAGGCGGTGATTTCTGGGACATCTTTCCAGTAACCGGACTCCATAGCCTTGGGGCAGAGGATATGAGTACCTGGGAATACCTTATGGATATGGGCCACCACGTAGCCTTGCCATTAATAATCTGGACCTATGGTTCATTCTCAGCGCTCTCGCGCTACATGCGAGGATCCATGCTGGAAGTGATTCGTCAGGATTACATCAGAACTGCCCGTGCCAAGGGTCTCAGCGAACGTGTGGTGACTTACAAACATGCTTTGAGAAACTCATTGATCCCTATTATTACTATGTTGGCCAATCTCTTACCACTGGCCATCTCAGGTTCAATTATTATCGAGTCAATATTTTCCATTCCTGGCATGGGACAATTGAGTTTTAACGCTGTATTATTCAGAGATTATCCGATTATCATGGCAGTAACTACCATTTCAGCCATGCTTACCCTATCCGGGATTTTACTTTCAGATTTACTATACGCTGTGGTTGACCCCCGTATTACTTTCGAGGAGAAACGCTAATGTCAGAGATGGCACCAGCTCGTACCTACAGTCAGATTGTAGGCTCTCAGTTTCGGAAGAACAAATTGGCCGTAATCTCTTTGCATATCATATACGTATTATTATTTATATTTATCTTTGCTGATTTTCTGGCGAATGACAAACCTATTGCAATGAGATATCAGGGGAGTACCTATTTCCCGGTTTTTAGAGAATATGGTGTGAAGTGGTTGGGGATGAATTGGCAGGATGCCTTTAAGAGTCAACAGTTCAAGATCCTCGAGGAAAAGTATGCAGAAGGGGATTGGGCTATATACCCTGTCATTCCGTATTCTTCAACTGAGTACAATCTTAAGGTAAAACTACAACCACCCAGCCGAGCGCATATTTTTGGAACCGATGAATTGGGCAGGGATGTATTGTCCCAGATGATTCACGGTGCCAGAGTAAGTTTGCTGGTGGGATTTGTAGCTGTGGCAATCTATGTATTCATTGGTGTGATTCTGGGGGCACTGGCAGGATTCTATGGCGGGGTGATTGACATTATCATCCAGAGAATGATTGAAATAATGATTACCTTTCCCCGAATGTTTCTTATCATAACGATTGTTGCAGTGATGGAGACACAGTCCATCGTTAACATCATGATCATTTTGGGATTGACCGGCTGGACGGGGGTTGCGCGCTTTACGCGTGGCGAATTTTTGAAAGTTAAGAATGAAGATTATGTGGTTGCTGCTAAAGCACTGGGTTACAGGGACTTTCGTACTATTTTCAGACACGTACTTCCCAATACATTGACACCAGTTCTCGTGACGGCAACTTTTGGAGTCGCAGCTGCCATACTCATTGAATCTGGCTTAAGTTTTCTCGGTTTTGGTGCACCTCCAGAACAGGCAACCTGGGGCTCATTACTGAGTAGCGCCAGAGATACACTGCCTACGGGCTGGTGGTTGACAACATTTCCAGGATTGGCAATTTTTATTACTGTAACTGTATACAATCTTGTTGGTGAAGGATTGCGCGATGCGCTGGATCCTCGCCTGAAACAATAAAAAAACTCCACAGAAGGAGTGAAAAACTTAAATGAAGGACCGAAATAGTGGCTGGTAAGAAACTTAAAACTATTCTGGCAACA
>JABIFX010000127.1 GCA_018650445.1 Fidelibacterota bacterium
ATCCTCCAAGATCAATCTGAAATATAGAACATATTCTGTGGAAATCAGCTTATTCTGATAAAAGAGGACAAATAATAATTCATCCAATTGAAGGATTGTCAACAGCTACATTCAACTCCAATTGGATCCACAAAAAGATTTGAAGATATCAGTGAGGTGAGGGTGGGTTCGCGGTAATAAAAAAGGCCACCCACTGGGGTGACCTTTTTATCACAATCTGTGAAGTATTTATCTCAGAGAGATACCAAACCCAGCAGTTACTACACTGTTAGTTGGTGTTTGACTTACATGCACATTAAAGTAGGTCAAAGGGATCAATTTCAGATGTAAACCGGCACCCATTCTTAAACCTGGGTCTGTATCCATATCAAACTGGATACGATCGTCCTCTATGCCAAATTCTGGATCCACATCATAACCAATGCTCAATGAACTCGTCTCATAAGCAGCATCCACATAAACACCCACACCAAAGATGAGAAGGTTCATGGATTTACCAACCTGAAGACCGACTGACATGTTAGAAGATTCAATCAGATCACCAATGCTCATCTGTGAGTAGAAAGCGCCTGCTGTAATATCCACGGGGAAAAGTGGAATTGGAATAAACTGGTCAACATTGACACGCAGTCCACCACCATACATGCTGAAGGTACCAATATCTTCGATTTCAGCTTCTGGAAATCCACGAACTGTTAACTCAATCCCCATGGGGAGACCGAGAGCGATCTGTGGCATAACCAATGGAAGTGCTGGCAAGCCAATTCCAGGAGGAAGTGGTAAATCCAGATCCATAGCAGCTACTTCACCAGAAATATTTGCATTCGCAATGGCAGCATCAATTGCAATAGCAGGAACACCTGCATCGGCAAGTTCCTGGCGTAGGTGATCCTCGAACAAGCCAGCGAGATGATTCTGATTGGTTACCAGTAAGCCTGCGCTATCCGCTGGACCAAAAAAGGTTGGTGTCCGTGTATCCGTCTCATAATAAATATCTGCAAAGGTGAGAGAAAGGGGGTTGATATCCTGGCCAACGAGTGCATCCAGGTCAAAATCCATAGCACTTTCGTTCAATGCAAAGTTAAAAAACTCACTTTCCTCAGGAACAGCAGCTACGAAGGCTTTTACGCTAATATCAAAACCCAGCGTTTTGTGAACGCGGGATCTGTGATACCAACCAGAGTTCATTGCAGAACCAAAAGCATCACCCAATGGCTGGAGATACATCTCAGCATTATCGCTGAGCATGGTGCCCAGGTTCTCCTCCAGAGTCTGCCCAAATGCACCGACAGCTAGAGTGAGAGTTAAAATTGAAACAAGTACCTTTTTAATCATAAATCCTCCTTAAGAAAATTATTGTAATTGAATATCTTTCAATATATGGATTAGTCTAACACAGTTCAAAGCTTGAATCATCCCCTGTGAGCCATGTCAAGTCGTGAAAAAGTAAGCACACACACAAATATTGCCAGTACTTATTATAAATAGCTTAACTATGAATTCACGCTATGTATCGAGTTTAACTATATTTTTCAAGATTGGTGCTTTAGGTCCCATTGGCGTCTCAACTCATACAACATAATGCCAAAAGCTACAGCGACATTCATGGAGCTCTTCATGCCATTTTGGGGTAATTCAACAGCAAAATCACATTCCTTGACAATGTCGTCTTGAACACCGACACCCTCATTCCCCACCACAAAAACCAGGGGAAAGTCATACTTGACACTGGTGTAGGATTGACTCCTGGTCGTATGCTCCAGAGCAATGGCTGTATAACCCCTGTGCTTTAAGGCACGAATAGCCTCAACGGGGTCAGGGATGCTTCTCCAGGGAACAGAATATTCGGCCCCCAGAGCTGTTTTGGCAATCTCTTTACGGGGAGGTGAGGCAGTATAGCCACTAATAATGACCTCTTCCAGCCAGGCTCCATCGGCGGTTCTGAACATGGAACCAACATTAAACATGCTACGGATATTATCGAGGAGAGCCACCACAGGCATTCTGGGTCGTCGTTCCAGCTCGTCATAATCAGGGTTGTTATCCCGGAACACATTGTGGGGAATCGTTCTGAGGGGCTCCTCATAAATTTCTATTTTATTTTTTGATCTACTCATAGTTTCTCTATCCAAATCATGTCTATTACCCTTAGACCCTGCTCAGGGAGACACTTTAGATTAAGTGTGTCATGTTGCCTGCCAAGTCGAAGCTTCAAAGTGTAGACTGGTGCCTGTCGAAGTATGACACGACTATCCTCTGAATGTGACCTCTCGCAAAGCCTTAAGAGAGATAGCGTTATCTGATAACACCTTTAGTTTTTTACTTTAAAAACTCTTTGCGATCTTTGCGGTTTCATGTTTTCCATCACGATATCTGATATTCCTTGATCAGCACCTTACGCAATGAAAATCCAGCATAGCCAGCCACGAGAGCAACGAG
>JABIFX010000098.1 GCA_018650445.1 Fidelibacterota bacterium
TTCAGGATCTTCGTGCCTTCAGGCATGAGATCAGAGCCCAGCTAAGTGCTATGGTCAAACCATGGTATTATCCCAATACAGCAAGTTGTGCGTTTTGCTCTTATGCGACTCATTGCGTAAGCCGGAATGACAACGTGCCTGTGAAAGACGCTGACATGGCTCATGAACTGTTAGCGGAATTAAACATGGCTGGATAGCCAGAAAGGAAAATATGGAAAATCAATTAATAGTCCCAGATGAAGTCAAGCAAGCCTTGACTGTCGCTGGTTGGGACATGGATAAAGAGCTGAACGAGTTACACACAGAATCTTCTGGTTTTGAGCTCCCCCGTGTCAGGATCGAACATAAAGACAACGGCAAGCACCGAATGCACATAGATATGGGAGAAAGTTATCTGGACGATGACTCTCAGGAAATTGTGATACCAGGCAATAAACTGACTGCGGTAGTCTTTGCAGAACAGTTTATCCGAGCCTTCTGGGAAAAGGAAAGTGAAGTGCCCTTGTGTTCGGCGATAGACGATCAGCCCATTGGACAAGAGATTCTTTCGGATAACTGCAAGCACTGTGATCATGGTGTCATCGGCGGCTCTTGTAAGCCAAAAGTTCGCTTGCTAATGTTGGCTGAGATTGATGGTGAGGTTCGACCACTCATCATGAACTTGTCTCCGACCAGTATCAAGTTCTGGAATGCTCATAAGAAAAAACTCCAGAGATCAAACTTACCAGTGGTTGCCGTTAATACCACCTTCGAACTCGAAGATGTTAAAAAGGGTTCCTACCGTTGGGCTACTGTTAAGCTGGGAATGGATGGCATTGCTTCTAAAGAGATGTTGATCATTGCCAAGACTGCTAGAACTGAGTTGGAAGCACTGACTGATCGGATCACTCCTAGTGACTTCGATGATGCTGGTGATAAGTTCTAACTGGATCCGCAAAAAAGAGAAGTATCCATGTGATGCTTCTTTTTACCTATAGATCTCTCAAAAAAATAAAAAATAAATTTTGCCAAAAGCATATACGATCAAAAAATGAAGCAGTCTTCTCGATCGGATAACCTGGTACTTAATATTTGACGGGTAGGGTCCCGAAATCGGAAAAGGTTGGGGCAGTTTTAATATTGGAATATCTTGACTGATCATGACTAAGAAAATCAAAGCCACAATTGCTCGCTATAAACGATCCATGAATAGAGAGTGGAAAGAACACCATTTCATTAGTGACGGAGCTGGCAAACGCTTTTTAATTGGGCCACTCTATCTCCGCATTGATGACATAGAAGGAGCTCTGGAGCACTACCAATGGTTTGAGAAAACATTTGGTGATGATTCTGGTGAACCATTTCACAGAATGGGGTGGGCTCTAACTCTTCACCGATCCGGATTTGATCATGGTGCTGAAAGAATGCTACTCATTGCCATGCTAAAGAATCTGTATCTATTCCCGATTCTGTTCGGTGAAGAGCCTGTTCCAATAGATAGCTGGCATGGATCAAATTGGGAAGATCTTGAAAATGTTACCGAAGCACCTAAATGGATGCTTAATCTCTGGAGTGAAGGAGAGTTAGAATGGGCAAAGGGCATCTACTATGGTGAACAAGCTGTGAAGATCCGTGAGCGGTATATCACCATCAATGTGTTCCTTGAGCTTGAGCGTCCTGGTGAAAAACGGTCAGAGCTAGTTGAAGAATCTATCAAGCTTGAGCGTGGTGATTATAGTAGCCTATAGTGAACTACCGCACTTTTAACAGAAACACCAACCGTATTTCACCTCTTCTGACACAAAAGTGTTACTCAGTAGGGCTTAGCGCCGATTTATGATCATGTTGTTATTCTAACAACCCTATAGTTTAGAAAATGGAAGGGGCCGAATAAACGACCCCTGAATTACTTACCACTGTTTGTCTTAAATCATACCAAGAATATCTATGGTGTATTGCCTTCGAACTCGTGCCTGCAATACCTACAAATTTTGGCTGCTGCCTTGACAGTCTCTGCACACATCGGGCATACTTTTTCAGCTGAAAGTGATTCCTCAATCGCAACGGATTGCGGCTCCAGACCAGAGGCTTGATTTTCTAATTTAATCTTCTCTTCTTCAGCTTCCAGGAGAGCTTTTTTTTTGGTTTTTCGATCTTCAATTTCATTGGCAATTTCAATGGTTCTAAGATTTATTTCTTGAATTCTTTCTGCATGTTTTTCACCCGAATCACCCATGAAATAAATGAAAATACCAAACACCGTGAAAAACATGCCAAAAACCAAAAGAAATACTAAATCGCTTGCAGCACCAACAACAAATAATATCACCCCAACCAATCCCGCAATAATCCCAGATATGATCCTGAGAAGTTGGCCTCCCTTTTTAGCAGAAATTTTTGTTTTTTCAACTATCAGCGCATTGCGTTCGGCCACAAACTCTTTGATGGCTTCGTTATAAATTTCAAGTACTGATGCAGTCCGTACAGTTTTATTCATTCCATTCCTCCGCTTTACACTTACAAATATTCAAGAAGATTCCCTATTTTGCTTTCTCTGGATGATACCAAACAACATAATTAGATCATTTGTGAATCAGTATTAAAAATTCGAAGAGAATTTGCACGCGGGATCACTTGTGAACTCCGATTTGTTAAAAAGTTACACGGCGGTGTTTCTCTAGAACTTTATATTCAGGAAACCACTTTGTGTGCAGGGCGGACTGTTAAATCCGCCCCGGTTAACTATTTCTGATCTTCAAAATTCAAGTACTCTCGCACGCCTGGTTCAAGTGAACCTTTGAAGCATTCGTAGTGGCAGAAAAACATTTGCTCCAGCTGCTCACTTTCGTGCTTATTGAGATTGGAGAAAATTGACACTCCACAGGGGTCAAATTGTGATCCATCATCTATGCTTTCGCCACATATGGCGCAATGGTATCTTACTAAGGCCATGATCTACTCCTGGTCCTTATCAACTGACATGTAAAGGCCAGCTTTATGCAGCTGATCGGCAAGCAGATTAAGATCTTCTGACAGATCATCTTCGTTTTTGTATCTCCAGGTGACAGTTTGGCCGTTGGCCATTACAAATTCAACTGATAGTTCTTTGTCCCAGTTCATACTGGCAACGTGATCCAGGTTTATTATATGACCTGGGTTGTTATTTTTTTCTAAATACATTAATTATGTTCTCTGAGTATTTGAGCCAGAGCCTGCTCTTCAGGTCTGGTAAAGGCTGCGAAA